>CANQUI010000125.1 GCA_947626995.1 uncultured Eisenbergiella sp. | reverse complement strand
ACCGCATTCATGAATCTGGAATCCGGCGCGGCGGACGCTGTAGCAGTAGATATCGGCGTTGCCAAATATCAGATCGCCCAGAGAGAGGAAGGACTTTTCGTGATCCTTGACGAGGTTCTTCAGAGCGAGCAGTACGGCATCGGTTTCAGAAAAGGTGATGAGGAGCTCCGCGACACCGTATGGGCAGAGGTTCTGAAGCTTTATGAGGAAGGAAAAGTGGACGAGCTGGTAAAAACCTATACAGAGCTGGACGGCATGATCTGCATTGGTGATTATGTGGACGACGCAGCAGAGGAAGCTGCTGACGATGCGGCAGAAGATACTGCTGATGATGCAGCGGAAGAAACCGCTGACGATGCGGCGGCAGAGGAGCCTGCTGAAGACGCAGCGGAGGAGACCGCTGAGGAATAAAGTATTTTGCGGATACTGCGGAATACCGGCAGGATATTTAAAGAAAAGAGAATGGAGCAGGGAAATGCGGTCAGTCAGGCGGCATTTCCCCATTAATAAAAGTGAATGGCGCAGGGAAATGCGGTCGGGAAGACGGCATTTCCCCATTTCCTTAAACCGAAGACAGAGGGTACGCAAGGCCCTCTTTCTTCTTGTCTTACAGGATTCAGGTGTCAGAGGTTCGTTTTTTCAGGAAGCGGACTTCGGAGCCGGGGACAGCGGCGGACAGCAGTGTCAAAGCTCCGGCATTTTCAGCGCGGGGGACTTCTGACACGTGAATCCTCGGAGAAATATTCCGGTTTTTGGGCCGGATCTGTGCGGCGGCGGGAGCATTTCCCGTGTTTTCGCAGCTTATTAAAAAATATGAACGAAGCGTATCGGGAGGATGAACATGAGTTTAAATGTAATGATCAGACAGCTTTCAGGGGGAATGCTGGTATCCTGTGAGATTTTCTTTGTAACCCTCCTTTTTTCCCTGCCCCTGGGACTGTTGGTGTGTCTGGGCAGAATGTCAAAGATCGGAATCCTTCGGACCATTGTGTCCGCTTACATATCCGTTATGAGAGGAACGCCGCTGATGCTGCAGCTGATGGTGGTGTATTTCGGCCCCTATTTTATCTTCGGTATCCGGATTTCCAAGGGCTACAGTCTGATTGCCGTATTTATCGGATTTTCCATCAACTATGCGGCGTATTTTGCGGAAATTTTCCGGGGAGGCATCGAATCCATCTCCAGAGGTCAGTATGAAGCCGCGTATATTCTGGGATACAGCAGGGTGCAGACATTTTTCCGCATCATTCTGCCTCAGGTGATCAAGCGGATTCTTCCCTCTGTGACAAATGAGGTGATTACGCTGGTCAAGGATACTTCTCTGGCCTTCGTGGTGGCGGTGGCGGAAATGTTTACTATCGCCAAGCAGATCGCCAGTTCCCAGACGACTATGACGCCTTTTATCTGCGCGGCGCTCTTTTACTATATTTTTAACCTGGTGGTGGCGGTGGTTATGGACCGTATTGAGAAGAAGCTGAATTATTATCGCTGACGCCCGGAGGCTGTGCCGGCGGCGGGATGCTGAACCATTTATCGAAAATGATAAATGATGAGGAGCCGGAGAAAGAGACGGACGGCCTTATACTGTTTACTGACAAAAGAAAAATGATCCAATAATTTGCATTTAGAAGAGTGCTGAAAATTATTGGACACATTAAATGTCGTTCATTGCAAATCAAGGAAAACTTTGGAAAAGGCCAGGTCTGGTGATTCTGCCGAAGACGGGAGATCCAGTCTGAGCCTTTTCAATGAAAAAGAGGGAGCCTGTATTTATGAAACTGTTCGAGATGAAGCATATAAAAAAATCTTTCGACGATCTGAATGTTCTGAAGGACATTTCTCTGGAGGTGGAGGAGGGCGAAGTGCTGAGCATCATCGGCCCGTCCGGTTCCGGAAAATCCACCCTGCTCCGCTGCGCCACAGGTCTGGAGACTCCCGACGGCGGGGAGATCGTCAAGCAGGGGGATGTGGGGCTGGTATTCCAGAACTTTAATCTGTTCCCCCACTTTTCCGTAATGAAAAATATCACGGACGCCCCCATCAAGGTGCAGAAGCGCAAAAAGGATGAGGTGTACGCCCACGCCAGAGACCTGCTGAAAAAAATGGGGCTGGAGGATAAGGAGAATGCTTATCCCTATCAGCTTTCCGGGGGACAGCAGCAGCGGGTGTCCATCGCCCGGGCCCTTTGCATGAACCCGAAGATCCTGTTTTTCGACGAGCCCACCTCCGCTCTGGACCCGGAGCTCACCGGCGAGATCCTGAAGGTTATTAAAAATCTGGCGGCGGAGCATATCACCATGGTGATCGTGACTCATGAGATGAGCTTTGCCAGAGATATTTCCGACCGGGTGATCTTCATGGATCAGGGTGTGATCGCCGTGGAGGGCACTCCCAGGGAGGTCTTTGAATCGGATCACTCCCGTATGCGGGAATTCCTGGGTAAATTCAGCATCGCGGGAGGTATGTGAGAGAATGTTGGAATGCCCGGAGGATATTTTGACAGACAGCGGATAAGAAGCGCGGTTTTGCCGGTATGAGCGGCTGATCACGTGAAATTTCATATTGCGTTTGGCACATCGATGTTATATAATTTCTGTGCAAATGATTGAAAAAATCCGAAAGGAA
>CANQUI010000124.1 GCA_947626995.1 uncultured Eisenbergiella sp. | reverse complement strand
GCGCACTTTGAGGGACACCTCTTTGACGAAACGGTATTCAACGACTCCATCCGGGAGTTTTTGCGCAAGAAAGAGGAACTGGCAAATTATTTTGAGGAGGGACACACCGAGGACATTTTCGACTATATCCCGCCGCAGAAAACCAACCAGATATTCACGCCCCGCTGGGTGGTGAAGAAGATGGTGGATGAGCTGGAAGCCGAAAATCCCGGCTGTTTCGATGACCCAACACACACCTTTGCCGACCTCTACATGAAGTCGGGACTTTATATCACGGAGATCGTGAAGCGGCTGTTTCACAGCCCCGCCATCAAGGCCGCCTACCCGGACGACGGAGAGCGCATCCGCCACATTCTCCGGGAGCAGGTCTACGGGCTGGCTCCAACGAGAATCATCTACCTGATTGCAACGAATTATATCTTGGGATTTGATGAAACATTGAAATCCGAAACAAAGAATTTTGCCCAAGGGGACGCTGCGGAAGCAGCAAGGAACGGCACACTGGAAGCGTTGGTGGATCAATGCTTTAAGAAACGCTAATAATCCCTTTGAAACTGGCAAATGTCTACCTCAATGAGTTCGACCAGGAGTATGAGAGACGGGGTGTTCCCTGCATACGCTACGCAGACGACATCGTACTGTTGACAAAGAGCGAACGAGCCGCCAAAAGACTGCTGGAAACTAGCACAAAGTATCTGGAAGGCACACTAAAGCTAAAAGGAAAAGTCGTGTGGTAAGCGTGTTTACAATCCGTAATTTTAAGGCCCTTGGCTTTGCATTGGGAAGAACTGAGCTGGCATATACGTCCGGGTTCATCCAAAGTCATGGAAGAAGTTTAAGTCTACGCTGAGGGAGCTCTCTTCCCGGAGACGCTGTAAGAGTATCAGACCCTCACTGGAAAGGATAAAAGTCTATGTAAGGGTCTGGCTTAACTATTACGGGATAGCAATCATGAAGAATCATCTCGACGACCTCAACGGATGGCTGTACCATTGAATCCGCATGTGCATCTGGAAACAGTGGAAGCTGCCTAAAACAAAACGGCGGAATCTGAGGAAACTGGGGATACCGGATTGAGCGGCATACCCAGCTGCGAACAGTTGTAAGGGGTATTGGTTCGTGTCAAACACCGGAGTGGTAAAGACTGCTCTGACAAAAGAAAGACTGATACGTTCAGGCTTTTATGATCTAGCCATTGCGTACCAGTCATTGCACGTCAACTGTTGAAACCGCCGTGTACCGAACGGTACGTACGGTGGTGTGAGATGACAGCGGCTAATCACCGCCTTCTACTCGATTTTTATGCGTCTTCCCGGCGGGAAGGTTCCTCTTTTGGCGCCTGCGATTCGTCCGAAGGGTTTGGCAGGTTGATCCGAACCCGGGTAATGCGGTTTTGCTCCACTTCCTCCACCGTCAGCGCAATGTCGTCCTGGGTTTTCACCCGGTCGCCCTTTGCCGGGATGCGGTCCAAAAGCCCGATGATGAGACCGCCGATGGAATCGTAGTCCTCGCTGTCCATTCGGGTGCCGATGGTGTCGTTGAGATCGGAGAGCTTCATGCCGCCTTCCACCAGATATTCCCGGTCACCGGTCTGTTGGATGAGATCGTCCTCGTCGTCATCGTATTCGTCGCGGATTTCTCCCACGATTTCTTCCAGCAGGTCCTCTAAGGTGATCATTCCGATGCAGGAACCGTATTCATCCAGTACGAACGCCACATTGAAAGGCGATTCCCGCATTTCGATCATAAGATCCGCGGTTTTCTTATATTCATAGGTATAATAGGCGTCCCGCAGAATATCCCGGATGCAGAAATTCTGGCGGTTGGCGTCAAAGATAAAATCCTTGATATTGACCAGGCCGATGATATTGTCGTTTTCCCCTTCGTAGACGGGGATACGGGTATACATTTTTTCCCGGAATATCGAAAACAGCTCCTCGTATCCTGCGTCCACGCTGATGGTGCTCATATCGATGCGGGGGATCATAACGTCTTTGGCGACGGTGTCGGAAAATGCAAACACATTGTAGATCATTTCCCGTTCTTCCGATTCGATCACGCCGTCCTCATGACTCACATCCACATAGGTCTTTAATTCCGTTTCCGTCATCTGATTGGACTTCTGATTCGGATCGATATGCAAAAGGAACATGATGCCGCCGGAGAGCTTATCCACCAGAAAGATCACGGGCGTCAGCACCTGCATCAAAAAGAAGATGATCCTCGCGTCGGAAAGCGCCAGCTTTTCGGCTTTGATCATGGCCGTGCTTTTGGGGACGATCTCTCCGAACAAGAGGATCAGAAGCGTCAACGCCCCGGTGCCGATCCCCACGGCGAAGTTGCCGAAGCATCGGGTGACCCATACCGTCACCACGGAGGAAGCGGTGATATTTACGATATTATTTCCGATCAGGATCGTGGAAATCATCTTGGAGTTGCGATCCAGAACTTTTTGCAGGACGGCGGCCCTGCGGTCGCCCTCCTCTGCAAGCGCGCGGATTTTTACACGATTGACCATTGTGAGCGCTGTCTCGGCAGAGGAAAAAAACGCGGAAAGCGCGATCAGCACCGCCACGGACAGAAGCTGAATGACGCCAGAAGAATCCAATCCAAACACTCCTTTGTATTCCTGTATTGTATATGGATCATACAAAAAAAACCATAGGTTGTCAAGTTTTCATAC
>CANQUI010000123.1 GCA_947626995.1 uncultured Eisenbergiella sp. | reverse complement strand
CTGGAAGGACCTGGACCGTTACGCGAAAACACGCAGTACTGCCTACGATGTGGGCTTTGAGACAATCTGCGAAGAGGTCATGGGCCCGCTTCAGCGGGAGCAACTGCACAGACTGATCCGATTCAGGTTCCGGCGTCATCCCAGGCTGAATCTCCCGGAGGAACGGCTTGTTGCAATTGAGCGGCACATACAGAAGCGGGTACAGCAGCTTTTGCGTCTGACACCCTCGCACGGCAGCTGAACCACACTTCAGCCCGGAACTGTATGCAGAGAGCGGGACAACCAACAGAAGCAACCCGCTCTCTATTTTTTCTGTCCAGCGTGAAATTTAAGGTTGACAGAGCGGACATCTTCTGCTAATATGGTGTCTGCTTTGAGGAGCATTGACTCCGGACAACTGCATATGGGGGTATAGCTCAGCTGGGAGAGCGCTTGAATGGCATTCAAGAGGTCGTCGGTTCGAGCCCGACTATCTCCATTGAAAGTTTGCGGGAACACGGTTTAGGAGCCTGTTTCCGCAACTTTTTATTTTCTGCACACTTCAATCTCTATCGCTGTGAACGATCCTATTTTCAACGTACTTTCAACAGCCCTCGGCGCGGGCTGGTGCAGATCCTTTCTGACGAACAGCATAAAAACCGGAATAATACAGCCGGCGCTTGGTGAACTCTGAGCGCCGGCTGTCGCTTTTTATCAGAGACGTGTTGCGTAGTCCAGGCTGATCCAGCCGGCCCCGCTCTTGAGCTTCCCCCATCCGGCGGCAGATCCCGCGCCGCTTCGAGTGTCCACAATGGTGAATATCCCCTGACCGGTGAAACCGTTTTTGTCATAGGTGGTCCCTGGTCCCGTCCGGATGTTGAGGTCCGACACAACCACCTGCACCCGGTATTCTACACCGGAAGCGGTGGTACGGTAGACAGCTTCCCCGGCAGAGTTGTAGACAGCATAGCCAGGGTTTTCATCCGCCACAGCCTTTGCGGAGTCCAGGTTGCGGTATGCTCCAATCTGTGATTTGCTGTCCTCCCAGCTCGTCCGGACGCGGTATATCTCGTCTTTGGCGGGAGTCGCAGGTTCAGACAGGCCCAGGCGGCGGTTGACCTCCACCGCAATCTCCCTGTGTTTGTTATACAGGTAGTCTCCTGGACACGATTTCCGGGCGAACCAGCGGTGAACCGTCAGATTTTGAAGGTTTACATTTCCAACTAAGGACTTATCTCCTCTCCAGAGGAGCTGCTTTATATTATTCCTCCGGCAGATATCTGTGAGAAGTCGGATCAGAGAGTCATAGGCCGCATCCGTTACAGCATACGGATGGTAGTTGTCGGAAGCGACCTCGATTGTGATTGCTCTGTGGTCGTTGATTGCACCGGAAATCCCGTTGACGTAGATTGGATTCCCATCCTCGTCCTTACCTCCGGTGCACCAGCTCCGGTCTGCTTCCTCCACACAGAGCCCTATCTCTCCATCTCTACCGATGACGTAGTTGCAGGAGGCACCCTTGGAGGGCTTGTGGAATCCATCAAGCCCCTGTTGCGCTGTCACCTGTCCAACGTAACAATGGATTGTGATGGTGTCGATCACATGGTTTCTGGGACTGGTCCGGTGCGGAGAGATCAGGCAGCGTGTCGCCAGTGGACTGTTGCTCATGGTGTCTTCCCTCCTAGCAGGATATCCTTGAGTTTCTTGAGAACATCAATCCCGTAGTTTGCATAGGCCGCCACAAGGAGCAGATAGACACCGGTCATAAGGTTTACCGTCTCCCCTCCGGCGTCTATCACCAGGAGATCCGGATTCAGTCGCCCCGCCAGGTATACCGCCAGGAGGGACAGTATGACAATCCCGCCCTTGAGGATACCCCGAACAAATATAGTAGCGTTATATGCTCCGTTGAGAATCGCGTCCAGGGAGCCCAGGATAATGTTGGCGGCGATCACCAACAGAAGCCCAGCCCCGATCCGTAACGCTTCCGGCATATAGTCCCCTCCTTTGTGCCAGCGGCGGGGATCACTCCCCGCCGCTGAAAGATTCCAGGAAGTCTCGGTGTTGCAACCGCTCCCGGTAGTTGTCTTTGATGTTATCGATTGCCATGGTGGCCCGGTTGTTTGGATAATCTGGGTTGCTGTGGCAGTACGCTTCGTAGTTGTCTATCTCAGCCAGGATGTCGATATACTCTTCCTTGGTGTGCCGGATACTTCGCAACAACTCGTTATTGAAGTGCAGGATAGAGGCCCGGCACTCATTAGCAGAGCGGCGCTGATCTGACTCAATGTGAGAATCCAGTTTGCGCCGCATATCCTCCTGTGCGTCCCTTACAGCCTGTAGCTCCGTCAGGACGCCCGAATTGATATGGGATCCAAAACACCCCAGTGCTTTCCGTCCGGCAGATCTAAGAGCGCCCCATGGGTTTATACGGATCGGTGCAATCTCCAGGAGTGTCAGGAGTACGATTACGATACCGCCTCCCGCCAGTGCGTCCTGTAAGTTCATACTATCAGTCCTCCGGGATCTCTCCGCTGCCGATAGCGCCGGAGTAAGCCGCCCGCACGGCGGTGATCTCCTCCTCCATGCATACGGCGTTAAGCTGGTGCAGAGCTTTCTGCTGCTCTGTGATGATACGGGCCTGAGCCTCGATGATCTGCGAGAACGCCTCGATGAGTTGCAGATTACTCATCGTAGGCATCTCCGGTAATCTCCT
>CANQUI010000122.1 GCA_947626995.1 uncultured Eisenbergiella sp. | reverse complement strand
GGAGAATCAGGATATTCGGACTATAAAACATATAGCATAGCGGATTATGATATCACGTTCGTGAAATTAGGGGGAATTACAAATGAAGTATTCAGAACTGATCAGTTTTAAACCAATCGAGTCCACAATCCAGCTGTTGGAAACAGCAGATAAAAAGGTCGCACAAGATATGGTACAGACTTATGTCATGTCTGATACGATGGCAGAGAACCTTAAGGCAACGGTCATTGATCAGCTGCAGATGGAAGAAGTTGTAGATAATAAGGCGGTCATGATCGTTGGTAATTATGGGACCGGTAAATCTCATTTGATGTCTGTTATTGCGGCGATTGCGACGGATGCGGAGAATCTTGAGTTTGCTCAAAATAAGCGGTTCGCCAGGGATATGGAGATCATTGCGGGAAAGTTTGAAGTTCTGAGACTTAAGGTAGATGGACTGACGATGCCGCTCAGAGAAATTATCCTAGCTGAGATTGAGGACGATTTTGCCAATCGTGGAATAGACTATACGGTTCCAGATCTGAATTATGTGCGCGATAATGCCCGCCTGATTAAAGAAGTGATGCAGGTCTTCCAGGCGAAATACCCGGATAAAGGATACATGATCGTAATCGATGAGCTTTTATCTTATCTGACTTCCAGAGATGAAAGACAGATTGTTCTGGACCTGGCATTTCTTCAGTCTATGGCAGAGATGTGTTCTAAGTCCCGGCTTCGTCTGATTTGTGGTGTGCAGGAGAAGGTTTTTGACAATCCGAGGTTCAGTTTTGTAAGCGAGACATTGAAGAAGGTGGGAGACCGCTTTACTCAGATCATCATTACAAAAGAAGCGACAGCTTATGTTGTTTCGGAACGTATTTTGAAGAAGACACCGGAGCAGAAGGCCATGATCCGGCAGCATTTGGAGAAGTTCTCCGGGCTGTACACAGGTATGTCCTCGAAAATGGAAGAGTTTGTGGAGCTGTTCCCGATTCATCCGTCATACATTGATGTATTTAACAAGATTTATGTGATAGAGAACAGGCACATCCTGAAAAATATCTCTATGACGATTAAAGATATCTTTGATGAGCAGGTACCAGAAGATGCACCGGGCATCATCTCCTTTGATGATTACTGGCCGGCAATTAAGTCCAATGGTCTGCTGAAAAGTGATATTACAATCAGCCGCGTGGTTGGAGCCAGCGGACAGTTGGAAGAGATTATCAACCGGTCTTTTACAAAGGCTGTTTATAAGCCAATGGCAAAACAGATCATCTATGCGTTGAGTGTACATCGTCTGACTACGAGCGGGCTGGATGTGCAGTTCGGACTTACGGCAGAAAATCTGAAAGATGATCTTTGTCTGTATTTGTCGATGCCTGAGCAGGATGCGGATTTTCTGCTCGGTGCCGTTAATGCGACACTGAGGGAAATCATGAAGACTGTTTCCGGGCAGTTTATCATCCATAATGAGGCAAATAATCAGTACTACATTGACGTAGATAAAGTTGTTGATTATGATGAACGCATTAAACAGAGGGCTTCCATGATGGCGGAGAGTGAGCTGAACCGCTATTTCTACACAGTGGTTTACGGATGTCTTGAATGGGATGCGAAGGAATACGTGAACGGTTTCAAAATCTATCAGTATGATCTGAACTGGAATTCTCATAATATCTTTCGGGAAGGATATCTGTTCATGGGGCTTCCGGGAGAAAGAAGCACAGCACAGCCGGAAAGAGATTTCTATATTCATATCATGCCACCGTTTGGCGATGTAAGCGAGGATACACATAATCTGGATGATGAAGTTTACTTCTATTTCCGAGGCAGCGATGACTTCAAAGAGGATCTGCGGCTCTATGCTGCAGCTAATGCTCAGGCAGATATCAGTGAAGGAAAGGACAAGGATGCTTATCTTGGTAAAGCAGCCATTTTGAAGAAGAAGCTGGTGAAGTATCTGAGTGAGAATAAGAACACCTGCTTTAATGTAACTTATAAGTGCCATATGCGCCAACTGATTGAAGTACTAAAGGGCAAGTACAATAGGGATATGACTTTTAAGGATACTATTGATCTGGCATCCTCCATTTGCCTGGATGAATATTTTGGGACAATCTATCGTGACTATCCGATCATGAAAACAAAGATCACGAGAAAGAATCAGGCTGAAAATGTCAGGGCGGCTTTTGATTATTTTGCAGGCAGGAAAAACCAGACGGCTGCGGCTATGCTACAGAGTTTTGGGATCCTTGACGGAAATAAGATCCGTCCGGAGGGATCCAAGTATGCATCTTACTATATTGATAAGCTGAAAAAACTGCAGCCGCAGGGAGTCCTGAACTATTCTGATATTTTTGAACCTGCCAATGATAATATGTTTGTGGATAAAAAGTTCAAGATTAATTTCCTGTTCACTCCGATCATTTTCCTGTCACTGGTATATGCGGGCTGTGCTGTGATTACGTTAAGGGATGGCAGTACGCTGACCGCATCGAGTCTGGACAAGGTGCCGAAGACGAGTGCTCTTGACTTGTATGAGTTTAAGTATCTGTCCAGACCGACACAGCTTCCTATGGCGGAATTAAAGAGGATGTTCGAGATTTTGGAGATCAATCAGGCATTTCTGGATAACCCGAATGATCGGGAAAAGGGTGTGGCAGAGCTTTTGAAGAAAGCTCAGGAAATGAGTAACAGGGCTGTACTTGCTGACAGGAAACTGACAGAT
>CANQUI010000121.1 GCA_947626995.1 uncultured Eisenbergiella sp. | reverse complement strand
TGTAAAAAAATGGCGCAACAGGCATTGACAAACGATGCCGGTTGTGCTATTTTATTTTAGTACGCAGAGGCGTGCGGCAGGCAAGCAGAGGTTTCCACTCTCACCCTATGGCGATTGGGCTGATAGGCGTTCATAGTTCTGAAAGGGCAGGAAGGGATGCGATCGTTCTTTTTTGTCCTCGGGATACGGGTGGATTTCTGCGGAAATCCATTTTTTTATGGGACGGCCCGCCACACTCGAGTTTGATCTTATGGAGGGAAAAGCCATTAGCGAATTATTTATCAACGAACAGATCAGAGACAAAGAGATTCGCCTGATCGGGGAAGACGGACAGCAGCTCGGCATCATGTCGGCGCGCGACGCGCTGAAGCTGGCGGAAGAAGCGGGACTGGATCTGGTGAAGATCGCCCCTGCCGCAAAGCCGCCGGTATGTAAGATCGTCGACTACGGCAAATACAGATATGAGCTTGCGCGCAAGGAAAAGGACGCGAGAAAAAAACAAAAGACGATCGAGATCAAAGAGATCCGCATGTCTCCCAACATTGATACGAATGATTTGAACACGAAAGCGAGCGCGGCGAGAAAGTTTATTGAAAAAGGAAACCGCGTCAAGGTGACGCTGCGTTTCCGCGGCCGTGAAATGGCGCACATGTCCACCAGCAAACACATTCTGGACGATTTCGCACAGCTGCTCTCCGATATTGCGGTTGTGGAAAAACAGCCGAAGGTGGAAGGCAGAAGCATGATTATGTTTTTAACTGAAAAACGCTAGGAACGCCGTCGAAGACAGGACGGTGCGCATGGCGCAGTTAAAATAGATGTATTTTGAAAATGATGTAACAGGAGGAAATCAGACATGCCTAAAATGAAGACAAGCAGAGCTGCCGCAAAACGTTTCAAATTGACCGGTACCGGTAAATTGAAAAGAAGTAAAGCTTATAAGAGCCATATCTTAACCAAGAAGTCCACCAAGAGAAAGAGAAATCTCAGAAAAGCGGCGATTACGGACGCTACCAATGTTAAGAATATGAAGAAGATTTTACCGTATTTATAAGTCGTAAGGAGGAATCAGTAAGATGGCTAGAATTAAGGGTGGCATGACTGCCAGAAGAAAACATAACAAAGTATTAAAGCTTGCAAAAGGATACAGAGGCGCGAGGAGCAAACAGTACAGAATCGCGAAGCAGTCCGTTATGAGAGCGCTGACTTCTTCTTACGCGGGCCGTAAGGAAAGAAAACGCCAGATGAGACAGCTGTGGATCGCGCGTATCAACGCGGCGGCGCGGCTCAACGGCCTTTCCTATTCCAAGTTTATGTACGGCCTGAAGCTGGCCGGCGTCGAGATGAACAGGAAGATGCTGGCTGAGATGGCGGTGAATGACGCGGCCGGGTTCGCAACGCTGGCCGAGGTGGCAAAAGGCAAGCTCGCTTAAGAAAGCGGACAGGGAGACATCTCCGTGTGAAAGAAGAGCCGATGACTTTTTATGTTGTAAAGGGGCATGGAAAGCATCGGCTCTTTTTGTATCGGCGGGGAAAAAGGAGGGGATCGTTTCATGAATTCCAACACAGATCGGGGAGGATCAAAGAACGGACAGCCGACGCGGTCCGTACCCTGCCCGTATTACCGGCAGTGCGGAAGCTGCCAGTATCTTCATTTGTCTTATGAAAAGCAACTGGAAGAAAAGCGGAAAATCGTGCGGGAGCTTTTGGGAAAGGGCTGCCGGGTACATCCCGTCATCGGCATGGAGAATCCCTGGCATTACCGGCATAAGGTGCAGGCGGTTTTTGGCCTGGACAAAAAGAAGACGCCCATTTCCGGCGTCTATGCCAAAAAAAGCCATCGTATCATTCCGGTAGAACGATGCAGGATCGAGGACGAAACGGCGGATGCGATCATCGGGACGGTCCGCGGCCTGCTGCGCTCCTTTAAGATCAAGGTATATGACGAGGATACCGGCTACGGGCTTTTGCGCTATGTTCTGGTCCGAAAGGGACGGTATACAGGGGAAATTATGGTGGTTTTGGTGACCGCTTCCCCGGTATTTCCATCCAAACGACATTTTGTGGAGGCGCTTCGCAAGGCGCACCCGCAGATCACGACGGTGGTGCAGAATGTAAATACCCGCACCGACAGTCTGATTCTGGGAGATCAGTATCAGACGCTTTATGGAAAGGGATACATTGTGGACCGGATCGGAGACTGCCGGTTTAAGATTTCGCCTTCTTCTTTTTACCAGGTGAATCCGGAGCAGGCGCAAAAACTGTACGATAAAGCAATAGAACTGGCCGAACTTACCGGAAAGGAAACGGTTGTGGACGCCTACTGCGGCACCGGCACCATCGGGATTTTGGCCGCCCGCCATGCCGGGCAGGTATACGCCGTGGAGAGCAATCCGAAAGCGGTGCAAGACGGGATCGGCAACGCCAGGGCAAACGGAATTTCCAATATCCGTTTTTATCGGGATGACGCCGGGCATTTTCTCACCAGCTGCGCTGCGGACGGGATTGTTGCGGACGTGGTCTTTCTGGACCCGCCCAGAGCCGGCAGCAGCGAGGCGTTTTTGGATGCCGTGGCGCAGATTCGGCCGAAAAAAGTAGTTTATGTGTCCTGCGATCCCAGGACGCTTTCCCGGGATGTGGCGTATCTGGAAAAGAAAGGGTATTGCGCGCGGGAAGCGTGGCCGGTGGATATGTTCCCGTGGACGGGGAGCGTGGAGACGGTTGT
>CANQUI010000120.1 GCA_947626995.1 uncultured Eisenbergiella sp. | reverse complement strand
TGGTAGATCGGCAGCGACACCTTGATCTTCGGGATCTCCACATACCCCATGATCCCCGTCCCGCTGATGTTTAAAGCCCGGTTGTAGCCTTCCTCCTGCTTCTTTGTCATGAACCAGTGGTTTGCCCGCTCCGGCAGCCTCCGGTTGTACCGGACCGCCTGGTTCCACATCTTTTCATAGGTATCGTCGTCGATCTGCGCCACGCTCTCCGCGTAGGACGCGATCGCCCTGGACTGGTGGAACGAGTTCCAGTAGTCGCTGACTGTGGGGTACAACAGCAGGAAGAGTCCCACGAGCAGGACCGTCAGGAGCAGAACCGTCGTTATGTTTTTTTTGATCCACCTCATAAGCCTCTCCCTGCCGTCGTACGGGGACAGGGGGACGTCTGTGCGCCCCGCTGCTGTCCCGGGAATCTACCCCCAGGAGCAGCCCCCGTCCCCTGTACAACATGCCATCTTACCTTAAAGATTAAATATCCGTATCCGCACGGGCCGCCGCACCGCATGAGGCGGCCCGCCCGCGGGTTTCCTGTTTACAGGTTGCTTAATCAATCCTCAGAGCTTCCGTTCGGAACACTCCTGCCGCGTATGGGCGGGCTTATTCAGACTTCATTCTCCTCTTCGTTACGAGAAGGATCACAGCCGCGAGGACAAGCACAGAGCCGACTACGTAGAAGATCGTGGTACCGATGCCACCGGTCTCAGGAAGGGTGGTACCTTTCAGGTTTACAACGTCTGTTGTTAACTTAGCATATGTATTCTCAGCAGCTGCTCCAGTTCCTACTGTAAATGAATACGCGTCTTTTCCTTCTATCGCTGATCCTGGCTTCTTCTCTCCCTCATTCCAAGAAATCTGAGTAGCCTTTAATGTTGTTACTTCAATCTTTCCACCTTCAGCATTCTCTAAAGTCTCCGTATGATCCGCTGTGATTTCAAAGTAGATTGGATCCATCGTATTATATCCGGGAGGAGTCGTAGTCTCTATCAACTTATAATAGCCATCGTCAACGCCTTTGAAACTAAACGTAGTCTCGCCGTCCTCTGACTTTATTTCATCTCCAACATCTTCCCACATTGCCGTAGTCTTATTCCATTTCTGCAACGTGAATCCGGCACCCTCAAGAGGTTTGTGGTCTTTGTCTACCTTGTTGACATCTACTTCAAATGTAAATACAACTACTGTATCCTTTGGTGTATTACCGTGAGATCCCTCTCCACCTTCGTTCGGGTTATTGGAATATTCCAGAGTTACCTCATTCGGGTTACCAGGGTTGCCAAGCACCGCTGATGCATTCAGCGTAGCTGAATAATTGACTACGATCTGCGTGGTTTTATCAATCGTAATCGCTTCCCCTCCATCTTCTGCTGTTGCTTTAACATTTTTCAAATTAGTGAAAGCAATGTCAATCCTAGTCTCCGTACCTGCATCAACAGGGAGGGGAGGAGTAACTGTTACACTATAGCAGCTAGGGTCTACTACTTTGCCACCAATAGTCACTACAACATCATCATTAAATGTTAATCCACCGCTCAGCGTATCATGGAACGCATAATAATATTCGTCATACTCACCATAGTTTTCAGCTACTGTACCTGTCAGCTGGAATGGAATCACATCGTCGATATCATAATCTGCAGAATCTTTCCAATTATCTTTTCCATCTACGCCATCTTTTGAATCATTTACATCCTGTACTTTTTTAGTAACAGTTGGATAAGATGATTTTGCATTTACATCTACATCACCAACAACTTGAAGCATGAATTCTGTATATGCATCATCCGTTCCATCCTGGACACCACTTTTATCTTTAATAAAGTAGTATCCAACACCTGATACAATAATACTGTACTCATATTCTTTTCCGACTTGAATGGCAGCCTCAGATTCCTTATACGTACTGCTTAAAGCTCCTGCAATCACCTGTGCAAAGCTTTTTGCAGCCGGTTCCAAGCCTTGATTTAAAGCCGCTGCAACCAATTCCGCATTCGTCGCATCCCACGGTTCTTTATCTCCAGGTATTGCTTCATAATATTTCTTCAACGCGTCATCAATCTCATTTTTCAAAGTTGCGAGCGCATCCTCATTCACACCACTTCCCCAGACAATATTGGACAGGTAATAATCTCCATCAGTATTTGTCGCCATTCTGCCACTAAAGATCTGATATGCCTCATAGACGTGGTCACCTGCATTTGTCTTGATTGTGATTGTAGGGCTTGTGAACTCCGTAAAGTTCTCCGCCTTTTCGCCCGCCATCGCCGGCATTGCCATCGCGAATACCATGACCGCCGCCAGTACGAAACTGGCGATTCTCTTGAATTTTCTCTTCATAATATTCTTTTCCTTTCTTTTTTTGTGCTCACGGCCTGCCCTGGGCGGCTTCCGCTTCTCCCTCCTGTACGCCGGCCGGTCTTCCTCCCAGTCCTTTCCCTCCGGCGTCTGTTACGTTCCAGGCCGTCTCTCCAAGGCTCCGTCCCCGCTCCCTCTGTGCGGCCCCCGCTTCCTGAATGGAGGTTCCTCGCTGCCTCTCCTGTACGGGGCTTTCCGCTCCGGGCGGACGTCCGTCCTCTTCCTTACGGTCCGGATCTGTGTGTGTTTTGGTTACAAAGCTTTTGCTCCGTTCCCTTTACACGCGGGGGTAACGGTTCCTCTTTGCTTCCACAGCCTTCCGGGCTCCTGCCATTCTCCAGCTATCCGCCTCTTCCGGCCGCCTGTCTGCCTGTT
>CANQUI010000119.1 GCA_947626995.1 uncultured Eisenbergiella sp. | reverse complement strand
GCTGGAAAAACGATGAAAAAGAATTGAAACTACGTGGGAATGTCGAAATTGACGAAAACCCACTTTATTAGAGGAGATTATATGCCGAGTATGGCTATTACCTCGATGCCCTGGACAGCTTTACATTAAAAGGCAAGGACGGTCTTGAGAGAATCGCATCGATGATGGAGTCACTTCGGAGTGAAGCTCGCCGTTTGTAGATACAAAAGCAGTGATCGATTTCAACAGCCCTGTAGATGCTGAACCGGGGTTTGGCAATCTTCCGGCATCAAATGTACTCAAGTTCATCTTGAAGGATGGCTCCTGGATTGCGGTTCGGCCATCCGGCACTGAGCCGAAGATCAAGATATTATAGTACCAAAGATTCAGATTATGTTGTAGCAGGGAAGAAGCTCATGGATACTCGTAATAAGATTAAAGCTAAGCTGGGATTGGAGTAAGGAGTGATGCGTATATGAATATCATTTTATTGTCCGGAGGAAGTGGAAAGCGCCTGTGGCCGCTTTCCAATGATATCCGCAGCAAACAGTTTATCAAGCTCTTCAAGAACGGAGAAGAGTACGAGTCAATGGTGCAAAGGGTCTACAGACAGATTACAGATGTTGACCCTAATGCAAAGGTCACAATTGCGACCAGCAAGTCTCAGGCGAGTGCCATTAAGAATCAGCTTGGGGACAGTGTGGCAATTTGCGTAGAACCCTGTCGGCGAGACACATTTCCGGCTATCGTTCTCGCAGCGGCATATCTTCACGATGAACTTGACGCTGATGAAAATGAAGCAGTTGTCGTCTGCCCGGTAGATCCGTATGTGGACCATACATATTACAAGGCGGTCATGCATCTTCAAGAGTTGGCAAAGCAGGGAAGGGCGAACCTCACTCTCATGGGTGTCGAGCCGACATATTCCAGTGAAAAATACGGATACATCATTCCTGTGAACGGGGAAGAAGTCAGTCCGGTGTCTGCCTTTAAGGAAAAACCTGACGTTGAAACCGCGAAGGATTACATACAGCAGAAAGCTCTTTGGAATGCCGGTATCTTTGCATTCAAAATTGGTTACCTGCTAGGAAAAGCGCATGAAATGATTCAATTTGAAGACTATCGTGATCTTTTCAACAAGTATGACACACTGACGAAGATCAGCTTTGACTACGCTGTTGTGGAGAAAGAGGAGTCCATCCAGGTTCTGCGCTATAGAGGCTCCTGGAAGGATGTCGGCACATGGAACATGATGGCCGAAGTCATGGCTGACGCTGCTAAAGGGAAGGTTATCCTTGATGAAACCTGTGAGGATACCAATGTGGTTAATGAGCTGAATATCCCAATCCTCTGCATGGGATGCAAGGATATGATCATTGCGGCCAGCGGTGACGGGATTCTGATCTCGGACAAAGAGCGCAGCGGCTATATGAAGCCGTATGTGGAGAAGATTGAAACGGAGGCTATGTTTGCCGAGAAGTCATGGGGCACTTATACGGTTATTGATGTGCAGCCGGGCTCTATGACCGTAAAAGTATCAATGCGGGCTGGCGAACATATGAGCTACCATATGCACAATTACCGGGAAGAAGTCTGGACGGTCGTTTCTGGTAAAGGCAAGGCAACAGTAGACGGCATGGAACAGATCCTTCGTGTCGGGGATGTAATCACCATCGCCGCAGGCTGCAAACACATGGTGGAGGCTGTCACGCCGCTTGATATTGTAGAAGTTCAATTGGGCGACGAGATCAGTGTCAGCGATAAAATCAAATTTGATTTGGAGTAAACCGATGGAGATTTTTAAGCTGTCGCCGGCCGGAAAAGACTATCTTTGGGGCGGCATGAGACTTAAAAATGAATATGGCAAAAACATTGACATGACGCCGTTGGCGGAGACGTGGGAATGTTCGGTTCACCCCGATGGGCCAAGTACTGTAGCTGCCGGGACTTTCAAAGGTTTGACGCTTGCTGAGGTGTTAAACCTTCATCCGGAATACCTTGGCAACAAAGTTCAAAATGGAACACTTCCAATTCTGGTTAAGTTCATCGACGCAAAACAGGATCTTTCTGTCCAGGTGCATCCGGATGACACTTACGCACTGGAGTATGAACATCAGAACGGAAAGACTGAGATGTGGTATGTTATCGATGCCGAGGATGGCGCAAGTCTGATTTACGGCTTCCGACATAAGGTCTCAGAGCGGATTCTGAAAACTGCTGTTAAAACAGAAACGCTGGACAAGCACCTGCAGAAGGTGGAGGTTCACAAAGGAGATGTCTACTATGTTCCTGCGGGTACCGTTCATGGTATCGGAAAAGGAATCCTGCTGGCGGAGATTCAGGAGAGCTCGAATGTGACTTACCGCGTCTATGATTATAATCGTGTGGGCAAGGATGGAAAAAAACGGGAGCTTCATTTTGATAAGGCCATTCAAGTCATGGAAATGAACCCCGCACCAGACGTCAGACAGACACCCCGAATGGTACGGTATTATCCCGGCGGGTCGAGGGAATTGATCTGCCGCTGCAAATATTTTGAAGCAGAGCGGATTCAAGTCACAAAAGGATTTACTTTCTCTGTGACAGATTATTCGTTTCAAGTGCTCATGTGCCTGGATGGCTATGGACAGGTAGAAACGATGGACGCGGATCTGAAGCCGATGCGATTTGTAAAAGGGGAGACCATGTTTTTGCCGGCAGGGATTGGGAGATGTCTTGTTATTGGAGACACGATATTATTGAAGATAAGATGCTAAAA
>CANQUI010000118.1 GCA_947626995.1 uncultured Eisenbergiella sp. | reverse complement strand
ACGGAGCAAGAGTAAACGGAGCGTGGAGCAAGGTAACGGTAAAGAAGGTAAAATAAGGAAGAGAGAAATCTTCTGAAGAGAACCTGAAAAAACCGGAAGGGAAGGTATCTCTGAGAGGGGAGCCTTCCCGGAAGGAACCGGGACAGGCATCTGCGAACCGAAAAACGATGAAAAAACCGTTTCCCGGAGGAATCCGGGAGGCGGAAGGAGAGAAGGGCAGTCTGAGAGGGCTGTCCTTTTTCTTTTTTATGCGCAGGCCCGCATATGGAGATTAGCTGCTGCCGCAGCATGCGGGCCGCGCAGGCGAGCAGGAGGGAAAATACTCCTGCTCGATTATGAATCGTTGACACGGAAAAGGAGAAGCCATAAAATAGAGACAGAAGAAAGGGAAGGTCTGATAAGGGAAGGAAAGACAGGGGGTTGTTCACGTGAGAAAACGGTTTAATGTAAACGGTATCTGTTATCCGGACGAGCATTATATGGTAAATCTGGATGGACGTGTGAGGGAAATAAAACAGCTCGTAGATGAAAAGAAATATTTTGTAATCAATCGTGCCCGACAATATGGAAAAACAACAATCCTGTGGGCGCTTAAAGAGTATCTCATGACAGAGTATATTGTTCTCTCCATGAGCTTTCAGCAAATGAGCAGCGCCGTCTTTCAGGATGAATATACTTTCTGCAGAGAATTTGTCAATATGATTATCCGAATGGTTCACAACAAAAACCAGAAAATCGAGGGAATATCCGGGGAGGATCTTGATGCTCTGGAGGAGAATTCGTTATCGGGGCATATGAATCTTGCGGATATGTTTCATTTGCTCAGCAGATTGTGTGAGACGGCCGCAAGGCCGGTTGTTTTGATCATTGATGAGGTGGACAGCGCTTCCAATAATCAGGTTTTTCTGGATTTTCTGGGACTTTTGAGAAGCTATTACCTGAATCGAAGGCAGTTTGCCATTTTTCATTCCGTCATACTGGCAGGGATATATGATATAAAGAATCTGAAACAAAAGATTCGTCCGGATACTGCGCATCGGTATAACAGTCCGTGGAACATTGCGGCTGATTTTAATATTGAGCTGAGTTTTACTTCTAAGGATATTGCGGGGATGCTGTCCGAATATGAAAATGACCACCGCACCGGGATGGATGAGATTAAACTTTCCAGGGTAATCTACGGCTACACATCCGGTTATCCGTATCTTGTGTCCAGAATCTGTATGCTGATTGACGAGCGGATCAAGGGAAGGCCGGGATTTGAAGAGGATTCTCACGCCTGGTCGGAGGCAGGAGTTACGGAAGCGGTTAAACTTCTGCTGAATGAAACTGATACACTGTTCGATGATATGAGAAAGCGGATATCGGATTACCCGGAATTAAAGAAAATGCTTTATGCGATTCTGTTTCGCGGGCAGAGCTTTGCGTATAATCCGGACAATTTTGTAATTGATATCGGCAGGATGTTTGGATTTTTGAAGGAACAGGATAATCAGGTGGTCATCGCGAATCGAATTTTTGAAACACGGCTGTATAACTTTTTTATGTCCGAGGAGACTCTGGATGATCAGTCCTACAAAGCGGCTTCCGGGATGAAAAGCCAGTTTATCAGTGGAGACGGGCTGAATATGGAACGGATAATGACCAGATTTATGGAACATTTTACAGATATCTATGGGGACAGCACGGACAAATTCAAAGAAGAAAACGGGCGGAGACTGTTCTTACTGTTTATAAAACCGATTATTAACGGTGTGGGGAATTATTATGTGGAAGCCCAGACCAGGAATCAGCGGCGCACGGACGTGGTGATAGATTATCTGGGACGGCAGTATATAATTGAGATGAAAATATGGCATGGCGAGGAATATAACCGCCGTGGGGAAGAGCAGCTTGCGGATTATCTCGACAGTTATCATCTGGACAGAGGATATCTTTTGAGCTTTAATTTTAATAAGAACAAGGAGATCGGAACCAGAGAAATTCAGTGCAGAGGAAAGAAGATTTTTGAGGTGGTGGTATAGCAGGGCGCGGAAAGTGAGAGCGCGTGCAGAAAAAGCAAAATTGAGAAGGTAAAGGAGCAGGCCGTTTCCCGGAATAATTTGGGAGGCGGCTTTTGCTTTTGATCTTCGTGAGCGATGGACTGGAGGTCATGACCGTATGAATGAAGATGTTTGACGGTGGCGAATGTTCAGCGGGATTCGTTTTTTGACTCGTTTTGTATTGGATACTGCTGTTGGAATGCGGTATCATTTGTCTGATTTTGATGCTGTCTGCAGGGAAGGGGTTGCTGGCTGTTGGGAAAAGCAGTGGGAGTGAAGTGTTATGTGTACATGGAAGAAGAATCGCCAGAAGAAGAAAGAAGAAGAAAAGGGAGGGGAGGAGGGGAAGCGAGTGTGTGTGGAGTGAGGTGAGGCAGAAAGAAGGCCCCCCTGGAGGAGGAGTAAGAAGAAGGCCGAGGCGGGGGGAAGGGAGCGCATGGGAGCGTGCGGCAGGATGGTCCGTATGAGACGCGGGGCGGGGTGAGTGTTCCGGCCTGCTTTGACTGGCTGTGTGTAAGCATGCGGACTGAGGAAGCAGGAGGTGAAAATTGTTGTTGCAGAAAAAAAGGATTTGTAGTATGATAATGGGGCAGGCAGGGCGGAAGGCGTGCCCCGTGGGAAAGGAAACGGAGAAAATGCCGAAGAAGAGCCCTGGAGGTAGCAGCCCCTGGGAAACCGGGGAAGAAGACAAGGAGGAAAAAGCATGAAAAAGAAAGTAATCGCAGTGCTGCTGTCGCTATCGTTAGCGGCAGGGAGCGTGCC
Organism: uncultured Eisenbergiella sp.; assembly: GCA_947626995.1. GTDB lineage: Bacteria > Bacillota > Clostridia > Lachnospirales > Lachnospiraceae > Gallintestinimicrobium. The sequence continues at coordinate 6 of CANQUI010000118.1, read as the reverse complement.
GGGTTA
>CANQUI010000117.1 GCA_947626995.1 uncultured Eisenbergiella sp. | reverse complement strand
GGGAGATCCAGCAATTTTATTATGAAGTGCTGCTGCAGCATGAGGAACTGCTGGATCTGGGAAGCCAGCAGATTCTGAGAGAGCTGGAAAGACTGACGGTTTCTTCCCGGGCAAATGGTGATGCGGAGGTTCCCCTTCCATGGGAAAAAGTTCCTGCATATTTTCGGCGGTCTGCCATCAATGCCACAGTGGGCGGTGTGAAGAGCATCCGTTCACGGAGCGATGGGAAATCGCTGAAAACAGAGTTTCAGAATTCAGTGGTCTTTTACCAGAGGATGTACCGGGACTTTACAGACCGGAAGATTACGCTGAATGTCTGGAATGGTGAGGAATGGAGCTGGATGAAGTGCCGGCTGCATGGTGCCAGACTGCCGGATCCGGAATCGGAGGGTGTGAAGTGGATGTCTCCAACGGCAGTGCCGGGGAAAGAGCATGATTTTCTTCATGTGCCGGTACGGGAACCGGTGGGGGACGCCCGGAAGCTGAAGCAGAGGATGGCGGATGGCGAGAGGATCTGCGCTGTGCAGTTTATGAATACGGACTGTTTCGCTGTCTGCTGTGTCCTGGAGGCTGATGGAAGCCAGACAGCTGTCAGGTATATCCGGGGCGGAGAACAGTATGTTCACCGGTGCCGGGAGATTCTGGGGTATATCGAGAGAAGCCGGGAGAGCGGAGGCAGCAGGGGACAGGCGAAGGCGGACCAGAAGTACTGGATGCGGCTGAAGCATCAGAGAGAGTACTGGGCTCACAAGGTGAGCAGGGAAATCCTGGATTTTTGCCTGGAATGCGGGGCAAAGGTGCTTGCCTGGGAAGAGTACGAACCGGAATATTCCAGGATGGTGCTGAAAAAGTCCGGGAACTGGTCGGCGCTGCATCTGAGCAGCCGGGTGAAGGAGTATCTGTATTATAAGGCGTGGGGAGAAGGGGTTCTGATTGCGCCGGTGAAGACTTTTCAGATTAAAGAGAGGAAGTTTGAGGAGGGGGAGAAGAACCTGCAGAGAGCGCGGATTGTGGGACAGCAGTGTGTGAGGAATTTTCGCAGATAATGCGAGATGATGTGCGGATAAAGCATCATATTTGATGTTTTGTTATATATGCTGTGAGTCCGTGATTTCATGAGGGCAGAGCGATGATTTCAGCAGAGCGAGCAGCCGGGGATTATCGTTTTGCTCTTATGGAGCGGAAAACGGCGAAAATCAGGAAACTGAGAGCAGTTATACGGCTACAGGCCGGATGACTGGGGCTGAACACCGCCCGCTGGCTCCGGAGGAATACAGGTTTCTGTATATGGAGGCGGTAAAGAGGTCTGCATGGGTGAGGCGGCTGCGTGGGTTATGGAAATGCGGCTGTGATCAGAAGGTAGTGTGCGGATGAGTGTTCGAAGTTAAAAAGAATGGGAGTTGTTGGATATATTTTTAAGTGTTTGACGAAAAGTGTGGGAGCAGGTTTTTGATTGCTTGTGCCGGGGTATGACATGAGATATGGACACGGCATGAGAGAGAATAATGATTTGAGGAATTAAGAGAGTTTATTGAAGTAAGGAATGTTCTAAGATGAGTAGCCTGTTTCTTACCCGCAACGCTATATACATGGAAAATGCATGGTGTTGTGGATTTTTTTTGCTGTGACTACTAGGAGAAGGCTCCTGTATAAGGCAGAGATAGCAGTATAGAATTTACAATTATTATCAAGCTATTTGGAAATGTTTACCAGTCATGTTAAGGTATGTAAATTTTGATTGCGGCTGAGTAGAAGAATCATGTTGTTTTACTGCGAGAATGCTACTTTTCAACCGTGTTTATTGCAAAACAGAAGAGAACAGTTTGATGATAACATTCATCGATTTGCGGGTGTTAATAAACATACGTAGGTGGATGATAACAACATTGGTTAGGGAACTTGCTGTAAGAGATAGAAATGTACGAATAATATCAGGGGAAAAGAAACTAACTTGAATCATACAGATAGAGAAGCAAGACCAGTATGAGACTCTTGAAAAAGCGAGCTATATTAGGGTTTTCCTATTACTCAGCGTAATTTGAAATGAGCTTTGGAAATGTTTTTGACTGAATTTGGGGAGCTTGCGGTCAAGAAGATGAAACTTTTCATACAGTGAATATAGGGTAAAAAGAAGTGGGTTAAATGGAGAGAATTTGAGAGATTTCAAAGGATGCCATGAGGGTACAGATTAGGAGATAGGGAATAGAGGACCAGAAGCACAGGGTATTTGGGGAGAAGAGTTTGATAGGGTTACCCCCCCTGTGCAGTTAGCTGAGTAACCAATTGATAATGATTATATAGTTGTATTTTGCTTACAAGCGATGCGGGGGACGGCAGATTCAGAGCGTTGCTGGTCTCCGCCATTTTACGTTTAGGACACTTTTGATACTGAGGGAGTGCAGAGCATTGAATGATGAGAATAGAGGAAATCCATTGAGCATCGCAATGCTCGGATGTGGAGTCTTTTTATGCACTAAAAATAGTATAACTTATCCACCTGGTGCCGAAGCCGCATGGAAGGAAAAGTAAGGGAATCTCATAATGCACGAAATGTGATATGCGGTGGTGGAGCCTTTTTATGCACTAAAAATTGTACAGCTTATTCACCTGGTGCCGAAGCCACATGGAAGGAAATGTAAGGGAATCTCATAATGCACGAAATGTGATATGCGGAGGTGGAGTATTTTTATGCACTAAAAGTTGTAAAAGTTATTTACTTGTCGCCGAAGCCGCATGGAAAGAAATGCAAGGAAATCTCATAATGCACGAAATGTGATATGCGGAGGTGGAGTATTTTTATGCACTAAAAGTTGTAAAACTTATTTACTTGCCGCCGAAGCCACATGGAAGGAAATGCAAGGGAATCTCATAATGCACGAAATGTGATATGCGGAGGTGGAGTATTTTTATGCACTAAAAGTTGTAAA
>CANQUI010000116.1 GCA_947626995.1 uncultured Eisenbergiella sp. | reverse complement strand
GCCCTGTTCCTGCAGCTTCACAAACCGCCGGTGCTGATCGACGAGGTGCAGTACGCCCCGGAGCTGTTTACCTATATCAAAATCCACATCGACGAGCATCACAATCCCGGCGACTTCTGGATGACTGGCTCGCAGATTTTCCGACTTATGCGGGGCGTACAGGAATCGCTGGCAGGTCGCGTGGCGCTGTTGCATATGTCGCCCATGTCCCAGCGGGAGATCATTGGTGCTCGCTGCGTGCCGTTTATCACGGATATGGAGCGACTGCTCGCCGAGCGAGATCAGATCACCCCCGTCACCACGCCGGAGCTCTTTGAACGACTGTGGTGCGGCTCCATGCCGGGCCTTGTCAGCGGCGCGACGCCAGATCGCAACGTTTTCTATTCGTCCTACCTCTCCACCTGCGTAGAGCGGGACGTGCGGGAACTTTCCGGCAACGTGGACGCGCTGAAGTTCAATCGCTTCGTCACCGCCGTAGCCGCCCGTTGCGCCCAGCTTCTGAACTACAATGCTTTGGCAGAGGATGCGGATATTGACATCCAGACCTCCAAGGCGTGGATCAATATACTGGAAACGCTGGGGATCATCTTCCTTCTGTATCCGTATTCTAACAATGTCCTCAAGCGCACCATTAAGACGCCGAAGGTGTACTTCTACGATACCGGACTCGTCTGCTATCTAACCCGCTGGTCGTCCCCGGAGGTTGCCGAAAGCGGTGCTATGAGCGGCGCATTACTTGAGAATTTCGCCGTGTCGGAGATCATGAAGAGTTATCAGAACGCAGGGCTGGAGCCATATCTCTACTTCTACCGCGACCGGGACGCCAAGGAGATTGATGTTATCTTGGAGGGCGACGGTAAACTCTGCCCGCTGGAGATCAAGAAGACCGCCACGCCGGACAAACGCCTGACCCGCGTCTTCAACGTGATCGACAAGTCTCCGCTGCAACTTGGCACCGGTGCCGTCCTCTGCATGGCGGATAAATTCAGTGCCTTCGACAGCAATAATCTGATAATTCCTATATGGATGATATAGCGACAGCCATCCTTTGGATTTTTGTTGCGGTGCCCATGATTGTTGAAGCTTGTTCGGAAGCAGTTTTCTGGTCTTTCGTCAGAATGGCGGCGCACGGCATATTAGAGCCTTCTGCTTTCGGAATGTGGTTTTTGCTTTATTGGGGGGGGGAGGATGGTGCTGTTTTCAACGTAGTTTTTTACAATTCTTGCTGCCCTTGTCCATAATATGTTATGATTTGTTACAGTTTTTTCTGTCTCCGCTCCGCTTCGGTCGGCACAGAACAGATATCCACCGGACATCTTGTGCCCTTATTTTTGATCTTGTGAGAGTTCATAACGTAAGGGAAAAGGATATCACACAAGGGAAAGTCTATGGGCAGGATCACTTGCCTATATGGAGAAAAATATGAGAATAGAGCATATCGCGCTATATGTAAAAGATTTAGAAGCTGCAAAAGACTTCTTTGTCACATACCTAGGCGGTCATTCCAATGACGGTTACCATAACACATCTACAGACTTCCGTTCGTTTTTCATCAGCTTCGATGATGGTACGAGACTGGAGATCATGACGGAACCGGAAATGGAAGATGCGGCGAAAACGTTGCATCGTACCGGTTATGCACATGTTGCTTTTTCTGTCGGCAGCATAAAACTTGTCGATGAGTTGACGGATAGATTGAGAGCGGATGGTTTTCCCGTGATAAACGGCCCCAGAACAACCGGGGATGGATATTACGAAAGTTGTATTGTTGCGATAGAAGGTAATCAGATCGAGATAACTGTGTGAATATGGGGAGAGCAAAAAGAATACGCACGCGCTATGTTTCGGATTTAGACGGAAGATCTACTGTTATTTGCACAAAACTTTGTCGTCGTAGTTTTTTGCCGGCACGGCTTAGAGCATTGAAACAGTCCATAATCCCCCTGCGTGCAGAACAATCGTTTTTGATCAAACTCGGCCGCGGCAGAGAGTCCCGCGCCCGCGCCGATCAAAACGGCGTCGGCTGCGTTTAGCGGCTCCTTGAGCCGCGCTGTATTATCCGAGAAGTTCCCGGTAGATTTCGTAATCCGCATCTTGGAAAACATTGAAAATCACCTCCGTGTCGCCTCTGTATTTTTGCACCGTGCGCACGGCGATTTCTGCCGCAAGTCTATTGGGGAAATGAAACTCGCCCGTAGAGATACAGCAAAAGGCCACGCTCCTGATCCGGTTTTGCTGCGCCAGTTCCAGGCAGGAGCGGTAGCAGGAGGCAAGCAGCTCGCGATCCCTTTGCGTCACGTCGCCGTATATGATCGGGCCCACCGTATGCAGAACATACGCGCAGGGCAGATTGTAGGCGGGCGTGAGCTTGGCCTGCCCGGGCGGTTCGCTGTGCCCTTGCTTTTCCATGATCTGTGCGCAGGTAAGCCGAAGCTGTACGCCGGCGTAGGTGTGAATACAGTTGTCAATGCAGCCGTGACAGGGCACATAGCAGCCGGTCATACCACTGTTGGCGGCGTTTACGATGGCGCCGCACCGAAGCGTGGTAATGTCTCCCTGCCAGAGATAGAGACCCGGTTTTACGGGCGTAAGATCGGCGAGATCCGTGATCCCTCTTGCCGCGATTTCTTCCTGCAGATATGCGTCCTGTATCGCCAGAAAATCTTTTCCGACAGGGCGCGGCGGGCGGATATTCAGGAAAGAACGGAGCAGCTTTTTTTGTCCGGCGGGATCCGCAGGGAGCTGCAGACTGCAAAATTGCGGCGTTTCCTCCTGCAATGTTTTCAGTAAAAACAATCGTCGCTCGTTCTGTGTCATTTGGTCCCTCTTTTCCGGACGCTTGCCGTCCAAAGTCGTCTGTCGCCTTGCTTTTTGGATTATTTTAGCACATTCTCGCTGTCATATAAACGGTTTTCGCCCAAAACCGGGCCCGGAAATTTTTCGGGCAGGCAGGAACGGGAAGCCTCCCGAGTTTGCCACTTGCTAATTAATCTCAATTAAAATTTTTCCTTATTTTGCAAGGTTTTCCTTGCTTTTTT
>CANQUI010000115.1 GCA_947626995.1 uncultured Eisenbergiella sp. | reverse complement strand
GCCCGGATACAGGAAACGAATCCGGATGTGGTGCTGATCGTGGGAGATTATGTGGACGACGACACCACAAAGGAGGACATGGTGAAAAGCTGCGCGGCGCTGGGGACCTTACAGACCACCTACGGTGTATACTTTGCGTTTGGGAATCATGACAAAGGCTATTATGGAAATGAATATCGCGGCTACAGCGGCGCGGATCTCACAGCGGAGCTTGAGAAAAACGGCGTGCGCGTTCTGCAGGACGAGACAGTGCTGCTGGGTGATGATTTTTATCTGATCGGAAGGCAGGACCGCTCGGAGGAACGGCAGGGAGGTTCCCGTGCTTCCATGGAGGAGCTGATGCGGGATCTGGATCCGGAGAAGTTTTCTATTGTGATGGATCATCAGCCGCAGGATTACGCGGCGCAGGAAGCGGCGCATGCAGACCTGGTACTTTCAGGGCACACGCATGGAGGGCAGTTTTTCCCGATCAATGATCTGGGGGAGTGGACTCAGATAAACGACAAAACCTACGGCCATACAAAGAGGGGAGATACGAATTTTATCGTCACGTCCGGGATATCTGACTGGGCGATCAAATTTAAGACGGGCTGCAGATCAGAATTTGTCATAATAGACATAGGCTCGGAATCCTGAGTCTTCCAGTCTATAGGAGCCGACATCTTTAAAAAAGTGACAGATAAAAGAAAAGAACCGAAAGTATGCTGAATAAGGAGCGAAATCTGTCTTCTTATTTAGCCTGCTTTCGGTTCTTTTTTTATATGATTCTGACTTTTTGTTATGAGGGAATATTCTTTCGCTGAGTAACTACCTCAACGAAAACTGTTAAATGAGGAAAATCGTTGAAACAGGAACTGCATCCGGTCTATAACGGATGAGCGGAGTGATTCCATGGAAAGATTGAACAAAGATCAACAGGTAAATAAAAACAGCAAAGCGTTTCTGATCGGCCGGCGCTTTGGGAGACTTACGGTGACAGAGGATTCCGGTGAGCGGAAGGAGGGCTGTATCCTCTGGCGGTGCCGGTGCGACTGCGGGGAAGAAATCCTGCTTATGAGAAAGCAGCTGATCAGCGGGAGATTTACCAGCTGCGGATGCCTTCCGGAAAAGGAGAAGGCGGAGGCCTCCGAAGCGGAAGATCTTACCGGGCGTCGGTTCGGGGAACTGACTGTGATCCGGAGGGTCGAAAATGACAGGAACAGCAAAGCCCGCTGGCTGTGCCGGTGCTCCTGCGGAAAAGAGCGGGAGGTATACGCGTTTCACCTGATCAATGGCAATACAAGAAGCTGCGGCTGCAAAAAATACAGTATTTCATATAACAGGAGAGATCTTACGGGAATGCGTTTCGGGCGGCTCACGGCCCTGTACCTGGCGGAATCAGACAATCGTTTTCAAAAAGGAGTCTGGCACTGCGCATGTGACTGCGGAAAAGAGACGGATGTTTTTGCCGGAAGCCTTCTTGCCGGCGCGACGAGGAGCTGCGGCTGTCTGAATAATGAGCAGAGACGGAGGATGCACGAGCATATGCACTATCAGGATGATACCTGTGTGGAAAGGCTTGTGAGGGCGCAGCAGGAAAAAGGGAAGAACAAGGCAGGCTTCCGCGGACTGTACCGCACGAAAAACGGAAGCTATCATGTGATGATCACATTTCGCAAGGTACATTATAATCTTGGGTATTTTAAAAATTACGACGCCGCGGTGCAGGCCCGGCTGCAGGCGGAGGAGATCCTCCACAGAGGATATGTGGACGCGTTTGAGAAATATCAGAAAAAAGCCAGGTCAGATACTTCGTGGGCGGAGGAAAATCCGTTTTTTTACAATGTCGCTCGTATGAATGGAGAATTTCATGTGGAGACCAACGTTTTATAAAAAATTCCAGGAAGGACATGCGGAATGGGGCGGACATGCGGATTCTGCGTTTTTTTAAAGAGTGCTCGCGGGTATGGCCGTGCTGATTCTGATTCTGATTTTCTTTCTGATTCTTCTGCTTTGCTGGAACCTGTATGAGAATCGCAGCTTTGAAAATACATACTATAATGTTTTTTCCGATGAGATCGAGGAACCGGTACGGGCGGTTTTTCTGGCGGATCTTCATCAGGCTTCCTACGGTGAGGATAATCAGGATCTGATAGACGCAATACAGAAACTTCAGCCGGATCTGATTCTGACAGGCGGAGATATGGTGAATGAAAATGAGCCGGATGTTGCTTCTATTGTAAAGCTGTGCAGCCGGCTGGTTTCTGTCGCTCCTGTATATTGCGGAATGGGAAAGCATGAATCTGTTTACTGTCGGCAGAATCTGCCGGATATTCCATTCCTCCTGCGGGGGGGGCCGGCTTTCATGTAATGAAAGGGGAAATACTGATATGCATTATAAGGTGACGCCTGCAGAGGCGGCAAATATGATCAGAAAAGTAATGGAAGAAAAATCCGATGAGATTGAAAAAGAAAGACAAAGCAGTGTGTTTAACGCTGCTGTTGGTGAGAATCCGGAGTCTGTGCGTCCGGAGTATTCGTATAATCAAACGCAGAAATTTATTCAGGAATGTGACCGGAAGATCCGTATTATTAAGCATGCGATCAATTGTTTCAACACGACGCAGAAAATTGGATATGGGGATATGACCATTGACGAGGCGCTTGTCCGTGTTTCGCAGCTGACAGAGGCTAAAAAACGGCTCCATGATCTGCAGATACGTATTCCGAAAGAAAGAGTATCCGCCCTGGGGAGTGAGAACAGTTCCTTCATAGATTACCGGTATACCAATTATTCAATCACAGAGGCGAGAAGTTATTATCAGAAGATTTCTTACACTCTCAGAAATCTGCAGGCGGCGCTGGAGGTTATCAATGTAACTGCAAAAGTTGAGTTTGATCTTCCGGACTGAAAAGCGGAAGGCATACAACGTATTATTTTGGTACTCTGTTTATCGCCATTTGCATCCGCCAGTCTCCCCAGCTCCGCTGGGGAGATTTATACTGTTTCGTTAAGCCCGGCACTTAAAGGAATAAAAATGTCCGGAACAAATTTGTTTATAAATAAAGATAAGGTTGCCATTTTATAAAGAAGAATATAGAATGAAATTATCATTGCCGAAAGGGGAGGAAAGTTTATGCAGAAGAAATATGTTATGGCTCAGTAGTCTGAGCTTAAAATAAAATGGAATTAAGCTCAGATGAATCCCTGCCGAAAGAGGAG
>CANQUI010000114.1 GCA_947626995.1 uncultured Eisenbergiella sp. | reverse complement strand
CCGTACTGAATAAATAGCTGAAATTTCTCTCTTTTGAGCATGTCAGCCGTTCCTCCCCCAAAAATCATCACTTCCGACTATTATATCACATGGGGATTTTCTATTCAATAAACAGCAGTATGCACAATTTTATCCTCTTTTTTCAGGGTTTGGAAAGAAATGCAGAAATTACGACAAATTTTCGTGTTGTTTTTTTGTTCTCAGGCGCATTTTTGGGGTGGATTAGTAATGATTCAGGGGGAGTCCCGGTTAATGGGCCATAATCAAATTCAGAAGCTCCAGGTCGCTTTCCTCCGTCATTCCGCTCTTTTCCGCGAAATTCATCCTCGCCCCCGCGTTTCCGGTATATTCCGTCCAGGGCAGATTTTCTGTGGAGGGATCTCCGGTTTCCATAAAGGCAAGCCAGGCGCCGCTGATCTGCTCCTGCAGTCTCGCCGTATATCCTTCCAGTCGTTCCTCCGCATGTCTGCGGATGTTCTCCGGCGCATTCTCCGGATATTCCGGAACAGCGCTTCCGGTACAGTGAGCCGGTTCCATCTCCACATTCCGGAATACAAAAGGAATGTCTCCGCAGTGCCAGGGGACCACTCCTCCCAGGTAGGGAATGATAAAGCTCATCTGATAATTCCAGCATTTCGCAGGGTTTTCACGGGACGCCTCATACTCCCGGCGGGCGTCCAGAAAACGGAGGGTATTGGGACGGAACATGGCGTCCACGCTCCATGCGTAGAGAATATCCTTTCCCGGATACAGCTTTTCAAACAGTCCCACAATACGGTCTGTATTATCGCCAAACGCCTTCTGAAGGATCTCCAGCTTCTGCTGACGGCTGTACTGATTTTTATCTCCCAGATAATGCATGAAGGAAAATTCTCCCAGTACGGTTCCGGCGATCACAGGGATATGGGCGGTCTCCTCCCGGAAGCCGGTGACGCAGTAAAGTCCGTCAAACAGCCCTTCCACGGGAGACGGCTCAAAGAGCATCAGGCCCTCCGGCATTCCCAGTTCCTTTCCGGCCCGGGCGGCTGCCTGCGACAGCTTTTCGTAGGGCACGGTGCGTATTTCATCTATGGTGGTTTCATTCAGACCCAGGAGTTCCGCTGTTTTTTGTCCAAAGGCCTGCCAGTGCTTCTTTTCACTTTCCGGGGTGGCGTCCGGGCGGCTGCGAAGGGCTCCGCTCTGGCTGATCACTTTATGGTACAGTCCGTCCGCTGCGGGCATCTGGAGAAGCAGAGCCGCTTTTCCTCCGCCGCCGGACTGGCCGGCTACCGTTACGTTGTCCGGGTCTCCTCCAAAAGCGGCAATATTTTCCTGCACCCACTTCAGAGCCAGGACAATGTCGGCCATTCCCACGCATCCGGAATATTTATAGCTTTCTCCGTAGGAGCTCAGATCCAGAAAGCCCAGGCAGTTCAGGCGGTGGTTCAGATTTACTATGACGACATCTCCGTAGGAGCTCAGGTTATGGCCGTCATAGGCGGGAATCTCTATGGAGGAGCCTGCCGCGAATCCGCCTCCGTGCAGCCATACCATGACCGGCCTTTTTGCCTTTGGGTCCAGGTGCTTTGTCCAGAGGTTCAGATACAGGCACTGTTCATCCATGGGCCAGTATACGTGGGGCATCTCAAAGGAACTGAAAGGAGCGGCCATGGGATTCTGCCGGTCCATGGGGTCGTGGACCACCGCCGTCTGAGCCTCCATGTTGTCCGGCATCAGAGGGCAGACGTAGCCATAGGATTTCGCGTCCCGCACTCCCTCCCAGGGGAGCTCCGGCCGGGGAAGCTCAAAGCGCTTTGCTGTTCCGTATCTGATACCGTAAAAATGGAATACATGGTCCTGCCAGAATCCGTGGAGTTTTCCCTGTCTGGTTTCCACGATGGGATAGTCTGGGGTTCGAATTACCTGTTTCATAGTTCTGTCTCCTCTCTTCTTTGCGATAAAATTCCTTTTCCTTCCATTTTTTATATTCTTTCTGCCTGACGGAAACTGGATCCCAAAAGTCAATATCGCCTAATTTTGAGTCAAGATATCACCTTTTTTCCGGACCGCAATTTTCGTATAATAAAACCATCAAAGGAAACATACCTTTGAAAAAAACTTAAAGGAGGTAAACCCTATGTTTCATAAAGTAAAAGCATTCTGCAGAAAAATATTGACGCCTGAGACCTTTGGCATGATGGTGATAAACGGAAGTTATTACCGTCCGATGGAATGTGGCGGTGCTCCCCATTTCAGTCACAGATATTTTTCAGATGAACAGTACCTGGAAATGTGCGAGAAGATCCGGGAATCTCTGTAATCGCTCGCACCGGATATTTGTCAGGTGATTCCGGCAGAATTTTTTCTCGCCGGAACTGCCGCCCAACCTTCGGTTTCATGTTTTTGCCGCTTTCGGAAAGCTCCGCGGCGCGGTCTGCGCCCGGTCTTTTCGAAGCGGCTCCTTCTTTTTCTCTCTGAATTCCCTGATGTGTCACTCTGCTGCCTGTCCGCGCAGAAAGAACTGTCCTTCTTCAATATTTTTCAAATTGCCCTTCGATCAGTTTCTTTCCCGATATTTCACGATAAGTCAGTTTGTTCTGAGCAATAAAGATGGTCAGAGCCAGGACTGCCGACAATGCATTCGCCGCAACTACCGGGAGGGACAGTATAGTTATTCCGTTGGTGATAAGGAAAAGACCGCCCAGCAGCACGTTCAGCGCCTGAAGGATAAAAAATATCATTCCGCCCCACAGGATCAGCGCCCGCATCTGGGTGCAGTCTCTCAGATACATATTACGTTTTGCCCGGAAAAACTGGATAAATCCCATGGCAAACACCATATACGCCACGTAACAGAGGAGAGTCACCCCTCCCTCGTATTTAGAGGCGTTGAGCGGCGTCCGCTGAAGGGAGGCCCAGAGCAGAAGAAGCCCAGCCAGAAGTCCTGTGCCCAGATAGCGTCTTTTATATCCGGCCAGGTCCTTCTCCGGCACATCCCAGAAAACGTACAGGCCTTTATACACATAAACGTTTTTTATACGTCCGTCTTTCGTTTCTCTCTTTTCCACATCGAAATCCTTAAAAAGACGATCCTGAAAGCTTTTCATTTTTCCCTATTCCTCATTTCTGCCGACGATTTTACCCATAATAATCTTTCTTTATAATATATCAGAAAAATTTCGTTTCCGCTTTTCCGGAGAGCGGATCCAACCGTCTTTATTTTAACTTTCTGTCTGTTTCCGGGAAATATATGTAAAAATTTGTATATCTATTTTGACCTTATTATTAGGAGAGTATAATCGATCCGTTTCTGGTTGCCGCCCTGCTCCATCTGTGCTATGCTGACAGCAGGAGCAATCGTGTTGCAGGGTG
>CANQUI010000113.1 GCA_947626995.1 uncultured Eisenbergiella sp. | reverse complement strand
GTAGATGTATTAGATTGGACTTTGTAACTATTAACCAGTAGTCATTCTTGACTACATCATTATTATACTAGGAGGAATCTATATGAGAAAGAAAAGTCTGGCAATTACAGCTGCGGGAATGTGCATGATCATGACGGCGAGGCTGCTCCCGGCGGCAGAGGCGAAGGCGGATGAGGGAGTGAAGCTGATCTTTGCCCAGGATCTGGATACCAATGAAAAGGCGAATCAGGTTATGAATGAGATTCTGGCGGAGTACACCGAAAAGACGGGGACGGAGATCCGATTTGAATCTCTTCCTTCCGCGGATTACCGCACCTGGCTTATGACCCAGTTTGTGGCGGAACAGGGACCGGATGTGTACACAGGAATCATCTATGATATGTCTCAGGATTATCAGAGCGGTTATCTCGCAAACTTCAGGGATATTTATGAGGGGGAGAGCGCTTACGATCCCGGCAGGTCCTGGAAGGAAACTCTTCCCGATTATATCCGGGAAAGAATGTATATCACTCCGGATGAGGTGCCGGGATATCCCACAGCTACTTCGGTAGTGCGTATCTTTTATAATAAGACCATGCTGGATGCCGTGGGGGCAAAGGTTCCGGAGACCTGGGCGGAATTCATGGACGCTTGTCAGAAGCTGAAGGATGCGGGAAATATTCCTTTTGCGTTCCCAAATGCCACCATCGATGATCTCTCCTGGCTGTGGTTCAATAATTCTGTATGCGGTCAGATGAATCCCGGAATCGTGGAAATGCTGGATGCTTCCGGAAACGGATATGTGGAGCTGGCGGAGATCTGCAAGGGAATGGATGAAGGAAAGATTGATTTTAACGACGATTCCATGAAGGCAGGCTTTGAGCTGATGAAGGAGTTTTCGCAGTACTGGACATCCGATTATAACGGTCTGGATCAGAATACGGCTATGGATATGTTTGCCCGGGGCGAGGCGTGCATGGTTCAGGCGATGAGTACCAGGCTGGAGAGTGTGGGAGTGACTGTGGGAGACAGTTTTGAGTATGGCGTGATGCCTGTTCCGGTAATCACGGAGGAAACCAGGGAGGGTGTTCTGGGAAGATCCGTAATTCTTGGTGGTCAGCCGGACATTATCTTCGGTATAAACAAAGCTCTGGAGGAGGATGAAACCAAATTTGCGACAGCTCTTGATTTTGTACAGTATATGTCCTCACCGGAGATTCAGGGCCGCCTGGCGGAGGAGCTTTGCAGGATTTCTCTGGCGACGACAGTGGAGCTTCCCGAAAGACTGGCCGGCTTCGTAATTACGGAAGATCCTCTGCGCATGCCCTGGTTTACAGGCATCAATGAGAAATTAAGAAACTATTTCCAGAGAGTGGGACAGGAATATCTGTCCGATGCGATTTCCGTGGATGAATTTGCCGTTGCTATGAATGAGTCCTACAAGGAGGTTCTGGACGAGATCAAAGCAGAAAACGAGTGGAGCGCAGAGAATAATTACGGTATGTGATGTCCGGGAGGGATCGGTATTGTCGATGACAGCAGAGAAACCCAATGTGATTTATATCCTTGCTGATGATATGGGGTATGGGGATATCAGCGCATTTAACGGGTGCTGTCCTTTCCAGACCCCCTGTCTGGATGAGCTGTGTCAGATGGGGCTTCGCTTTACCGATGCCCATGCTTCTGCCGCTGTGTGTACGCCATCCCGCTACAGTATTCTTACCGGACGGTATAACTGGAGATCCCGGTTGAAGTCCCATGTGATGGGAGGCTACTCGGAGCCGCTTATTGAGAATGGCAGAAAGACTGTGGCAGATCTTTTCCGAGAGCAGGGCTACCGCACCGCCATGGTGGGAAAATGGCATCTGGGAATGAGTTTTACGAAGACACCGGATTTTTATGAGGTTCCAGATTTTGACGCCTGCACGGGAGTGGATTATGGGGGACCCATTGCTTTCTCTCCGGTGGCTTATGGATTTGATTATTTTTATGGTATCAGTGGTTCCCTGGATATGCCTCCGTATCTTTATATCGAGAATGATCATTTTACGGAGCCGCCAGACCGGGAGACAGCGGGAACCGGTAAGGCGTTCTGGCGAAAAGGACCTTCCGGACCGAATTTTCATCATGAGAATGTGCTTGATGAGCTGACGGACAGGGTTCTGGAAAAGATTGAGGAGTACCGTGACGGGCCGTTTTTTATCTACTTTCCTCTTCCGGCGCCTCATACGCCTATTCTTCCGGGGGAGGCCTTCCGGGGAAGATCCGGGACCAATGAGTACGGGGATTTTGTCCTGCACTGCGATGATGTGGCAGGAAGGATTGTGAAAAAACTGAAAACAACCGGGCTTTACGATAATACGATTCTTATCTTTGCCTCGGACAACGGCTGTTCTCCGGCTGCGGACTACAGGGAGCTGGCGGAGAAAGGGCATAATCCCAGTTATATCTTTCGTGGCGTCAAGGCGGATATTTATGAGGGAGGACACCGGATTCCGCTGATTGTCCATTGGCCGGAGCGGATACGGGGCGGCGGAGTATGTGACAGGATCGTGTGCCTTTCGGATTTTATGTCTACCATGGCGGAAATCCTGGGCGTGAAGCTTCCGGATTCCTGCGGGGAGGATAGTGTCAGCAACCTGCCGCTCTGGACAGACCCTGAGGGAGGGGAAGTGCGCAGGGATATTGTTCATCAGAGTATAGACGGTTCTCTTTCTATAAGGCGGGGAGCGTTCAAGCTGGAGCTTTGCCCCGGCTCCGGCGGCTGGTCGGAACCGGTTCCCGGAAAGGAAGATCCGGAGGGTCCGAGATTCCAGCTCTATGATCTCTCACGGGATATCGGGGAGCGGCATAATGTGATTACGGAATATCCCGCGATGGCAGCAGAGATGAAAAATATTCTGAAGTCTTACATCGAAAGGGGACGGAGCACCGAAGGTTCGCCGCAGTCCAATAACGGCCAGAGGATCTGGGAGACGATCAGCTGGCTGGATGAGGAGGACGACGGCTGCTGCTGAAACTTAAGTTAGAATCAAAAAAGAAACTGATCGTTTGCTGAGGCTGCTTCTTTTTTGAGCAGATGTCCCATGCCGGATTGAAGCTGAGTCTGCTGCAGAAATATTTGTTCGTTCCCCTTGACACGTCGCAGCAGATAGAAGGTCAGAAACTGCAGCTTAAGGAACTGGATCAGCAGATTAGGGAACAGAGTCAGCGGCTTGAAGAACGGGACCAGCAGCTTGAAGAGCAGGATCACCAGCTTAAAGAGCAAGGTCAACAGCTTAAGGAACAAGGTCAACAGCTTAAGGAACAAGGTCAACAGCTTAAGGAACAAGGTCAACAGCTTAAGGAACAGGATCACCAGCTTAAAAAGAAAGATCAGCAGATCGAGGAGCAAAGTCAGCAGCTTGCAGAAAA
>CANQUI010000112.1 GCA_947626995.1 uncultured Eisenbergiella sp. | reverse complement strand
CATGCGAAGGACGACATAGAATTTCAAAATGAACTGATGCCGCCGGGTACGGTGATCAAAAGCTGGTTTTCCAAAACAAATTATCAGGCAATGCGCATAGAGCCGTCCCTTCCGATGATAGACGGGGAGGGACGGTATCATATCAGGCTGGATGCGGATGAAGAGCCCCGGGGCGGCTTGATTATGAAGCTGATTTATTATGACCGTTATGATGTGGAGGCGGGAAGCCAGATCATAAGAGACGGGGAAGGCAATTTTCAGTGTCCGCTGAAAACCTTTCATTATGAGCTGCAGTTGATCAATGCCGGTACGATCCGGTTTCATTTTCACTCCATTACGATCATGGAAGTTACAGATGGCGAATAGAAAACTTTACTACCTGTTGAAAAAAGTAAAAAAGGAGCAGGATGCCGTCAGAAGCTTAAGCGACGACGCCCTGCAGAAGAAAACGGAAGAGTTCCGACGGCGTATCGCGCAAGGGGAATCCACGAACCGTATCCTGCCGGAGGCATATGCGGTAATATGCGAGACGGACAGAAGGATTCTCGGAATGGAGCCCTTCGACTGTCAGATCCTGGGCGGCATTGCCCTGCATTATGGGTATCTGGCCGAAATGAATACCGGGGAGGGCAAGACGCTGACGGCGACGATGCCGCTCTATCTGAACGCGTTGACCGGGAAAAGCGCGATACTGGTTACGGCAAACGAGTATCTGGCGGACCGCGACGCGAAGGAGATGGGACCGGTCTATGAATTTCTGGGGATGACGGTTCGCTCGGGCGTAAGCAGGGGCAGGGAAACGCTGAAAAATGATGAAAAACGCCGGGTTTATCAGGCGGATATCGTTTACACGACCCATTCGGCGCTGGGGTTTGACTATCTGATCAACAACCTGGTGTCCAGCGCCCAAAGCCGGTTTATGAGAGAATTTTATTATGTCATCATTGATGAGGCGGATATGGTTCTGATGGATGCGGCGACGATGCCCCTTGTGATATCAGGCGCTCCCCGTGTACAGTCCAATCTGTATGGAATGACCGATTTTTTTGTGACGACCCTGCAGCCGGAACGCGATTATGTGGAGGGAGATAAAAGCGTATGGCTCTCCGACGAGGGCGTGGACTATGCAGAGCGGTATTTTCGCATTGAGAAGTTTTACGCAGCGGAAAATTTTGAGATTAACAGGCATGTGACCCTGGCATTAAAAGCGCATGTCACAATGGAGCGGGATAAAGATTATGTCGTCACGGAGAAGGGAGAGGTGTCTCTTCTGGATAATGGTACGGGGCGCGTCCTTCAGGGCATGAAACTGAGAGGCGGCATCCATCAGGCGATCGAGGCAAAGGAAAAATTAAAGATTACGCAGGAAAACCGATCGGTTGCAGCCATTACGTATCAAAATCTGTTTTTGCTGTTCCCCCGCCTGTCGGGGATGAGCGGCACAATTTCGGATGCAAAGAAGGAATTGCGCAAAGTATATAAAAAGAAGGTTGCAGTGATTCCGCCGAACAGGCCATTGCAGAGGACAGACAGAAAAGACCTGTATTTTAAAAATGCAAAGCTGCAATATCAGGAAGCCATCAAAGAGATATTGAGATGCCATGAGACCGGCCAGCCGGTATTGGTGGTGGCATCTACGATTGCGGATACGGAGCTGATATCCCATGCACTGAGGGAAAGGCAGGTGCCTCACAATGTATTGAATGTCAATAATGCTTACTGGGAAGCACAGATGATAAAGGAAGCCGGGCAAAAGGGTATGGTCACGGTATCTACAGGGATGGCGGGCCGAGGTACGGATATCCGGTTAGGACCGGGGGTAAAGGAACTGGGCGGTCTGGCCGTCATCGGAATTGGACGTATGGAAAACGTGCGTCTGGAGCGGCAGGCGAGAGGCCGGGCCGGGCGCCAGGGCGATCCGGGATTCAGCCAGTTTTTTGTCTCGCTGGAGGATGATACTGTCATAGCGGCAGGGGAGAACGAATTGGAAAAGTATGCGGACAACGATCGCCCGATTTCGCAGAGAAAATTAAAAAAGCTGATCAATGGGGCGCAGAAGCTTAAGGAGGAACAGGCCGTTGCCCAGAGAGAAAGCTCGGTGGATTATGATAAAGTGATAAAGCGGCAAAGAACGATAATGTATGAGGTGAGAAACCGGCTTTTGGACGGGAAAAGTCTGGAACCTGAAAAAGTGCTGCAGCTTGCGCATGAAAGTGTGGAAATCTTTCTAAACGAAAAATACAGCTTTACTGCGGGCGATATCACAAGATATGTGCTGGATAATATATCGTACAGTCTGGACGGAAGGTTTTCCAATATCGCTCAGATCCAAAAGAAATCGTTGAAAAGGGCGCTGTTGTCTTATGTGGATGCGGTGTGGAGACACAAAAAAGAAGCTTTTATCTCCGAAGAAGAATTAAAGGAATACATCCGCCTGTGTTCCCTGCATGCCATCGACGATGCCTGGGTGGAACAGGTGGATTATCTGCAGCAGCTGCAATATGCGGTGAGCGGACGGGTCAGCGCGCAGAGAAATCCGGTATTTGAGTACCATGAAGAAGCGTATGAATCTTTTCAACGGATGGAAGTGACGATTAAGAAAGAAATCGTGAGGAATATATTTCTGGGAGAAAAGAAATATGGCGAAACGGGAGAAATGTATGTGTTATTCCCCTGATGCCGGGTATGAAAGAAAGGGAAAGGATAGGGAAACAGGAGATGGTTTACAGCTTCAACCTTGGCATAGGCTGGGCGTCCAGCGGCGTGGAGTACGCACAGAGTTATCGGGCTGTGATGTTCAGAAATATAGGAGCCAAAGCGAAATTTATATTCACGGATATGATCCTGACGGAGAATATCGAGCACCTGACGAAAAATCTTGGCTTTTTGGATGAGGAGATTATCTGGTTATATACCTTTTTTACGGATTATAAGATCGCGCCGGTTTCTTACACGCTGCAGGACCTGAAAAGGACGCTTTCTGCGGACCGATATACCTATTCCAGAAACGGGAAAACCGGGCGGATTATCCTTCCGGGGGAGAATAACTATTATGCGGTCTATTTTACGGATGAACAGTCCGAACGGGTTCACAGGGTGGAGATCGTCTCGGGCGGCTGTTTGATCCGCAAGGATTTTTTCACTTACGGCAGGGTGTTCTCGGAATATTATGCGCCCCTTGATCATAAGGCCCATCTGTACCTGCGCAGATTTTTCAATGAAGATGGGACAGTGGCCTATGAGGAGATCAGCGACGACGGAAAGGTGATGTATCAGTTCCCGGATCATCTTTTCTGTTCCAAAGAAGAACTGGTCGAATATATGGTGTCCGGGCTGAACCTGACAAAGGACGATGTGGTGCTGATTGACCGCACGACCGGAATCGGGCAGGCCATCCTGCAAAATGCGGGAGACGCCCGGGTGGGAATCATCATCCATGCGGATCATTTCA
>CANQUI010000111.1 GCA_947626995.1 uncultured Eisenbergiella sp. | reverse complement strand
GCGGACGACAGGGCGCAAACGGCGGGAGAATTGGCTTGACAGAAAAGGAAGGATACAACTATACTTGAGGTGGCGGACGATACCGCTGCAAAATGGGCGGCTATGGCGGAATTGGCAGACGCGTTGGTTTTAGGTGCCAATGGGAGACCGTATGGGTTCGAGTCCCATTAGCCGCAGGAAACCCATATATCCGAATTCGTTTCCTGCAGGAGACGGGTTCGGATTTTTGTATTTTTATTAGAAAGGCCGATAAAGAGATGAACCTGAAAATAGCTTTGCTGCAATTACTTCCGGAAGGCGGACTTGAGAAACAATTGGAAAAAGGAAAAAACGCCTGCATGAAGGCAAAAAATATGGGTGTCGATATTGCCCTGTTTCCTGAAATGTGGAGCGACGGTTATAAACTTTTGCAGGATAGCTTGGAATTGGCCGCATTGTCAATCGATGCGCAAAGTGATTTTGTCCGTGCGTTTGGGGAACTTGCCGGTGAAGGGGCAGAAGTTATTTTGGCGCCTAACGCCTGCCCTATGGAAATCAATCGGTTGTCAGCGCTTCGCACCAGAGCTTATGAAAATATGCTTGCTATTGCTACCTGTAATTATCCCAAGGGGCAGCCGGATTGTAACGGTCATTCAACGGTGTTTGACGGAGTTGCATGGTTAAGTAATGAACCGGGAGTACGGGATATGTGTATTCTGGAAGCGCAAGAAGAGGAAGGAATTTATTTGGCTGAGATCAATATGGATATGCTGCGGGATTATCGTGACCGTGAAGTGATGGGAAACAAGTACCGCCATCCGAACAAATACAAATCTTTGGCAACAGATATTGAATGAGAATATATGATCTTGCAGAGTTTGATACAAAGCCGAGAAAATAACGAAAAGTGCGTTTTGCGGAGAAAATAAACATTGAATATTGCGAATCACATTATTAAACACTATCTGAAAAATGTATGTTATTGTAAAGAATGTCCCGAAAATGATAGAAGGAGGCAAGTATTCTATGAAAACAGGACGAAAGAGGCATAAGGCAACACCGAAGGAACTTGGCGCCAGCGCCATGAACGCAGCGATCATCAGGATATTGGTCACAAGAGGAAAACGCGCCATGCGGCAGCTAGACGACGACAGTAAAAATGCAGTCGCGATCTCAGAACATCTGCTGATGAAGCTTCTGGAAGAAAATAAAGATACGGAGTACGGCAAAAAATACGGGTTTGCGGATATTCACAGTATTGCTGAATACCAGGAAAAGATCCCGCTGACACATTATGACGATTACGCTCCTTATATTGAGAGAATGATCCATGGCGGCGAGGAGAATCTGCTCTCGGCTTCCCCGACGATGCACTATGCGCTCAGTTCGGGAAGTGTCGGTGTCCCAAAGCATATCCCGGTCTCCCAGACAGAGCTTGACATATACTCCAAATACAGCACTTCGCTGTGCTTTGCTGTCGGTGACGAATATTATCGAAATACAACGGGGAAATCCATGAGAAACGGCATGGTGTTCAATGCCATCGAGCTGAAGCTGATGGAGACCGAGCGGGGGATTCCCAAGGGACCGATCTCCGCGACCCTTTTAAAACCTCTGGAAAAGATGATTCCGTATTTTATGTCCTCCCCGTGGTCGCTGATCACCGCGGAGGGCGACTTGGATATGAAATATCTGAAGCTGCGTTTCGCGCTGGGACGAAGGGATATCACGATACTGGTGGCGGCTTTTATGACAGGTCTCGTGGATCTGATGGATTATCTGAGGGAGAATTGGCCTATGCTCTGCTTGATCCCACGCATTACACGGCGGATGCAAACGCGTTTGAGATACACGGGATCGAGGTTGTCAAGCGTATATCGGACAAGATCCAGTACCTGCGGGTACTGGACCTGAACAACACCACAGTGGAAATCGCGTGTGAGCCGACGGAGGTGGAGCATGGTTGAATATGCCCTTTTTGACGTTTCCGTCCTGCCCGATCCGCAGACGGACGCGTCCGTTCTTACTGACATTCCGCGATGGCGGCAGGACAATATCCTGCGTTACAAACACCCGGAGGACCGCAGGCGCAGCCTTGGCGTATGGCGGCTGATGGAGGATATGCTGGCCGCGCGCGGCTTTTTGGCGCGGGACGTGGCGGTGGACGCGCACGGCAAGCCGTACTGCGACGGCCTCTTTTTTAACCTGTCTCATTCGGGCGATCTGGCGCTGTGCGCCATAAGCGACGCGCCGGTGGGGTGCGATATCGAGCGGGTCAAAGACGCGCCGTTTGAAATCGCGCCGCGTGTTTTTTGCGCGGACGAACGCGCCTATCTGCACGCGGCGCAGGACGACCGGGAAGCCCGGCGGCGTTTTTTTACGCTCTGGACGCTCAAGGAAAGCTATCTGAAAATGACCGGAGAAGGACTTGGCGTTTCCCCCAAACGGCTGGAAATCCGGATGCCTGCGCTTACCCTGCGCAGAGACGGCGCCGCGCAGCCCTGCGCGCTTTTTCATACGGCGTACGAAAACTACGAGATTTCCCTGTGCGCGGCCGGGCAGGATGCGCGTTTTCTATTTCAGGGACAGCGTTAGTCCTGCACGGTAAAACCGTCCGCTTTTGTTTCTGAACGAAGGATCACTTCTCCGCAGCATGGCATCACCGGGTCGGATGTGACGACACAGCCTACGCTGTCGGCCAGGATCCTGCCCGAACGGGGATTTTTTACGGAATCGATGTGCCCTTGTATCACAGCGTTTACATCAGAGTATTCAAAGGACAGATCGCAGTCTGTCATCTTACAGTCTGTCAGCGTAAGGTTTTTGCAATAGCACAGGGGCTGCGTGCCGATGATCTGACAGTTGATCAGGGTCAGTCCGTCGGAAAACCAGCCCAGATATTCGCCTTTTATGACAGAATCGCGCACCGTCACATTTCTGCTGTGCCAGAACGCGTCTTTGGTATCCAGCCTGGAATCGGAGATCTGAAGGCCGTCCACATACTGAAAAGAATATTTGCCGGTCATACGGACATGCTCCAGACGGATGTCTTTGCTGTCAAAGAACAGATAGGCGCTGGAAATCTCGGTGTTTTTCAGAGTGATCCCGGCGGATTTCCATCCGAATTCCTCGGAGAGGATGTGAGAGTCTTCGATTTCGATATCAAAACATTCGCGTACGGCCTTGATCCCGTGCAGATGACTGCGGGTGATTTTTCCGTTTTGGCTGTACCAGATGGCGGCGCGGGTCTGTTCGTCCATTCTGGCGTCGGTAAGAGAGAAGCCCTTCACATGCCAGAGCGGATAACGCAGGGAGAATGTGCACCGGGAAACGGAAATATCCCGGGATTCCTTTAAAACGGATTCTCCGTCCGCCGGGCCGGCGAAGATACAGTCCGTCACGTCGGCGTGCTGTAAATGGTAAAGCGCGCGCTCCTCGTCAAATCTTTCTTTCTGTATTCGGGTTCGCATGAGCCCGCCTCCTTGTTTTTTT
>CANQUI010000110.1 GCA_947626995.1 uncultured Eisenbergiella sp. | reverse complement strand
GGATTATGCTCTGCCAAATCCTTCATCTCCTTCCATGTAGCTGCCTTGAAGAGGCGCGCCCAGCAGTCGATCTGATAGGCCTTGTCCTCTTCTGTCGCCAGTTCGATATGGTTTAATTCTAACACAGACAGACGCAGGTTGTCACCATATATTTTATGGCTTTTTACGTTCATCAGCCGGTAGGTGGCATAGAATTCCGGCGCTTCCGGGAACAGGGTATAGTCCAGGATGCCGATCTGTACGGCAGGCAGGATGCTCTTGTAGTTCTCGCCTTTGTTCAGACTGCTGAAAGAACGGCAAAGGTAGCACTGGGAGCGTTCCACCCAGTTGCCTTCGTTGATGACCTGCATCTCCAGATTGACACTCATGCGGTTGTCCAGAAGGATCCGGATATCCAGGAAGAAATCTTTCTCGCCGACACGTTTTCCCAGTTCGATGGGGTTCTGGATCAGGACATCATGGACTGACGCTTCGTCAAGGTGGAGAAGGGCGCAGACTAAGGCTTTGAGAACATGGTTGTTCTCCTGCATGACGGCACGGAAAAGGTAGTCATTGGTCATGTGGATCGGCAGCCGGCCATTGAATCGTGACAGGTCGATGCCGGCATAGACGTCGGGGCTTAAATAGGTCATGGATACATTCCTCCTTTGTGGCGGCGGAAAATTCCGCGGCAGTAGTGTTGGCAGGCAAATAAAGCCTACGGGAAAACATTAACGGGATCCGCCGGCGAACATGCCGGACACGATACCAGATAAAGCAGTAGGGGCGGACGAAGAAAGTCCACCGATGTAGTTATCATACCATAAGTGTGGAATAAGAACAAGAAAATTTTAATCAGATACAGAGGAACATGGAAAACAGTCTCTTCTGTATATTGGTGATTTCACTAATCAAGCTGTATTGGAGTAGAAGCAGATGTATCAAAAAATCAAACGTTTATTGGATATTATCTTATCTGGAGTGGGATTGATTTTGCTAGGTCCGTTTCTTTTAGGAATCAGTCTGGCGATAAAGCTGGATTCCCCTGGACCTGTCCTGTTTAAACAAAAGCGGGTCGGGCTCCATAAAGCTTACTTCAATATCCTGAAGTTTCGCACCATGCGGATGGACACACCGAAGGACATGCCGACTCATATGCTGGCAAATCCGGAACAATACATAACCAGGGTGGGGCATTTCCTGCGGAAGACTTCTTTAGATGAGTTACCGCAGATCATTAATATCCTAAAGGGTGATATGAGCATCATAGGCCCGCGGCCAGCTCTCTGGAACCAGAATGATCTGGTCGCGGAGCGGGACAAGTATGGAGCCAATGACGTAATGCCGGGACTGACTGGCTGGGCGCAGGTGAACGGGAGAGATGAACTGGAGATCCCGGAGAAGGCCAGGTTGGACGGGCAGTATGTAAAACATATGGGGTTCCGGATGGACTGTGTGTGTTTCCTGCGGACGATTCTGACAGTGGTAAAACACGATGGCGTGGTAGAAGGAGGCACCGGGGAGATGAAGCGGAAAGGATTCAGTGTGGCTAATATAAAAAGGTAAGCGTTTCGTAGACAAAAAAGAAGAGGCTAGGGATAGCAGAGGAAATGAAGAAAGTACTGATCACAGGGGCGGGAAGTTATATCGGAACATCGGTGGAGGCATATCTGAACCGTCCGGAGTATGCAGGGATGTATCAGGTGGACACGGTAGATATGATCGGGGACGGCTGGAAAGAGAAAGACTTCTCCGGGTATGACACAGTGTTTCATGTAGCGGGGATTGCCCATCAGAGAGAAACAAAAAAGAATGCTCCTTTATATTATAAGGTTAACCGGGATTTAGCAATAGAGACAGCACAGAAAGCAAAAAAAGAAGGAGTAAGGCAATTTATCTTCCTGAGTTCTATGAGTGTATATGGTATGGAAGAAGGGGTTATAGACAAGGATACGGCACCTATGCCGAAATCACATTATGGAAGATCAAAGTTGCAGGCTGAAAAAAGATTCCAACAGTTGCATTCAGACGAATTTAAGGTATCAGTTCTTCGGTTGCCGATGGTATATGGCAAAGGGTGTAAAGGAAATTATACAAGACTGGCATGGTTAGCAAAAAACAGTCCGATATTTCCTTATACACCCAATGAGTGCTCTGCGATTTATATAGGAAATCTCTGTGAATTTGTTCGATTAATCATAGAAGAAGAAAAACAGGGGCTCTTTTTACCGCAAAATGAAGAGTATGTTAATGTTTCGGATATGGTGAAAAGGATTGCAACTATAACACAGCATAATATACTTATAGTAAAAGGGATAGATGTTTTAGTTCGTATATTTGGGGGAAACACAGCAAAAAAGGTGTTGGGAACACTTGTATACGATCGGACACGGGATAGATGCTCAACGTATTCTTATGGAGAGACTATCATAGGAACAGAAAGAACTGGGAAAGAAACAGATAATGTTTCATTTATAGGTAAAAGGCTTCTTGTGTTAATGTCAACTTATAATGGTGAAAAGTATATACATGAACAAATACATTCTATATTGAAACAAGATACAACTTTAGAAATTCACATTAGAATACGTGATGATGGTTCAACGGATAAAACATGTGATGTCGTAAACAAACTTCAGGAGTGTTACCCAGGAAAAATAGAATTAGTTAGAGGAAAAAACATTGGATGTAATGCCAGTTTTTTTGAATTATTAAATTGTGCGTCAGATTATGATTATTATGCGATTAGTGATCAGGATGATGTATGGTTGCAGGATAAATTGCAGGTTGCCTGCGAGTCTTTGAATAGAGAGGATAATGCCTTGCCGTTGCTTTACGCTTCTACTTCTTATCTTGTGGATGACAAATTGAAACCATATGGAATAACAAGAAAGCAGGAACGGAGGTTTACTTTATATAATACACTTGTACAAAATATATGTCCAGGACATTCACATGTGATGAATAATGCGCTTTTAAAAATAATTCAAGGTAAGATAGACACTTCACGTGTGTACGCCTATGATTCTTGGATAACAAATATGGCTGTATTGTATGGAAAAGTAATATTTAATAACACACCGTTTACTTGTTATAGACAGCATAATAAAAACTTAATGGGCTCTTCCGCCGGAGGATTTGGTCAACTATCAAAAAGTGCAAAAAGAGCTCTTATGGGTGATGGATGTAAATATAGAAAGCAGATCGAATATTTCGTAAAATACAATGAAAAAGAACTGCGAAGACAAGGTTACTATAATGAATTAATTCATTTCGTGGATGCAAAATCTCTAAAAGAAAAAATCAATTATATTTTTCATAGTAAGCTATACAGGCAGAAAAAGATAGAAACGGTTGCATTTTATGCAGCCGTTTTGCTGGGGAGGTTTTAAGACTCTTCTCTAAAAGTTGGTGACAAACATTGAGAACCGTTCTTTAGATAATATGAAGTGACCTCACATTTGCAGCAACGTGGATTTACCCGTATAATTCATGTTGAAGCAAACAAC
>CANQUI010000109.1 GCA_947626995.1 uncultured Eisenbergiella sp. | reverse complement strand
GGAAAGCGCCCATGCGGAACATGGAATTTAAAATGGAGCGGCCCGGCCTTTTGCATACCGGCGACCGGGTCACGGTCACGGAAGGGGTCCTGCCCAGCAACTATTACTACACCATCGACCCGTCTCTTGCCATGTCGGCAAATTATCCGTTTCGGGAAAGACTCCGTTCCCGGACGGGCGAGGTGACAAATATCGTGGAAAACGAGCGCGGTTTTTATGTGACCGTGGCGTTTGAGGAATAAAGAAAACAGGGAGGTACAAAAAATGATTCGTAAAATTTCCACACAGAAGGCGCCTGCTGCAATCGGCCCGTATTCTCAGGCAATCGCGGCAGGAGATTTTTTATTCGCGTCCGGACAGATTCCCATTGATCCGGCCACCGGCAGCATCACCGCCCAGGGAATCGCCGAGCAGGCGGAGCAGGTTATGAAAAATATCGGCGGCCTTTTGGAGGCGGCGGGCACGGATTTTTCCCATGTGGTAAAAACCACCTGCTTTTTGGCGGATATGGGAGATTTCGGCGCGTTTAACGCCGTGTATGAGAAATATTTTACCGAAAAACCGGCCAGAAGCTGCGTGGCAGTCAAACAGCTCCCCAAGGACGTGCTCTGCGAGGTGGAAGTGACCGCCTATACGGGCGCATGACCGTATGCGCAACATCGTATTGATCGGGATGCCCGGCGCGGGAAAAAGTACGGTGGGAGTGGTGCTGGCCAAACGGCTGGGGTTTCGTTTCCTGGATTCCGATCTGGTGATCCAGGAGCGAACCGGGAAGCTGCTGCAGGAACTGATCGCCCAGCTGGGAGACGACGGTTTCCGGCAGGTGGAAGAAGAGGTAAACGCTTCCCTGCGGCCGGACCGTACGGTGATCGCCACAGGCGGGAGCGTAATCTACGGCCAGAGGGCCATGCGCAGCCTGCGGCAGATCGGGACGGTCTTTTATCTGAAGCTCTCCTGCGCCTCCCTGAAGGAGCGGCTGGGCGACCTGACAGAGCGCGGCGTCACCCTGCGAAAAGGACAGAGTCTGGAACAGCTCTATGAGGAACGCGTCCCGCTGTATGAACGATATGCCGACGCCGTCATAGATTGCGAAAAGAAAAGCATCCGGGAGATCGCAGAGGAAATCTCGGCCCGCTGCGCAGCGCAGCCGAAGGGGACGCCGTAAAATTGCAGAAACCCGAAAGGGCAAGCGGAACTTTTCTTTTTCACCGGGAATAGGGTTTGCCAGTTACTCTTCACGAAATCCGAACAAACGTATCATGAGAATAAAGACTTCATGAAGAGGGGGATATCTCATGGCGGATCGAGTGTTTGCGGAAATCGGGGAGAGGATACGCGCGCAGCGCCGGAAACTGGGGATGACCCAGGAGGATGTGGCGGAAATTCTGGGAATATCGGCCACCTATTACGGAGAGATCGAGCGGGGAAACCGCAAAATAACGGTAGAGCGGCTCCTGCTGCTGCGCGACAGACTGGATCTGGATCTAAACTATCTTCTGACCGGGGAAATCATCCGGGGAAAAGAACTGGTGGAGGCATTTCGGGACTGTCCAAAATCCAAGGTGCTTCTGGTGGATCAGATCATCCGGTGTCTGGCGCTTTTGTGCCAAAAGGATGAAACGGTCAGCTGGGATACAAACTCATGAGCCGGGGATGTGATTCTGCCGACAGCTATACGGACATATACCTGCGCTATCGGGATCCGGTATTCCGGTATGTCAGAAGAGTCACACGCAATGAAGCCGTGGCGGAGGATCTGACCCAGGACGTATTTTTTCTCGCGTTTCAAAAATGGGAGATTCTGACGGTGCATCCCAATGTGCCGGGCTTTTTGATGCTATCGGCCAGCAATCTGATCAAGAAATGGTACCATAAGCAGGGCAGAGAACAGACGGACGAGGATGAAGTGCTGGCGGCCCTTGCCGGCGACGAAGAGATGTCGGAGGAAATCAGTGAATTCGGCCTGGTGGATCTCTATCAGTCGGTGGAGACGATCCTGTCAAAGGAGGAACTGGATATCCTTCGTTATTATTATGAATACGGTTACTCTGCCTCGGAAATGGCCAGGCTTTTGGGAATTACGGAAACATGCTTCAAGGTCCGTGTCAAAAGAATGAGAGACAAGCTGAGGCAAAATCTTCAGGTGCTGTGTATCGTGGGGATCCTGACGGAAAAATGGGAGATGAAGGTCATACTGATCCTGATACGGTAAGAGCGGGAAATGGAGAATGACAGATAAAATGGGCCGGAAAGATGAACAACTGATCGAAAGTCTCCGTCAGAAGCTGGACTGGTATACCTATGAGGCCACGGAAGAGGAGTTCGATGAAAAACAGGTGCAGATGATCGTAAGCCTGTTGGACGAGCTGGATCCGCCTCCGGAGGCAAAAATAAAGCCGGACGGGTCTATCGTGTATGGTTCCGACACCGGGGACGCAGCGGACGATGCCGTTTCCCTCTATGACGCGCAGGCGGCGTTAAAACGGTTTCAGCAAAAATACCATATCAGCGACGAGGAGCTGCACGAAAAAAAGATCGTCCCCATGGGCCGAAGGAAGGGGGCCGGCCCGCGCCAAAACAGGCGTTTCGTACAGATCGCAGCAGCGGCGTGCGCGGCTCTGTTTTTGCTCGTGCTGGGAGGAGGGATCTTTGGCCTCCGGGGCAGTGCGGACAGGCAACATTCCTTTTTTGATTTTATTCAGGAAGGACTCCGTCATCGCAGCGTTACGATTACGGGCGACGACCGGGAAACCACAGAATTTACGGAAGTTGACGACAGTACGAAAAGCTATTTTGCTTCCTGGGAGGAGGTTGCGGCGCAATACGATCTGATAAAAGTGCCCCGCTACATCCCGGACGGCGCGACGCTGCAGGAGCTGTATGGGGAAGATGCAGATTTTTATAAGTTGTTCCGAGGCGTTTATCGGTGTGAATCCGCAGAGAATCTTTCTTATATTGAAATAAGATATTATTCCGAGAATTACGGGAAAGCGGGATTTCCCAAGCAAGAAAACTGGCGGCTGATTGAGGAAGATGAGGACGATCACCTGCAGGTGTATCAAGCGGACGATATGTTCATTGCACTTTTCCTGGATGGGAAATGTGATTATTATATCAGATGGAATGATCTGAACGAACTGAAACGGATTCTGGACGGAATAGAATAGCGTGAAAAAGGGACTGCCAACGAAATCTTTCGTAAGCAGTCCTTATTTTTTTGTAACCAGGTACTCCCCTAACGGGATAAATAAGTGAAGACATGACTTATTCCCTGCGGGAACCTGTGTTACAGGATGAAAAAAAGAGTATCGTTATGTTTGGCGGCAGTTATGATTCTGGGACTGATGCTGCAGTCTAACGTTGCAGAGGCCAGCGAAGGCCATTTGGAGAATTGCGCACTTTCGATCAGCGTCGCATCCAACGGCGTGGCAGTGGTTTTTGAGACCAATGGCACGGCCCCGGCCAGCGAGATCGGCTGTGAGAGCGTTGTGTTACTGGAAAAGATCAATGGATCCTGGAGCAGCCATCCCGTCCCCTGCGGACACACAAGCGGGGATCATTATCTTGGGAGCGCTACATATACGGGAGCCGTAAAAGGGGCGACCTATAAAGGGGTCTGCGTCCATTACGGCATCTGGGACGGCAAGAAAAAGACGGAAACCAATTATACCGGAGAAATGGTTTATTGATGTTTAAAGGTGTCTTCTAAAAAACAAGAGAGGAGAGGGACCCGCAGGGAATCGAAAATATTTTGCAAGGTAGTGTAAAATTATAGTTGGCAAAATAAAAGGAAGAGGCCGAAACCTCTTCCCAATCACACAGTTTTTCTTTAT
>CANQUI010000108.1 GCA_947626995.1 uncultured Eisenbergiella sp. | reverse complement strand
AGAGCCATGTATGAACAGATTTACCGGATTTGTCAGAATGTGGAGAGGATTATGGGATTTTTTTCGGAAGAACTGAGGATTATGGACAGGAATCTGGTGCAGTTTATGGTGGATGATATGTCGCAGCAGATAGAAGGTCAGAAACTGCAGCTTAAGGAACTGGATCAGCAGATTAGGGAACAGAGTCAGCGGCTTGAAGAACGGGACCAGCAGCTTGAAGAACAGGATCACCAGCTTAAAGAGCAAGGTCAACAGCTTAAAGAGCAAGGTCAACAGCTTAAAGAGCAAGGTCAACAGCTTAAAGAGCAAGGTCAACAGCTTAAAGAGCAAGATCACCAGCTTAAAGAGCAAGGTCAACAGCTTAAAGAGCAAGGTCAACAGCTTAAAGAGCAAGATCACCAGCTTAAGGAACAGGATCACCAGCTTAAAAAGAAAGATCAGCAGATCGAGGAGCAAAGTCAGCAGCTTGCAGAAAAGGATCTGAAGATCATGGAAATGCAGGCTCAGATAGAAGAATTGAAAAAGCTTGCAGAAAACCGATAGAAAGTATAGTGATGTCCCGGTTCCCCATTATATTCCAGGAACACGGATATCAGAAAAACAGCTTAGCAAAAAGGAACTCATTGGTAATGACTGATGGGTTCTTTTTTTCGTGTATGACAGTGTAAAAGCGTAAAACAGAACCGGAAGCGTGACGGAAGAAGGTAAGCGCAAAATAAAACAACGGAGTGACAACATGCAATTTCTCGTAAGTGCTGCAAAAGATGGCGCAGTGCGAGTTTGTTTTCACTCTTTGGGGAGTGTCGGCAAACAGCCATACTCGTCTCTCCGTCGCAAACTCTTCCTTTATTGACGCTTTTCTGTTTCCATGGTAAGATGCAGCTGAATAAACTGACAATAAAGACAATTTTTTGATAGGGAGGAAAATTCATGAAGCTTTTAATAGCAGAAGATGAACGGTGGATCCGGAAGGGAATCCTGAAAATGATTGATCTGAAGGAACTGGTTTTTGAGGAAGTACTGGAGGCCGCGACGCTGGATGAATATGAGAAGATTTTTCTTGAGAAACGGCCGGAGGTCGTGATTTCGGATGTACGTTTTCCCAATGGAATCAGCTGTCCTCTTTGTCAGAAACTTTATGATCTGCAGCCGCGCACCAGGTTTATCATGCTGTCAGGATATCAGGATTTTGAATATGTGAAAGCTGCGCTGGGATATAAAGCGGTGGATTATCTGTTGAAACCCGTGGACAAGAATGTGCTGAACGATACGATCCGCCGTGCTATGGGCGAATATGTCCGTGCGGAAAAGGGGGAAGGGATCAGAGATTTTTCGGATTATTTTTCTGAACGGACAGCCGGGAGCGGAGAACAGATTATCCGCAAACTGATGGAGGACATTCGCAGAGACTGTGCTAAAAAATATACTCTGAGCGAGGCGGCAAAGAAATATCATATCAGTGAGGCGTACCTTTCCAGTCTTTTTGCCAGAATAGCCGGTGTCAGTTTTATCACTTATATTATGGAGCTTCGCGTGGGCCGGGCAAAGGATCTTTTGCTTCAGACGAAACAGAAGATTAATGACATTGCGGAGGCTGTAGGTTATGAGGATACCAGGTATTTTGCCAAGGTATTCAAAAAGGTGGCGGGCGTATCTCCTACGGAATATCGCCTGCGTCAGAGACGTGAACTGAACGAAGAAAATCAGATGCCAAAGATGTGAGCTGGTCACGGAAAATAGGCGGTAAAAGCAAAGAGCTGAACGACGAAAAATGAACCGTCAGTGGCAGAACGTAATAAAAATGACCGGTCAGTGACAGAAGCATCGGATAAAAAGCATATAGCGGTGACAGAGGAGTTGAGCGATGAAAAGTAAACAGCAAAATCGAAAGGGTAGTCTTTACAGAAAGGTAATTCTGTGTTTTTTCGCCATTCTGGCGATACTCCTTCTTGTAATCGGAGTGATTATCAATGGATTTTGCATGAGTTTCATAAAAAAGCAGCGCCGGGCTTATAATACGCTGATGATGGAGAAGATTGAATTTGAGTTTAAGGAACTGTATCTGCAGATGAATCAGTTCCTGGATTCGTTGAACGAGACTCCTTACAGCGGGGAAGCGGAGGAGACCATTTTCCAGAAAATACAGCGAGAGCTGGAGTTCGAGGAGAAGCTTCACAATACAATTTACCGGAATGGCTTCCAGAATTTCTGTGAGGGGATCATTTTTTATAACAGTGAGGACCAGTTTTATTATGTGGGAAACGGTCCTCTGGCAGAGGAATACTCTTTTTCGAAGGATCCCAGTTTTCAGAGCCTTTCTGCGGGAATGCTGGACTGTACGGTGATTGGTCCTATGGAAGAGGATTATCGCCCGGACAACGTGAAAAAAGGTCCGGTGATCGGCTTCGTGAAACGCCGGGTGGGTCTGATGGCGGAAGGGTCTTCTCTGCTGCCTTTTGTGATGGCGTCCGTGAAATTCGAAAAGATTGAGGAGACGCTGGATTCCCTCCTTTCTGCCAATACGGCTTCTTTTATCATGAATGAACAGGGAGAGATCCTGTATGCCGATCAGTTTGAAAAGCTTAGCTGGGATGAGGATACCCTTTCGGAGATACAGAAACGGATTCTGGAAAATTCGGACCATACTCAGACGTTATCCAGAGAGGGTACGCTGCTTTCCAGTATCCGGCTGGACAATTATGAGTGGATTCTGACAGTGGCGGATTCGGAGGCGGTACTTTTTCATGATATCAACCGTCTGACTCATCTGGTGGAGCTGCTCATTGCTATTTGCGGCGCGGCGGGTTGTCTGACGGCCGTCTTTTTTGCACGGCGGATCCTGTTTCCTATCGAGGGCCTGAAGAATCTGGTGGAAGAGATCGGGAAGGATGATAAGACCTGCCTGGAGGATGCTTCGGATGATGAGATGGGGGAGGTTCGGGCTCTTCTCAACAATATGAAAAAGAAGATTCAGGATTTGAATGCCAGACAGTATATTCTGGAGGTGCGCCGGAGGGAAGCGGAGATCCGGGAGCTCCAGTCACAGATGAATCCTCATTTTCTTCATAATACGCTGGACAATATTTACTGTATTGCCCGGATAGAGGAAATCGATCCCATCATAAGTCTGACGAGAAATCTTTCGGAAATGCTGCGCTACAGTGTGAACACCAGGAGCATGTACACCCCTCTCCATGAAGAACTGCAGCACGTGCGCGCCTATGTGGAGATCCTGAACGTCCGGTATGAGGACAGCATCCGACTGGAACTGGATGTTCCTTCGGAGCTGGAAAACGCGCGTGTGGTCAAACTGATGCTCCAGCCCGTCGTGGAGAATGCCTGCATTCATGGAATTTTGCCCGGACCGGGGCAGAAGGGGACAGTACTGGTGACGGCGCTCTTAAGGGATGGAAATCTGGAGGTTTCTGTGGAGGATGACGGGATCGGTATTGCGGCGGATATTTGTGAGCAGATGAACAGGATGATGCGCCAGGAAGTGCGCAGTGTGCGCACTCCTCAGAATAAAGGCTTTGGAATCGCACTGGTGAACGTCAACGATCGAATCCGGCTGCTGGATGGGACGGAGTATGGCCTCAGGATCGAGGACGGAGAATCCGGCGGAGTCCGCGTGGTGATTTGTCAGAAATATCGTTGTGAGGATGGGCCGCTGCTTTCCATTCCGGAAGTCATGTTCTGAAGAAGATGTGCCTGCGACGGGTGTTTTTGTCAGGCAAAAAAAGAAAAATAGTACACCATAATGCCCAAAATCATCCACAGATTTTTCTCTTTGGATGATTTATAATATGCGAAAAAGGAGTGCGCCAGTTCGGCGCTTGAAATATAGGCAGGTGAAAGTCCTGCCCCGGTAAAGTTTAGCGAACAGCCGGT
>CANQUI010000107.1 GCA_947626995.1 uncultured Eisenbergiella sp. | reverse complement strand
CTTGACGACCCGGGCTTTGCCGCGGGAGCGAACAAGGTCATCCACATGGAGGAAGGAAAAGATCCGGAGACCCTGGACGTGACGAACACGGAGGAGGAAGTGTCCGGACAGCAGCTGAACAAAATCGAGTTCTCGACGAAGACATTCTGACGGCGGGGGACGGACGGGGAATTCAGATCCGCAGAAAATTCAGGCATTCACAGACCGTATACAGCGGCGGGGCCATGCGGCCGGAGAGGAGCAGCCCACGCCTGAAGTATAAAAGATTAACACCCCGCAGGGGCGGGGCGCAGCCGGAAAGGGGAGAAGGAAATGATCTTTTACAGCAGGCGCAGGGACCTGCAGGCAGGCTTAAAAATCCTGTCAGCCGCGGACAGACATGGACGGTCTCCCACAGGCCGGGAAGCATATACAGGAGCGGCCGGGCGGGGCGGATAGCCGGAAGCCGTGCGGCGGCGAGGTCAGGCCGGACGCCCGGGAAAGGGCACACAGAAGCCGGACCCGGGAAATGAAGAAACACGAGGACAAGAAAGCAGGCAGCGCACGGGGGAAAAGAAACAGGAACCTGAGGCGCGGGAGCAGCCCGGACCGGGAGGGAGCCGAAAGTTCTGACCGGGAAGGGGAGAAACATCCGCCGGAGAGGCTGGGGAGAAACCTCCGGAGGGAAAGGAAGAGCGGCTGTCTCCCAGGACAGACGCGGGAACAAAAAAGAAAGGAAAAGAATATTATGAAGAGAAAGTTCAAGAGAATCGCCAGTTTAGTACTGGCGGCGGTCATGGTATTCGCGATGGCGGTGCCGGCGATGGCGGCAAGTGCAGATACCTATTCCATTACAGTTACAGATGTTCCGAAAGAGGGACATACATTCAAAGCATATCAGATCTTCATCGGAACTGTGATTAAAGATCAAGATGTTTTAGGAGACCCTGTATGGGGCGATGGTCTTAGTACGGCTGGACAGAGTGCATTAGCTACGGCGCTTGAGGTTGCTGATCCGACAGATGTTGCAGCAGTAATTGATGCATTGAATGCTAAAAAGGTTGAAGGCGGAGAAGATGCAGTACAGGCAATTATCAGAGATGTTGTAAGCGTGGCTGAGAATCTTGTTCCTGCCAATGCTAAAGGACCGGCAACTTTTTCAAAAGTGGGAGATAATTATAATTATACGATCGACGATCTTACATCGGGTTATTATGTAGTTCTTGATGAGCCGAATGGAACACTCGGACAGGAAGATGTGACGTATTCCGGTATAATTGTGCAGGTTGCCAGTGGGAATGTAACTGTAAAAACAAAGACATCTGTTCCGACATCCAACAAGGAAGTACTGGATGTAAACGATTCAGAGGGAGGAGAAGATACGTGGGGAGATTCTGCGGACCACGATATTAATAATCATGTAAGTTTTAGACTGACTGGTACAGTAGCACAGAATTATGCTGATTATAAGACCTATTATTTTGAGTTCCATGATACATTAAGCAAGGGATTAACATATGACGACGAGTCATATAGAGTATATGTTAATGACATAAAGGTTACGGTTAGTGGAGATATCTTTTCAAAAGAGACTAATTCGGAGACTGGAGAAACCACTTTAAGCTTCAAGTTTGAGAATTTGAAAACTGCTATTCCGAGCGTTAAAGCAGGAAACACAATCAAAATTGAGTATACGGCTACATTAAATGAAAATGCATTGATTGGCAATGATGGAAACATGAACAAGATGTATCTGGAATACTCCAATAACCCACAGGGTAATGATCATGGTAAAACCCCGGAAAAGCAAGTATTTGTATTCACGTTTGATGTAAATATTGATAAGGTTGACCAAGATGAAGCGGCTCTTGAAGGCGCTGAATTTACGCTGGAGAAATATGTAAACGGAGATTGGGAGAATATTGGGAAACTGACAGGAACTGCTGGCTCACAATTTAACTTCAAGGGTATTGATGACGGCCTTTATAGACTGACAGAGACTAAGACTCCGAATGGATACAACACGCTTGATCCGAAAGAGGTTTACATTAAAGTTACGGCAGAGCATAGTGCTGAGGATAAGATTAAAAGTTTAACTGCCGAAATAGGAAGCTGGACTGAAAGAAGTGGATTTGAAAAAGATACAGCTGGTACAAAAGAAGGCAAAGTAGTTCAGCTTACCCCGAATATGGAGGGGAAGGAAATTCCTACCCTTGGTACTGTAGGAAGCTATGGCGTACTGGAAGGTAAGATTAGGAACAATAAGGGTGCTACCCTTCCTGAGACTGGTGGCATCGGTACCACGATCTTCTACGTAGTCGGTTCCGTGCTTGTCCTTGGCGCTGTGATCCTTCTTGTGACGAAGAGGAGAATGAAGTCTGAGTAAGCGTTGCCATATTCAATAACGTTCAGCAACAGAAGTTTTATGTAACTTATAAACATGAAAGTCCGCGGACTGACTGCTCCGTGCCTGCGCATTTTGGCATGGAGACGGACTTTTAAAGCAGCTTTCATGCCCGTGCTTCGGGCGTAACCGGAAAGGAAAGCCCTCCGGACCGCTTTGTGCCTCTGGCACTCCGGCGCTCCTCTGTCATGCATTCGCAAATCGCGCTGCTCACATGTTCGCACCGCTGTTTTGCTCATACATGTCAGCGTCTCTTATGCACAGCCAGCCAGGCAGATAAATCTGCCGTCTGCCTCTGCATAGAGACGGGCTTTCACAATGATATGTTGTATACGGGACGAAAGCCGGACGGGGCTTTGAACCCGGAGCCGGCGGCGGGGGCGCGGTGCGCCTCTGCCGTCCCTGTACGACGGCAGGGAGAGGCTTATGAGGTGGATTAAGAAAAATTTAACAACGGTCCTTCTGATGGTCGTTCTGCTCGCAGGACTCTCCCTGCTGCTGTACCCCACGGTCAGCGACTACTGGAACTCGTTCCACCAGTCGAGGGCAATCGCTTCCTATGCGGAGAGCGTGGCGCAGATCGACGACGACACGTATGAGAAGATGTGGGACCAGGCGGTAAAATACAACAGGAAGATTAAGAAACGTTCGAACCACTGGTTCATGACGAAGAAACAGGAAAAGAATTACAACGAGATTCTGAACATCAGCGGCACGGGGATCATGGGGTACGTGGAGATCCCGAAGATCAAGGTGTCGCTCCCGATTTACCACGGGACGGACGAGGCGATCCTGCAGGTGGCGGTCGGCCATATCCCGGGGTCGTCGTTGCCGGTAGGCGGCAAGGGTACGCACTGTGTGCTGTCGGGGCACCGGGGCCTGCCTTCGGCAAAGCTGTTCACGGACCTGGACCAGATGGAGGTTGGTGACACCTTCCTGGTGCGGGTGCTGGACGAGACGCTGACGTATGAGGTGGACCAGATCCTGATCGTGCTGCCGAACGAGATGTCGGACCTGGAGATGATACCGGGGGAGGACCTGTGCACGCTGGTGACATGCACGCCGTACGGGGTGAACTCACACCGTCTGCTGGTGAGGGGTCACCGGATCGCGAACATGGAGACGGCGTCTGACATCCGAGTGACGGCGGACGCGCAGCAGATCGAGCCGGTGCTGGTGGCGCCCGCGATTGCGGGGCCGATCCTGCTGATCCTGCTCGTGCTGGTACTGACGCGCAGGAGAGGACGCTGAGCCGGGACGGGAGCGGAAGCCGCGGAGTGTCCGGTGATGTCCGGCATCTGCGCGGAGGCGGTCCGGGCCGGAGAGGAAACGGCGGGATGTTCTGCTGTCCGGAGGCGGTCAGGGCCGGGGACGGAGCAGACGGAAGCCGGGGAGGAACCCCGGAGGGAGAGGCCGCGGGCCCGGGGGCCACGGGGATCCGGATGCCGGGCGGCCGGAAGAGGAACTGCAGGGAAACAACGCATAGATTAGAGGGAAAGGACTGGTGTTGCCGTGCGAATGGGAAAATTAAGGAAAACGG
>CANQUI010000106.1 GCA_947626995.1 uncultured Eisenbergiella sp. | reverse complement strand
GGAGGCGTGATCGTCACCATTTAAAACGCGGGGAAAAGACCTTCTGGGGGGAGGTTTTTATAAAACAATATTTGTTTTGGGAGAAACGGCGCAGCCTGCGGGCGATGCCGTTTCTTCTTTTGTGTCACAGCATAGCAGCGGGAAACGTGATAAGTCGGTGTTGAAGGAGCGTTTTGATGGGAGTATAATTCCTTTGAATCAAAATCAGTATTTTTGAGGAACCTATCAGAGAGGACAGATATGATCATGAAAAAAAGATTCGCTATTTTACTTATGGGTTGTCTCGTATTTTCACTTGTTGCCTGCAGCAACAGAGAATCTGCCTATACAAAACCAGAGCATGAAACAAACAACGAAAACAATGAAGCCGGAGAGACTAATGAATTTCAAGCGGATTTCACATATGACTATTCGGAGGATATTCAAGCGGATATTGACCAAGCGGTATCAAGTTCAACTTCGCTGCAAAATGAGTTGGAGAATGTAGAGACGATTGTTCAGAAGTACAATCTGCTGGCGGAGAAAGCTCAAACGCAGAGCGAAATGAATCTGTCGTCTAAATGGTCTTATACAATATGGGATACGGAATTGAATAATCTGTGGAGCCGATTCAGCCATTCCGTTGATCAGCAGACAAAAGAGAAGATCCTTGCAGATCAAAGGAACTGGATAGACATGAAAGACGAAGCAATCTTGGAGAGCATAGGGTCCAGCGAAGAAAGCGGCAGCATATATCCACTGCTTGTAAACGCTTTTCTGGAAAACACTACCAGGAACAGGGCTTATGTTCTTGCGAATGAAATGGCGAAGGGAAAAGGAGAGTCCTTTGTCATGCCGGAAAGATCAAAGTATGGCCTGTTTGTAGACAATCAGGGGACAGGCGATATCTACAGTTTTCTGATTACCCGACAGGGAGAGTCAGGAGACGATGAAGCCGTTGTCTCCATTTTCAGAGAGGGAGTAATAAGAGGAACCTTTGTTGACAATGGAAATGGAGAACTGTCCTTTACATCCGCTGATGCAGATGGCGGAATTGTAAGAGGAATCATAAAAATCAACGGGTGGGACGGCGCAAGCTTCACAATCACGGAGGCTCCGGATGGAGTATGGGCCTGGTACATAGGGAAAGAAATGGATTTTCCTTTTGCATTTTGACAGGCACTTACCATGACAGCAAGGATATGCCCAAGTTCCAGACGATCACGGCCGGAATCTTTGTATCGATTGCAGCGTGATTATGAACCAAGGGAAACAAATTCGGATTTGAGGGATGGCACAGATTATAGCAGAAAAATACCGGAACCACAGTGGGATCGCCCGGAAAAAGGGAAGCATGAAAACCGGCAGGGCGTTTGACGTACCTCTGCATTGCGTTTTCGGGCCGCGTACGGTATACTGGGTGGCAAAGAGTCCCTGAAGGAGGAAATAAGTGCGTATCAAAGCGAAGCGGCCTGCAAGACGTTGCAATACAGCTGCCCGAACCTCGACGAGTACACGATCACGCTGGCCTATGTGATTTTGCAATACACCGACGGCAAGGTCTTTTTCACCGACCCCAGCGCGGTAAGATTCTTAGCGCCGTGTGCGCGCCTGTACATCGGCAC
The DNA here is from genome assembly GCA_947626995.1 of uncultured Eisenbergiella sp. Lineage (GTDB taxonomy): Bacteria > Bacillota > Clostridia > Lachnospirales > Lachnospiraceae > Gallintestinimicrobium. The sequence continues at coordinate 2,379 of CANQUI010000106.1, read as the reverse complement.
GCTGCCGCCGGAAGACGAGCCGGGAGGATATCAAATACGTTTATATCCCGTTCGACTTCGGTGTGGGCATTGGCGCGATTCTCGCGCTGGCTGACCGCGTCCGCAAGGTGTTCGAGCCATGGGACTGCGCGTCATCTACAAGGGTGAGCAGGCGGGAAAGTATCCGCTGCACGAGCTGCAGAAGTATTTCCGTCTTGCTTTGAGCCCTGCGGATGCGACCCCGCAAAACACGTTTAAGATTCATCACATGACGGCGCTTGTGACCGCCTGGCTGTTTGCGAAGACCAAGCCCGCCATTACCGAGGACCTTTTTACCGACAGCTTCCGCGCCGATCTGGAGGAATACCATGACGGCGTGATCCGGGGCCGCAAGGCGCTGGGCGTTCTGATCCGCGGCACGGACTATGTAGCCAGCAAGCTGGGCGGAGTGCGCCAGATGGCGAGCGTGGAACAGATGATCACCACCATCCGGGAATGGGCCGCCCGCGACGGCTACGAGGTGATCTTTCTCGCCACGGAAGACGAGACCGCGCTGGAACAGATGCGAGAGGCGTTTGGCGATAAGCTGATCGCGGTGGCGCAGGAGCGTCACACCCTGGAGGAATTTACCGATGTCCGGATCATCAACGACCTGGAAAAGAAGCTGTATCAAGAGGAAGAATATGACAGCCGGGTGATGGATACGACCATCAACTATTTCTATGCCCTGTATTTGCTGTTCCGCTGCAAGGGCTTTATCGCCAGCGGGCAATGCAACGGCGTGGACATTGTTCTGTCACTCAATGGGGGTCGCTTTGAAAATTACGCTCGCTTCAACGCCGACAATGGCGACTGACGACGCGGCTGCGGACAGAAGAACGATGCCCGGATTTTTGGGCCGGGGATACAAAAAGTGTTCCGGGGAATAAAACGCCGTATTGGCGAGCACTGAAAGTGAAGGGGAGAGTTGAACGAAAAGTACCCCGGCGGCATCGAGGCGAAAAAGCTGCTGGAAGCGGAAGGATCTACGATCCTTCCAAGAGGCCGCAATAATATCAGATATGATGTAAAAGACCACGAATCTCCGTGCATTTGATAAAGAACAGTATGATTACCTTCACTGGTATAAATCATGGGAAAAAAGCGGCTTTACAGAGAAATCACTTGAGTGGAATCCGCTGGATAAAATGGATTATATTGAAGAAACAAGCATAAAGACGGTTTTCGATGTTACCCAATTATGAAGATTATAATATAAGGCGGATAGCAAATTTCTATTTGGCGGTTGATACTGTTTTATGTGTAGCTATTCTGAGGAGTGGCTTTTGATCAAACAAGCTCATAATAGTTTCGGCGCGCGGCACGATTTTAGTCATGCCGCGTTTGTGTTTTAAGAGAGTCATTTAAAAATCAGCTGCTATGCAGGTGTGACAACAGCTGTTGCGGCTTACAATACAAAACGCCGATGTTATACTTAGTATCGATTCGCTAACTGTGCTAAAGCAAAGGAGGTTTTCTGAATGGATAGAAATAGCTTATCACATACCATATGATGTTGTAAGTACAATATCGTATTTGCATCATAACTCAGAAGGAAAAACAACATATTGACAATGAAATAATGAATATTTTGCGTATTATGTAAGAAATGCCCAATATAAAAGTAATTTGTAGGACATGCGAATCTTAATAATGAGCTAGAAAAGCAAAGCGAATTAAGTGAACTTTTTGAAACTAGCAAATAAATAATGATGCAGCTGGCGAATTGAGGGCAGAACAAATCATCGGCCGAGCTGGTGGTTGTGATTAAGAGTATATTTGTTATTCTGCAATATTATTCCTTAGAAATTTCGAAATTGAAGAAGGGAGGTCGGTAATATCACAATCTATGGATATATCCGGGTCAGCACCAAGGAACAGAATGAGGATCGGCAGCTTATTGCGCTAAGTGGGTTAAAAATTCCGGAGAAAAACATCTATACAGACAAGCAATCCGGCAAAGATTTTGAACGCCCACAGTATAAACGGTTAATACGGCGCATGAAAAAAGACGACCTGCTCTATGTCAAAAGCATTGATCGTCTGGGAAGAAACTATGGAGAAATTCTGGAACAATGGCGTATTCTCACAAAGGAGAAAGGCATTGACATTGTAGTGCTAGATATGCCGCTTCTGGATACACGTCGCGGAAAGGATTTGATGAGTGTGTGAAACGAACTCTGTAAATACAGATCTTCTATGATAATTGTCAAGGCTGAGAGCATGAAAAAGGCTCTCGGCCTCTGCTTTATATATACTTCAAGCATCTGGGGTTGTCAAGGGCAGGCGGGGGCTCCGCCTGTCTGTGTTTCTTCTTTTTTGCCGTTCACTCGGGCAGCCGGCCTTCGTACATGATGCTCA
>CANQUI010000105.1 GCA_947626995.1 uncultured Eisenbergiella sp. | reverse complement strand
TTTCTATTTGTGTTGACACCGTCAGCCTTTCACGGAACCTGCCATAATCCCGTTGTCGAAATATTTCTGGAAGAAGGGATACATGGCAAGCAGGGGCAGACTGGAAATGATAATCGTTGCATATTTTAACAGCTCCGCAAGCTGCGCCCGTTCCGCCGTACTTTGCATATCCGAGATCATGCCCGATTCCGGCTGGTTCTGAATCAGGATGGCGCGAAGCACCAGCTGTAACGGCTGTTTCGACGCATCGTTCAGATAAATCATCGCGTCAAAGTAGCTGTTCCACATTCCCACAAACTGCCACAGGGCCAGCGTCGCAATGATCGGCGTACAGACCGGCAGCAGAATCCGGAAGAAGAAGGTAAGTTCATTGGCGCCGTCCACATCAGCGGCCTCCCGCAGCTCCCCGGGGATCCCCTGATAATAGGTTCTGGCGATGATCATGTTCCAGACGCTGAAGGCCCCCGGAAGAATGATCGCCCACATGCTGTTCAAAAGGTTCATTTTGCTGATCAACAGGTAGGTCGGGATCAACCCGCCGCCAAAAAACATGGTGATCACAAAGATCACGTTAAAGAACGACCTGCCGCGGAAATCCGCCCGCGACATGGGATAGGCCGCCAGCATGGTGACCAGGACGGAAACCACGGTAAATACCACCGAGTAAACCACCGCATTTTTGAATCCGACCCAGATCTGCTTATTGGAAAGCACGCGCTGGTACGCCGTCAGCGTCCATTTGCTGAAATCGAAGGTGATTCCCTTGTTCTGCAGCGTGACCGGATCGATAAAGGACGCCACGATAATATAGATCATGGGAACGATGATGGCGACCACAAACAGACCCAGCAATAAAAAGCCTATTGTCAGCAATGCCTTATCCTGTAAAGAATATCTTGCAAATCTGCTCTTCTTTTTCATTTTGCTCCTCCTTTACAGTCCCTGCCCGTCGTTCATTTTTGCGACGATCTTATTCACCGCAACCAGCAGGATCACGTTGATCACGGTATTAAACAATCCCACCGCGGTGGAAAAGCTGTAATCCCCATCGATCAGACCTTTCTTGTAAACGTAGGTGGAGATGATTTCCGAAGCGGGCAGGTTCAGATCCGTCTGCAGGGCGTAGGCTTTTTCAAATCCGATGCTCATAATATTGCCCGCCTGCATGATGAACTGAATGATAACCGTACTCTTGATCGCGGGCCACTCCACCGCCTTGATCTGCTGGAAGATATTGGCGCCGTCGATTACCGCCGCTTCCTTAAGCTCCGTGCTGGCATTGGAAAGGGCCGCCGTATATATGATGGAGCCCCATCCTGCTCCCTGCCAGATGCCGCTGGCGATGTAAATGGTCCGCCATGCCGCGGGCATGGTCATAAAATTGATCTGCGAACCCAACAGCAGATTGACCGGACCGGTGACGGAAAGGAAGATCCGCACAATACCGCAAAGGACGATGACCGAAATGAAATTCGGCAGATACAGCGCCAGCTGGATCTTCTTTTTGATTCCGACTCTCTCAATCCGATTCAGTAAAAAAGCCAGAATGATGGGAACCGGGAACCCCCACAGCAGTCCGAACACGCTCAGCTTGAGGGTATTTGCCAGATAACTCAGAAAATCCGGCGACGACAGGAAGCGTTGGAAATGTTTGAACCCAACCCATTCGCTTCCCAGGATGCCTCGAATCGGATTATACCTTTCGAAGGCGATCAGGATGCCGCCCATGGGAATGTACCTGAAAATAATCGTCAAAGCCAGGGCCGGCAACAGGAAAAATACATACAATTGCCAATGCTGTATTACATAAACCAGTCCATTGTGCAATTCCGTATTTTTCTTTTTTGGTGTGACCATATACCTCTCTCCTTTCTTTTCCTTATTTGCGATTTGCACGATCCGCCTCGAAAATTGTGCATTTGCAAAATACGGATTGGATTTTTGTAAATAAACTATACCATCATTTTCCCGCTTCGTCAACACAAATTTATGCAAATGCACCACTATTTTTTATTAGATTTTTACATTTGATAAATTTCCTGTCGCATCCGCATAATTCTTATAGGAAAGGAGCGGTACCTTTTGGCAACCTTCTTAATATTTTTACATTTGACACATTCCGAATTACGCATTATAATAGAAACGAAAAATTGAATTGTGCAAAATAAAACATCGGGAACGAAATCAGAAAGGGGAAAAAAGTGGCCGATCGAGTTACCATTCAGGATATTGCCGATGAACTCGGCGTATCGCGAAATACCGTTTCCAAGGCAATCAACAATACCGGCGTCCTTGCCAACGCCACCCGGGAAAAGGTCCTGAAAAAAGCCATAGAAATGGGCTACAAACAGTTCTCCTATGTGGGTCTTTCCAATTTTGAAATGCCGCGCGCCTCGTTTTCTGCGCCGGCCAAAAAGGAAATTGCCCTATTTACCTCCAATTCTATCGGAAGATCTCATTTTGCTTCCACCATGCTGGACAAATTTCAAAGAGAGCTTTCCGCTCTCGGCTACAGCTTTACCATGCACCGGCTGCAGGAAAATGACATCGCGCAGCTTCATCTTCCCGTTTCCTACGACAACGACCGGACCGCCGGCCTGATCTGTATTGAAATGTTCGACCGGGATTACTGCGCCATGCTTTGCGACCTGGGTACGCCCGTCCTGTTTGTGGACTCTCCGGTCTATGACCGGACCGAACCCTTAAAAGCCGATCACCTCTATATGGATAATCAGTCCAATATCGGCCGTTTTGTCCGGGAAATGCTGCGCCGGGGCAAGGAAAAAATCGGATTCATCGGGGACATTTCCTATTGCCAGTCCTTCTTTGAACGCTTCATGGGCTATCAAAACGCCATGTATCTGGCCGGCCTGACCTGCCCGGAGGCATACTGCATCACGGACAACCGGGAAGGCATCAAAAGCCCGGGCTACTCAAAATACCGGGAATACCTGTCGAAAAGGATCCTGAAAATGGGGAAGCTGCCGGATGTCTTTATTTGCGCCAACGATTTTATCGCCATGGACACCCTGATGGCGTTTCGGAAACTGGGCATCTCCGTTCCCCAGGACGTTTATCTGTGCGGGTTTGACGATTCTCCGGAGTCCAAAGTGATCTCCCCTTCCCTGACTACGGTGCACATTCACAGCCAGATCATGGGATTTTCGGCCGTGCAGCTGCTTTTGTCCAGGATCAAGGAACCATCCATGAATTTTCGCACCGTCCATACGGAGACGAGCCTGATTTACCGCGAATCCACCAACGACTGAAACGGAGGAAAAAACATGCGCAACATTTTTGATCCGGAAAGCCCGCTTATGACGTTCATCACCAAAATCACATACAGCGCCTATCTGAATCTGTTATGGTTTCTTTGCTGTCTTCCCATCGTTACCGCAGGCGCTTCCACCACCGCGCTGTTTTACGTCACTTTAAAAATGGCGAAAAACGAGGAGGGAAATCTGACGAAAGCCTTTTTCTCCTCGTTCCGGGCAAATTTCCGGCAGGCGACGGTAATCTGGCTCATTTTGCTGGCGGTGGGCATTGTGCTGGGCGTTGACGGATACGTCCTGTATCACGTCCGTTTTTCCAACGCCTTCTGGACCGTCATTACCGCCATTTTCTTTGTCGCCGCGGCCGCCTATGCCATCGTGCTGATGTACATCTTCCCGCTGCTTGCCCGCTTTCAAAACTCCACCGCCGCCATGTTTCGAAACGCCATCATGATCGGCATGCGTTTTCTGCTGTGCACGGCCCTGATGGCTGTGATTTATTTCGTCATGATTTTGGTGATCGTCAGATTCTTTACGCCCGCCATTGTTTTTGGAGAAGGGCTTTGCGCCTTTTTATGCTCTTATCCCCTCTCCAACATTCTGATCCTCTGTGAGAAAAAAACGGATGAAGCAAACGAAAAGACGGACGACGACGCGAACGCTTCATAATCCTTTACGCTGCCTGAAGGGCGAATTTTCACCCGCCGTTCCGACAGCCTTTTTTGTTTTACAGCGCCGGCAGAAGGGTACAGGAAAGCTCCACCACATCGCCGGGATCGTAAAGATTGGATAG
>CANQUI010000104.1 GCA_947626995.1 uncultured Eisenbergiella sp. | reverse complement strand
AATAAACAAGCTTTTGCAGTTTCTTCTGGGTCATCGGAGCTTTAGATAAGTAAAACTTCGCAACATCAGATACATTTATCATGTCAATTCCTCCTTAGTTGTCAATTAACATAATACTCTCAATTCGATCATAGTATACCAATTAACCTGATTGAAATCAACTCCGCAGTTTCCACAAACATTTGTTCTGTAAATTGTGTATTTTTCTGTTATACGTTGCTGTATTCCCGCAATTCCTCATGCTGCGCATTGAACGCCACTGCCCAGGTCTGGAGCTTCTCTATGCCTTATAGCCCGGTATGTGTAGAGGCACTGATAAATGTTCAAGTTGTTTGTAGAGAGGGAGCAGTTATCGGGAATAACCGTAAGAGAAGAGTAATGCTTCTTTTCCTGATTGCTTATATGTTTACGACCCTGTGGTTCACAATTTTGAAACGTTCGTGACACTGGATCCTCTGGCCATCATCCGCCTTTACAGTTACCGTTTTCGGATCGAATGCATGTTCCGGGAGTTGAAACAGCAGGTGGGGGCGTTCTGCTATCACTTCTGGACAAGACACATGCCGAAACTGAGCCATTATCAGAAGAAGGATGAGCCGTCCCCTCTTGAGCAGGTGAAAACAGAGAGTTCCCGGAAAAAAGCGCTGGAGATTGTACGTGCCATCGAGATGCATATGGCACTGTCCTGCGTCGCGATGGGGATCCTCCAGATCCTGTCCCTCCGTTTTATGGGAAAGGTCAGCCCGGAGTGGCTCCGATACCAGAGGACCCCGTCGAGAGGGAGGATATCCGGGGCTGCGGTGATGGATTATCTGAGGAAACATTTTTTCCGCCTTTTGAATCTGGCGGTTATTTTGATCGCTGTGGTTGTTGGAAATGAGTCCGGGAAAGAGAGTGAGGATGAGGGACAGGAATGAAGCTTTCCATATCGAATATAGGGTGGCAGCCGGAAGATGACAGGCATGTTTATGATTTAATGATGCGGTATGGATACTCTGGTCTGGAAATTGCTCCGACCAGAATCTTTCCTGAAGCTCCATATTTTGCCTGCGCGGAATATGAAAAAAAGAGGAAGGATTACGTGCTCCTGATCCCCATTATCAATGAGGGGAACAGAATTATACGGGAGCTTGAAAGGGCCTGCAGGCATAAGGTGCCGGATTACGCCGATCTTGTGATCTGCGACGGAGGTTCTACGGATGGCTGTACGGAAGAGTCCGCCCTGCGCAGGCTGAAGGTGAATACTCTGCTTGTGAAACGGGATACGGGGAAGCAGGGCGCGCAGCTCCGCATGGGAATCTGGTGGGCTTTGCAGAGAGGCTATAAAAGGATCCTGACGGTGGACGGGAACAACAAGGACAGCGTCGAAGATGTCCCGCGGTTTATTGAAAAGCTGGAAGAAGGGTATGCTCTGGTACAGGGATCCAGGTTTGTTAAAGGCGGCAGGGCGGTCAGCACGCTGCTGGTCCGCCTGCTTTCGGTTCGGCTGATCCATGCGCCGGTTATCTCGCTGACGGCCCGCCACTGGTTCACGGATACGACCAATGCGTTCCGCGCGTATTCCCGAGAATATCCGGAGGATGAGCGGGTGGAGCCTTTGCGGGACATTTTTATGACGTATGAGCTGCTGGTTTTTCATTGTATTTTTGGCTTTACTGTGTTAAGATAGTGTAAAGAGAGCGCTATAGTATAACATTGAGAATTGATAAAATAACAAAAGAAAACATTCAGGTACTATCAGAAGTGTGGGATGGTAAAACGGCTGAAAATGCATTTCCAATTATATCTATTTCTCTGGCTGGAGCATATGATGCATATGGGAGATACGAAAGTGCTTCATCTAAAAATGTTAAATTGGTTATTCGAAGTATATTTGATTTCCTTGCTATATTTTTCGCGGCCCTTAGTGTTGGAATTGAGAATTCAGTACTTCCGTATATTGCGCCGTCATTATTGTTTGCTTGTGGTTTTTTTCTAACTTATGAGATTTATAATCGAGTGAAGCTGGCAATTCTGATTAGCCCGTGGCTTGTCTGACAAATTTCATTTATACGAGGTAAATTTATGTTTTTAAGAGGGAAAAGATTTACTGTTGAAGAAATGCTGGAAATGGAGAATGCTTTAAAAAACAGCGTGCTTTATTCATTGGAATTGAGAGCAGACGACTGCAGATTATCTGATAAACTGAAGTTAAAAGTTGAGTATGTTACAGATATGGAAGAAGATGATGAGGCGGAACTTTTGCCGACTGCTGATGATAAATATTACGGAATAATCAGATTAAGGAAAGAATTGGAGAAGTATAAATTCGCATATATTCATGAAATCATTCACTATATATTTGATGTTGGTTATGGAAATAAAGTGACAGAATGTTTTTCCAGAAGAAAAAAAGGAAGGACAGACAGCCACGAAGAACAGAGGATTAACTATATGACTGCGGCATATATAATGCCTCCGGAACAAATTATGGAGGCATTATATAAATATGATCATAGTTCGCCTAAAATGGACGAGATAATGTTTGTTCGTACTTTGCAGGCACGATATGGGCAAAGTGAGGAAACTGTTATTCGCCGCATTCGGGAGGTTCGCAGACTAATAAGGTCTGGCAGGCTGAAAAAGGATGATTATACTGGCACTCACTCCTTCAGCGCTGTGATGGGTACCACAAATACACCGTCCGGACGACGATAGGCAGCTTTGCTCATACCGCATATAACCGTGAGGACAGCAGGAGGCTTTCCTTTTGGATCTGCTTCGATCTGCCGTTTTATTTCAATGAGGGAAGATACTTATCTCCAATTCGTCTTGTCTGCAACTTCTGCATCATCCCAGTCAGGATGTTCTTCAATAAGGGAAATGACTCTTTGGAATTGGGAAAGTGTGATGCCAGCATAATCTGCCGGCTGCGCTGTTTGCGGATGACCTTGATAAATTTCACTCCAGTCTGAGGTCAGTTTTGGGGTTCATAAAGTACTCAAATGATGGGGATGAACTGGATAGTAACGGGTTATTACAAGAACGGAGAGTGGGTTTGGAAAAACTTCTTCAGGCCGATTTACGAATTTTCCCGGAACTTGAGGGCAGAAGGGTGATTGAGAGCTATGTGAGGGACAGCTGCGGCTTCACGCCGAGGGGGGATCATCGAGAACCTTGGCCAGGCTGACCATGGAGTCAACCAGTTTCAGAAAAGAACCGATCAGTTCACAGTCGTCAGCGCGGGGCATTTATCCCAGGCCCTGTAGTCACTGTCGATCATCAGGCTCACCTGTCTTTCCTTCAGCGGAAGTATTGAGCCCTATGGTGCTTACGCATGGATACATTCCCTTCTATAAAGATATCCTCCGCCTCCTGGCGGCGGGAGTATGTCACATTGTTATCAAGAAGCGATTGAAAAACGGAAAAAAGGTGGTATAATTAAGCAACTGAAAAACAGTTGCATAGTATGAATCGATGGTGGTGATAATTATAGATGCCTAAGAAAAAAGATTTGATTGAAAAACTATGTAGGAAACCAAGTCCTAAAAATTTTAATTCAATGTTAGAGTATAAAGGATACCATGCATCTGTGGAATATGATGCAGAAGATAACTTTAAATCAATATGTAATGAAGGCGATTAATCAGTCTTTTTCAAGCAGGTAATAATCTATGTCTGTGAATCCCTCCATATATTTAATATGCTGGTTTCAAAGTAAATATCGTTATAGTTCACACTTTCGTTGTGCTCGAGGTGATTTCCGGGCAATTTGCCCGGAAATCCCGAGGTCTGAGGCGCGAAATGCCACGAAAGCAGCATTTCTGTGCATCGCGGAGCGTTGTTGCTGGTCCCGGAGTAAATCTGTGATATTGTCCGGTTCCGGGGATATGAGGGAGAAAACAGGATCCCGCATTTCCGCAGTATTCTTGCGGAGATGGAACGGAGAGCGGTGCAGGGTGTCCTGCGCGGTCACGCTGCACAACAAAAGCTGCAAGTGCGATCTGGTGTCCGCGCGCAATGTCGGGATTCCGCAGGCGGAGCTGGAGATCGACATGATCGACCATACCTTCCTGGACACCTCCAGGGCACGGGGCAAATCGCGCTGCTGGCGGCAGGAAATGGTGAAAAATAGAAAAATCCCCACTCGGAACAAGTGTCCGGGAGGG
>CANQUI010000103.1 GCA_947626995.1 uncultured Eisenbergiella sp. | reverse complement strand
AGAGCCACCGGCGTCGTCCTGACCGTTTTGGGCGCGGCCATCCTGGCGGTCAATCTTTTCCGATGAGGTTTCTCGTTTCAACCTGCCCTGTTAAGATTCCTCCCACCGAATCTTACTGAGCCGATCCTGTAATTTTGCAAAGTTTTCCGCGTCCAGCGAAATCTCTGCGAGAGAATAGGGAAGCGGATTTGTTCCCAAATTTACCTCCCATACGCGTTGCTGTTTCAAATAATACTGCCATACAATACCGTTCGTATAAATAAAATGGGGTGCCTTTTTCATCTGGCCCAAAATCTGATCTGTGGTTCCCAGACCAACCCCTGCCGCCTTAACTTCAACGAATCCGTATACCCTGCCCATTTCCTCTTCTTTAAATCTGAAATCAGGAGAAAGAATCGCAATATCCGGGATGCCGGACTCGGTGGACAGCCTGCTGTCCTGATTCTTCCAGATCCGATTGATATCCACCAGAGAATACTGCTTCCAGTCCATATTTTCCTCCAGCAGACGATACACAAGAATCTCAATTCCTGCCTCAATAGGGCATTTCACGATCACGTCATTCAGTTTCCTCTGATAATACTCAAAGTCCATCTTTTCGTCTCCTTTCCGCCTCCCCATAGGAGTTTTCTTTTTCAGGTTCCCTCTGATTGAGTATTTCGTTCATCGCCGTCAGCACGGCGGAAATTTCAAGGGGTTTGGAAAGATGCGCGTTCATACCCGCCTGTCGGCTTTTTTCCTCGTCCTCGGCAAATGCGTTGGCCGTCATGGCAAAGATGGGCACCACGGCAGCGTCGGGGCGCTGCATCGCACGTATCTTCCTGGTAGCTTCAAAACCGTCCATCCGCGGCATCTGAATATCCATAAGGATCAGGTCGTAGTAGTTTATGTCGCTTTCCGCAAAAAGCGCAACCGCTTTCTGTCCGTCCTCGGCCTCGTCGATCACAGCGCCCGTGCCTGCTCCCAGCAGCTCAACGGCAATTTCACGATTCAGCTCGTTATCCTCGGCAAGCAAAATATGTTTTCCCGCGAAATTGTAGGTTTTGTTCTCCACAACCTTTTTATCCGAAGGTTTTTGGGCATGCCATTTGATCATCTGCGCATTTTCGGTAACGGTAAAGGGCAGATCGACTTCAAATTCCGATCCCTTTCCGTATTGGCTGTGCACTCTCACGCAGCCGCCCATAAGCTCGGAAAATCTGCGGACGATCGACAGACCGAGACCTGTTCCGCCAAATTTATGGGTGATCTCAACATTTTCCTGTTCAAACGCCTCAAAAATTTTGTTGAGATTTTCCTCTTTTATGCCTATGCCGGTATCCTTCACCGAAAAGCGCAGCAGAACGCGGTCTTCCTCATGTTTTAATTCGCTGACGCAAAGAACGATCCTGCCGCCTTTGGAGGTGAACTTGAACGCATTGGAAAGAAGATTGGTCAGGATCTGATTCAGGCGCAGGGAATCGCCGCCGATAAATCCGTCAATCCTGCCATACAGCAAAATCCGGAAGTCGAGCCCCTTTTCTTCCGCCTGTATGCTGTAGATATTCTCAATATTTTCAAGGAAGAGCCGCAGATCAAACAGTTCGTTTTTCAGCTGTATCTTCCCGCTTTCAATCTTTGACATATCCAGCACATCGTTGATCAAAAGCATCAGATGCTTGGAAGAAAGCGAAACCTTCTTCAGGCAGTCGGCCACCTTTTTCGGATCGTCCGTATTCTGGCGGGCGATCTCCGTCATGCCGATGATCCCGTTCATGGGCGTACGGATTTCATGGCTCATGCGGCTTAAAAACTCGCTCTTTGCAAGACTTGCCTGTTCGGCGGCCTTCTGCGCCTTTTCCGCCGATTCGCGGGCAGCCTCGATCTGCCTGGAATGGGCCTTCAGATTCATGAGATAAATGAAGAAAAGGATCAGGATCAACAGCATCACGGAAGCCATCATGGTGATCGCGTTCCTGTTGAGACGGCTGCTCAGATTCTCGGTCATTTCGTCAACGACTTCATACGGCACTTCCATGAGCATATACCATTCCGTGCCTTCTATCGGCATATAATACATGCACATATGGACTCCCGCGGCCTTGAAAATCACCATGCCGGACTCGCCGTTTTTAAAATCCTCCTCTACCTGCTCAACGGAGAAACCCTTGTCAAATTCAGCGTATTCCCGGAACTTGGAAAGGATGTTGCTGCCCTGGGGCAGCTCGGAGAAAAAGGTGTTGTAGACGACAAAATTGCCGTCCCAGGTAACGATACTGGCATTGGTCTGTCCGTCCTCACTGCGCAAAAACAGATGTTGTCCGATCGAATCCGCCGTAAATCCTGCAATAATTGCAATCATATCCGTCCCCTCGAAAGGAATCGGCGCAATCTGCGTACCAAGTACGATCATGTTGTTATCCAGGAATGTTTCGTTATAGGAGACGAGTTCCTCTTCCCCCGCCAGCAATTGCGCAAGAAAGCTGAGCTTGGAGGCCGCGGGACGTTTCCCGTCTTTGCTGTAATAAAAACCGTCCCGATCAATAAACGCCATAAACTCAAAGTCATTGTTATGCTCGGCATCGGTTATAAACCGTTCCAGCGCTTCCTGACTTTCCATATCCTCGTCATTGACGCTTTCCGCCACGGACTTTAAGACGCTGTATCTCATGGAAAGCCCCGATTTGAAGTTGGCCTGCGTCAAATTTGTCATTTCACGCAGATACATGGCGTTCATATTTTTGGTAAAATCAGAAGTGATTCCTCCCGCGGCGAAAATCAGCCAGCTCACCAAAAGGCATACGAGCACAATTGCCAGCATCAGCACGATATAAAAACGCCTGTGGGAAATCTTCCTGCCATGATCTTCACTCATTTTCATCCACCGATGTGATCCTTCCTTCAATCTGCGATACGATTCCTTCGTTGTTATGACGGATGATATATTCTTTCAGTATGCTTTGGAAGGTATATCCCGTTTCCCGGACGAGCTTCACATTTTCGGCCTTCGGGCTGTCGCTGCTGTAAACATTGAGCATGGTGAAACCGTCGCCGTTGTTGTCGGAATATCCGCTTATGCCCGCCATGTAATCCGTTACGGCGATGGTGTATTTCGCATTTTCGTCCAGCAAAGAACCGTCCGCAAGCGTCACATCCACAAGCTGCGCCAAAGAATCGGCGGTGGGCGATGTGAAGGAATATTTCAGGCCCGAAACGTTGAGGAATCTCCCTCCCGGGATCTCGTCATTGCGCTTCATGGCCGTCAGGCCGTTGGAAAGCATGCTCCTTATGACATCGGAATTCACTTCAAGAACGACGATTTGATTCTGATAAGGACAGACATAATCCAGATCGTAGCTGTAAATATCGCCTTCGTAGAGACTTCCCCGGATAGAGCCTCCGTTTACCACGGCGATATCTACACCGGTCATCTCTTTGGCCGCGTCCGCAATCAGGTTCCCGATCTCCGTCTCTTCCTGACGCACATTATAATTTTCGACCAGCATATCATGGCTGATCGTCCCGATCAGCGTGGAGGTTTGGCTGCCGCCGTTTTGCATATACTCATCAATCTCCGCAAACGCAGACGCAATATCCTTCTGCCCGCAGAGGACCGCGTTACAGCGGTTGCCAAAGTAGCGCATAAAATCGTTGGGGATCGAAATATTGTAGCTATAGCCGTTTGCAATACAGTCTTTTATCCCGTCGGGAATCAGATCCGAGCTGGGGGTATAGTCCACAAGATACGAATAGGTCGCCCCGCTATCCCTCATAAAGGCGTCCTGCCCTTCCGGCGTGGACAAAAGGCCAAAAATTCTCCTGCAGGCATCCAGCTTGTCCTCATTGCCCTTTTCGGTAAGCGTTTTGTTGATGCCAAGATAAGCCGTCGGGGCGGAAACCGTCCAGGCGGAATTGCCTTCGCTGCTCAGCATGGGCAGCATATCAAATTCATAACTGCTGTTCTCCCGAATCTGATCCAGCATGGTGACATTATCAAACGCCATCAGCATTTCCCCGTTGCACATTTTTTCATAGATCGGAGCCACGTTGGAAACCGTAGTGAAGGGCCGCGGATCCATATATTCCTTTTCGATGATTTCCAGCGGCAGATCCAGACACGATTCCAACGATCCCTGAAAAGTGGCCTCCCCGTTTTTCATATCGTTCAACCACTGAATTCCTTCCGAAAGCCCGAAAAAGTCCGGAATCTTTGTGGCAATGGCAAACGTGGCCGTGGTCATGGGCGTGCCGTTTACAGCAAATACGTAACCGTTTTCGTCCGTACCGATATGATTCGTTTTCGCCTTTTTTAGCATCGCAACCAGTTCATCCTGCGTTGTGGGGATGGACAAACCGTTTTCCTGCGCAAGGGTAACGTTATAGATATACCCGTAATATTGCGCCGGCAGCGGAATAAAAAGATTTCGCCCCTCCCTGACGGTCTTGTGCATGATGCCGGACTGGTATGCCGAGATATAATCGTCCGCGCTCAGATCCGCAAAATAATCCAGCACATCGCCTGTTGCCAGCGTAGACGTGACAATATCGCTGCCGTGCCCATTGCGCAGACGGCGTTCCGTCTCGCCGTCGATCGTCCCCGGCGTGTTCCTTTCGATCTGCAGATTGATATCCTGATATGTGTCCTCCACCAGTTTTTCCAGATTGGGCAGCTCGCTGGTATACAGCATGGTCACGACTATCCTGTCTTGCCCGGGCGCCTCGGTTTTCTGTAAAGAGCATCCGCCAAGGCAAAGCAGCGCGATCATCAGACAAAGAATCCTTTTTCCATTCATCCTATCACCATTTCCCCCGATATCGTATCACAGTAACCTTGAAAATCTTCCGGAAAAGCCGTCCTGTAAAATCACTATATGAACATGGTACAATATTTCTTTTCCTTTCGCAATCCCTGATAAGA
>CANQUI010000102.1 GCA_947626995.1 uncultured Eisenbergiella sp. | reverse complement strand
GGCCATTACTGGTATCTGCACAATCCAGAGTATCCGGAAAAGAGAACTGCGATTATCTTTCATAAGCATACATTAGTTAAAGGAATGGAAGATTATCGAGACGATTTAGTGGTAATAGTCGCCGGTTATGTTGATGAAATGAAAAAATTTATCAACATGAATCCGGGTTTACGATCAAGGTTCAATAAGTACATCAATTTTGCAAATTACTCTGCAGAAGAAATGCTTGATATTTTCCGACGTCAATGCGAAAAGACACAGTTTATCCTTTCAGGAGAAGCGGCAGAAGCTGCACTGGGGTATTTTCAAACAAATCAGGACGATCCAACTTTTGGAAATGCCAGAGGTGTTCGTAATTTCTTTGACCGGGTTGTTATGGCTCAAGCCACACGCATTTTGACGCTAAATAATCCGTCAGAGACGGAGTTTAGAACTATAAGAAAAGAGGATATACAATGATTTTATTTGACTTGGTGCATATCTCCAAGCCATTTTGAGACAAGACAGTCCTCGAATGGGACATCCTTCATCTTCGGATCATTCATCTGCGCAAGAAAGAGTAGTCGGCACCGCGGGTCGTGGCGTGCCTGTTCTGAATTGATGCAGGATTGTCCGTTAAAGTAGATACAAAAAGCAGATATGAGCAGTTGGAAATAAAATTATGGGCAAAAAATGGGCACCATGATAGGTGCCCGTGCCCTTCGGCGTACAATCTATATTGTGTCCTTAGACGTAATACTTATTCGCCTTTGACAATTCTATCTTACCTTTAATTTTGATGATTGTCAATAGGTTTGCTCAATTCTTTTATCTGGTGCTCCAGATCCTGGATCCTGCCGTTGGAAATCTCTTTTTCTTTCTGCAAAGCATCAAATTTTTCCTGTAATTCATGATATGCTCCGGCAAGATTTTGGTGAGCGGCCCATTCTCTGTGAAACAGATGCTCCAGAAGGGTGTTTTTTACTTCGCGGAAAAGTTGTGTTTCATCCTGCAGGTCGCATGTAAGCTTTCCCATCAGTGAGAGGATAGCAGATTTGGAAATAATCTTTGCATTGTTGATGATCAGGACACAGTCATGGGCGAAGCCGTCTGAAACATCGACCTTTCTGTAATACCATTTTCCGGACGGGTTGTCTATCGGATGGTATGCCTGTGCAAGTTTTGATGATGAACTGGTGGCGGGAACAACAAACATGAGGTTTTTCCACTCTTCGAGGACAAGCGCCGGATGTCCATAGGAAAGTTCGGGTGCATAGTGCAGTCCCAGATCGATCATCAGTATGTCACCGACAGAAACCTGCTGGCGGTTCAGCTGGGTCTTCCTGTCCTGCCATCTGTTCAGGCTGTTCGTGATCATTGCCATTTCGGAGGCGGACCAGGCGTCTACATCCGCGTTCAGATTTGACATCAAATACAGGTAATTTGCGAGGACGTCGCTTGTGTCTTTTGCCGGAATATTCCGGTAACTGGGATCTATAGCGATCTGGCCGAGTTTTCTATAATCAATCCTCATCCAAAGCCTCCTCTGTTGGTTGGTGACTTCAATTATACATATCTGCCTTAATAATTACAAGTAAATATGTCGTAATATGTCAATGGTTTAAGGTATTTGATTTTCGTTGTCTGGGATACGAAAGAAAGGTCATACCTGGACGGGGAAATTCTTTTTTGGCCGGAGGGTAAAAATGGGAGCTTTTTCTTTGCCTGTGACGTAGGAGGTGCATGCCTGTGAAAAAGACGGAATCAGGTATAAGAACGAGTGAGAACCCTGCCAAATTGCCGGGGCTGCGGGTCCGTTTGGGGTAAGACGAGATGGTTGTGCGGTTTGGAAGTGAGGAGTCGAGGAGTCGGATGATGTCAAAGGTAAAATACGGGACATCCTGACGGCGTTCTATGAGGAGCGGATGCAGGCCTTGCTCTATCATTCTTGGCCGTTTCGGTCTGTAATTCATATCATATGATTTTATTAAGTGTTCATTTGGGGCACATATTTTATCCTTGATTTTACGGTTGTAATCGTATCAGTCGGTAGAGCATGCGGCTGTTAACCGCAGTGTCGTTGGTTCGAGTACAACAGGGGCAACTTAAGAACCCCACAAACAATAGTATTTGCGGGGTTTTGCTGTCTTTGGGAAGTTGTTTGACGTCATGAAAAAGGAATCGATCTATGATTCCAGGGGGCTTTTGATATTTTAAAAGAGCCCGGAGAAAAAGCCGCGAAAGCGGCAGCTTCCTCTTGAAGGGAGCGAGTGTTCCGTGGTACACTGGTTTCTGTTGAAAGCAAAGAGGAAAACTGCCTGTGCAGGTAAAATTCTTCTTTTATCCCTGCGTTTACGGTTGTGACCGAACCGGTCGGCAGAGCGTGCGGCTGTTAACCGAAGTGTCGTTGGTTCGAGTTTGACGCGATATACAGTGAGTCTGTGAGGAAAAGGCACATGATGGATACCCGGGAAAAAACGTCTGCAAAAGATATGACAAAAGGAAATATCGCTCTTTTACTGATCCGGTTTTCGATTCCGCTGATTGTCGGGAATCTGTTTCAGATGATGTACAATACGGTGGACTCGCTGGTGGTAGGCAACTTTGTGGGAAAGGAAGCGCTGGCGGCAGTGGGCTCCACCACGATGATCATCAACATGCTGGTCTTCTTTTTTAACGGTGTGTCCATCGGCGCGGGCGTTGTGATCAGCCGTTACTATGGGGCCAGGAAACCGGAAAGTCTGCATACGGCGGTGGAGACCACGATTTTTGTGACGTTTGTCTGCGGCGTGGCGTTTACGATCATCGGAATCTGTCTGGTACATCCGATGCTGCTTTTCATGTCTACGCCGGAGGACGTGATGGAGGAGGCCACCATCTATCTGCGGATTTATTTTGCGGGCATACTGGGCCTGTTGATCTATAACATGGGAGGCGGGATCCTGCGCGCCGTGGGCGATACCCGCAGGCCGCTCCTGTTTTTGATCTTTACCAGCGTGCTCAACGCCATGCTGGATCTTTTGTTTGTGCTCGTTTTTCACGCCGGCGTCGCGGGGGTGGCCTATGCCACCATCCTTTCCCAGTTCGTATCGGCCGGAATGATTTTGACGCTTTTGAGTCGGACGAAGGATATCTACCGTTTTTCCTGGAAGGATTTAAGGTGCGATCTGCACATTTTAAAACAGATCTTCCTCATCGGACTGCCGGCGGGGGTACAGTCGGTGATTACGGCGTTCTCCAATGTATTTGTGCAGTCCTATATCAACAGCTTCGGTTCCGCCTGCATGGCCGGCTGGAGCTGCTATAACAAGCTGGATATGTTTATCATGCTGCCCATGCAGAGCATGTCGCAGGCCGCCACCACCTTCGTAGGACAGAATGTGGGAGCGGGAAAAACGGACCGCGTGAACAAAGGCACCGTATGTTCCATTGCGCTTACGCTGTGCATTACCGCGCTGATTGCGGTTACGCTGTTTTTCTTTGCCGCGCCGGCCTGTGGTATATTTACCGGTGATGGAGAGGTGATTCGGTACGGGGCGCTGTTTTTACAGACCAATGTGTTCTTTATGCTTTTAAACTGCGTCAACCAGACGCTGGCGGGGGCGCTGCGGGGAAGGGGAGATTCCGCCGGGCCGATGGTCATTATGCTGCTCAATTTTGTGGCGGTGCGGCAGGTCTATCTGTTTGTCATGACGCACTTTATCAGCAATACGGAACGACTGGTGGGCTTTAGTTATCCGGTGGGGTGGACGGCCTGCTGTATCATGGAGGTCGCGTATTACTACCTGCGGTGGGGAAGAAAGAAAAAACAGATCAGCCGGTAAACGGCGCCGGGAACCTCGCTTCCCGGCCCTTTTTTTGATGCAATTTCCCGGCATCCGTTTTATGTTCCGTGACGACTCGAAATGAATTGACAGTACGCATAATGGGGTGTAATATACTGTATCATGGAATAGAGTCTGTATTCATTATGCAACCTGTCAAAAAAACAGGGTTTGTTTTGTACATACCGGCCTGTTTCATGTCAAAAAAGAAGCGAGTAGGAAGAGAAAATGCAAAAAAAGAAGAAAAAAGTCGCAGCCGCAGCATCGCTCATTCTGATGCTTTCCGTGTTGCTGTCAGCCTGTACCGGTGCAGACAAACAGGAGGAGAGTGTGACGGCAGGACAGACGGAGACTGGGACAGCGGCCGCAGGAGACGTTGGGGAAGAAACGGTCACGGAAACCGAAACAACGTCCCCGGAGTCGGATCTTGACAGGCTGAAGGAATGGTATCATGCTCTAGAAGGAGATGAATCTGCCTACTACCTTTGGAACAAGGCCACAGGAGAGGGCAAATTATTGCAGGACGGCAAATACTATACGCTGGATGAGGAAGATCTTTTGGTGCTTTATGCGCCGGATGGCCTGAATAGTTACACAATACCTCTTGACGTAACCGTCGTAAAGGATGAGATATTAAATGGGGGAGATGTCTTTGATATTTCTTTGCAGAAGAACGTCGTAAGGTGGGATTGTGAAGTGGAGGGAATGTCCCAAACGGTGAAGAAGTTTGATTTTACACTGGTTTCTTCGGTCAAGAAGGAACCCGATACCCCTGTCACAGAGTTGGTTGGTGCAGCCTGGGCAAATTTTTTGACGGATTACACGGCGGATCCCGATCCCGTATTTCTTGTTTGGAATGATAAGACGAACTCGAAAGAGATAATAGAGGAAGGCGAAACCTATCGGATGCAGGAAGGGGATGAGGTGGCCCTCTATTATGGGTTTTATTATAAGGCAGATCGTGTACTGCCGGAGGGAGAGTATTTTTTTAGCGAAGATCGAAATTATGTGATTCTTTTTAGCGTGCTAGAAGAGGTAAAAGACCAGACCGAGGTGACCGTAACCCTATCCAATCTTTACGATCCCGGCGATGTGGTGGAGCTTTCCTGTACCCTTCTGCCGGCGCTGTAAAACAAAAAAGG
>CANQUI010000101.1 GCA_947626995.1 uncultured Eisenbergiella sp. | reverse complement strand
TCGTTTTGGGACAGACGGGAAATCTTTTTTCAGGTGTTCCTTGCTTTTTACAGAAAAAAAGGTAAAATGGATAGAAGAAAAAGGAAGGGAGAAGGAGAAACCATGAAAGAGAAATGGATCCGTTTTATGCAGGGCCGTTACGGCGCGGACGAGCTGGGAAGGTATCTGCTTTCTGTATGCCTGCTGCTTTGCCTTTGTTCCCTTTTCTTTCGATACCGCCTCTGTAACCTGTTTGCGTTGATTTTTTTAATGATTTATTTTGCGCGGGCCTTTTCCAGAAACATTCCCAGGCGGTATGCGGAAAATCAAAAATATCTGGCCGTCATGAACGGATTGCGTGGAAAGATCCGGGGGTTTTTGGCAGAGACAAAACAGCGCAGGACCCATCATATTTACCGGTGTCCGTCCTGCCGGCAAAAGATCAGGATCCCCAAAGGACATGGAAAGGTGGAAATTTGCTGTCCCAAATGCGGGGCCTTGTTTACCAGAAAAAGCTGAAGGGAAAAGAAAATGTTCGGATATATCGTTGTCAACAGGCAGGAGATGAAGTTTCGTGAATATGATCGCTATCACGCCTGTTATTGCGGCCTTTGCCGGAACCTGAGAAAGCGCTACGGCAGGATCGGTCAGATGACGCTGAGCTTTGACATGACGTTTCTCGTGCTGCTGCTGGACGGGCTCTATGAGCCGGAAAAGAACACAGGAACGTGCAGGTGCAGCGCCCATCCGCTGCGGTCCCATGCGTTTTGCGAGAGCCCTTTTACGGACTATGCGGCGGATATGAATCTTCTGCTTTCTTATGATAAGGCGCTGGATGACTGGATGGACGAACGAAAAATAAGCGGACGGGCCGCTGCAGCGTTTCTGCGCAAAAAAAAGGAACGCGTCTGTCAGATTTACCCCGAAAAGAGCGCGAAAATCCAAAAGCAGCTGGAATGGATCAGACGCAGCGAACACAACAGGGAGACGGATCCGGATCTTGTCAGCGGCCTCTTCGGGGAGATCATGGCCGAAATTTTTGCCGTCCGGCAGGATGAATGGGAAGGGCTTCTGCGGCAGACGGGCTTTTATCTTGGAAAATTCATCTATCTTATGGATGCGTTTGAGGATATGCCAAAGGACCGAAAAAGCGGCAGCTATAATGTTTTCTTATTAAAACGGGACGCGTTTGAAAGCGAAGAGGACTTTGCGCAGTACGCATACGCCACGCTGCGGACGATGATGGCCTCCTGTTCCCGCGCTTTTGAAAAGCTGCCTATCATAGAAGATGTGGAAATCCTCCGCAACATTTTATATTCCGGCGTTTGGTATCGTTACGAAATGCTGCAGAGAAAGAAGGATAAGAATCATGCGTGATCCCTATCAGGTGCTCGGTGTGCCGCAAAACGCCACCGAGGAGGAAATCAAAAAAGCCTATCGGAAAATGAGCCGGATCTATCATCCGGACGCAAATATCAACAATCCCAACAAGGAACAGGCGGAAGAAAAATTTAAGGAGATCCAGCAGGCCTACCAGCAGATCATGCAGGAGCGGGAAGGCGGCGCAAGCGGTTCCTATTCCTATGGCCAGACCGGCGGCTACGGCGGCCCCTATGGGGGCGGGTTTGACGATATCTTCGGAGATTTCTTCGGCGGCTTTGGCAGATACGGCCAGACGCAGCGCCGCACATACGGCCAGAGCAGCGAACAGGAGACGGACGCGTATACGATCCACATGCGGGCGGCGGCCAATTATATCAACAGCAGGCATTTCCGGGAGGCGCTGAATGTGTTAAACGATATTCCGGAGCATACCGCAGCGTGGTATTATTACAGCTCCATGGCCAATCAGGGGCTGGGAAACAACGCGGCGGCGATGGAGCAGGCGCAAAAGGCGGCGGAGATGGAACCGCAGAATACAGAGTATCAGAACTGGAAAAACCGGATGCAGGCGGGCGACAGCTGGTATACGGGAAGGCAGACCCAGTACGGCGGGATGCCCATGACCGACGGCGGCGGCTTTTGCTGGCGTTTCTGCCTGGCCAATCTGATCTGCAATCTGTGTCTGGGCGGCAGAATGTGCCTGTATTGCTGATTTTCTCCGATCCGTCACATTTTCTACATAATTTGCTGGTATACTGTCTGTCAAATCACAGATCGATGCAAATTGGTGCGAAAGGCGGTGTGGCGTATGGAAAAAAAGAAAATACTGGTCGTCGATGACGAGAGCAGGATGAGGAAGCTGGTGAAGGATTTCCTGCAGCGGGAAAACTTTGACGTGATGGAGGCGCAGGACGGCAGCGAAGCCCTGGAACTGTTTTTTTCCAATCAGGATCTTGCGCTGATCATTCTCGATGTGATGATGCCCAAAATGGACGGCTGGCAGGTCTGTCGGGAGATCCGCGCGTATTCCCGGGTGCCCATCATTATGCTGACGGCGCGGGGAGATGAAAAGGACGAGCTGCAGGGCTTTGAACTGGGCGTGGATGAATATATTTCCAAACCGTTCAGCCCAAGGATTCTGGTGGCGCGGGTGCAGGCGCTTCTGAGGCGGACGTCGCAGACGGATGAAAAAGAGCAGGTGCTGGATGTGGGCGGCATCCGTCTGGATAAGGCCGCCCATCTGGTGACGGTGGACGGAAAGAATGTTGACTTAAGTTATAAGGAATTTGAGCTGCTGGCCTATTTTATGTCCAACGCCAATCTGGCGCTGTCCCGGGAGAAGATCCTGAATCACGTATGGAATTATGACTATTTCGGAGACGCCAGGACCATTGATACCCATGTGAAAAAGCTGCGCAGCAAGCTGGGGGACAAGGGCGAACGGATCCGGACGATCTGGGGCATGGGATATAAATTTGAAGGGTGAGGCGCCATGATGAGAGAGTCGATCCGCAGGCAGTTTACGGTCATTTTTGTCAGTCTGATGGCGGGAACGATCCTGTTGTGCTGGTTTGTCAACAATACCTTTCTGGAGCGGTATTACATTCGCAACAAGCAGGATGTGCTGCTTTCGGTATACGGGAATCTGCAGCAGGCCGTCAGCAAGGATATGCTGGACTCGGACAGTTTCGATCTGATGATGCAGCGAAACTGCGAAAAATACAATCTGTCCATGCTGGTCGTGGATGCGAATTCCAGGACGGTAAAGATCTCGGGCAATGATTCCGATTTTATGCGCAACCAGCTTTTGCAGCATGTATTCCGCGGTTCTGGGGAAGAGTCGGAGATCATGGAGGAAACGGAGCGCTATACCGTCTGGCGCGTCGCCGATCAGCAGACCGGGATGGAATATATCGAAATATGGGGCATCCTGAACAATCAGGACTTTTTCCTGATCCGCACCGCGCTGGAGGGGATTCAGGACAGCGTCAGGATTGCGAACCGCTTTCTGGCCTATGTGGGAATTGCCGCGGCGATTGCCAGCGGCATCATTATCTGGCTCGTTTCCCGCAGGATTACCAGACCGATCCTGCAGTTGACGGACATTTCCCAGCGGATGTCGCATCTGGATTTTACCGCCCGCTACGAGGGAAAAACCCGGAATGAGATCTCGCTTCTGGGAGAAAACATCAACAAACTTTCCGATACGCTGGAAAAAACCATCTCCGAGCTGAAAACGGCCAATAACGAGCTGACCAGAGATATCCAGAAGAAAACCAAAATCGACGAGATGCGCAGAGAATTTCTGGCCAATGTTTCCCATGAATTAAAGACGCCCATCGCGCTGATCCAGGGCTATGCGGAGGGGCTGCAGGAGGGGATGGGAGAGGATCCGGAAAGCAGACAGTATTATTGCGACGTGATTGTGGACGAGGCCGCCCGCATGAATGAAATGGTCAAAAAACTCCTGACCCTGAATCAGCTGGAGTTTGGCAGCGAGCCGGTGACGATGGAACGTTTTGATATTATGGCGCTTTTGGAAAACTATCTGCAGTCCGCGCGGATCCTGCTGGAGCAAAACGGCATCCGTCTTTCTTTTCGCCCGGGACCGCCGCTGTATGTCTGGGGGGATGAATTTATGGCGGAAGAGGTATTTACCAACTATTTTACCAACGCCGTTCATTACTGCCGGAAGGAAAAGCGGATCGTGATAACGGTGGGCAGGCAGGACGGCCATGCCAGAATCTGTGTGTTCAATACCGGCGAGCCCATCCCGGAGGAGGCGCTGCCGCACCTGTGGGAGAAATTTTATAAGGTGGACAAGGCCAGAACAAGGGAATATGGCGGCAGCGGCGTGGGTCTTTCCATCGTCAAGGCCGTCATGGAGGCCATGAATCAAAAATACGGTGTAAGCAACCGGGAGGACGGCGTGGTATTCTGGTTCGAACTGGAGCTGGCGGAGGAAACCTGACGCGCACTTTGGCCGCGCTTTCTCGTTTTTCCAAAAAAGTAGTTGAAAAATGGTGACTTTTAGGATACACTTGTAAGAGGTCATATTGTGAATTTGAATCAGGAGGAAGATATCTTATGATTTCTGCAGGCGATTTCAGGAACGGCGTCACGATCGAATACGAAGGGAATATCTATCAGATCATCGAGTTCCAGCATGTTAAGCCGGGCAAAGGCGCCGCCTTTGTCAGGACCAAACTGAAAAATATCAAAAACGGCGGCGTGGTGGAACGTACGTTCCGCCCCACGGAGAAATGTCCTACGGCCCGCATTGACAGGAGGGATATGCAGTACCTGTACAATGACGGAGATCTTTATACCTTTATGGATATGGAGACGTACGACCAGATTTCTCTGAACAAGGACACCATCGGAGATGCCCTGAAGTTTGTAAAGGAAAATGAGACCTGCAGGATCTGTTCTCATAACGGCAGCGTGTTTGCGGTAGAGCCCCCTCTGTTTGTGGAGCTGACCATCACCGAGACCGAGCCCGGCTTTAAAGGGGATACCGCTACCGGGGCGAATAAGCCCGCCACGGTGGAGACGGGCGCCATGGTCTATGTGCCGTTGTTTGTCAATGAAGGGGACGTGATCAAGATCGATACCAGGACTGGCGAATACCTTTCCAGAGTATAAGAAAGAGAAAAGAAGCCCCGGGATGCAGCCCATGCATGCCGGGGTTTTTTCCTGCAATCGCACCTTCCGCCGTCTTCCGGAGGTCTTTCGTTTGAAATCTAAAAAAAATATGAAATCACACTTTT
>CANQUI010000100.1 GCA_947626995.1 uncultured Eisenbergiella sp. | reverse complement strand
GCGCTTTCCTCCAGGTACGATAATACTGTCGTTCTCATCTGTTTATTCTCCCTTAAATATTCCCGCCGCTTTTCCTGATCAGCGCGGCAATCGCGTCCACAGAGCAGAAATTCTCAGGCACCACATCCAGCCCGTCGATCTTTACACTGTATTTTTCCTCAACCGCGGAGACCAATGATATGATATCGAAAGAATCCAGAAAACCGTCTTCCACAAAATCTTCGCTCTCCGTAAAGTCAAACTCCGGCCTCAGTTCCTTTAAAATCTTATAAATCTCTTCCATGGTTCTCCTTTCTTAATCAGTCCATATTTTTTCATAATAGTTTTCTTGTTACAATTCCCGCTGCTTTTAAATTTAAAGAACTTCACGCAATATTTCGCTTACAGAAGGATGCGGATATACGATTTTATCCAGATTCCCCGACAGCATGAATGCAATCAGCTCGCTTCCTCCATCTCCGACGATCTGACATCCGAGTATCTTTTCTTTCTCTTTTATAATTTTAATGCATCCTTTTACGCCATCAGCATCGATCACATATCGGCTGCTGAAATCCATTGTTTTTTTACTGACGTCAGCCGCAGTGTTTTTACTCTCATTTCCCCCAATCCATGACAATTCCGGCGAAGAATAAATAACTGCCGGGATCTGCGAATAATCTGCCTGTCTTTCCTCTCCCAGAATCTTATGGACAGCTGCAGCCGCTTCCTGTATGGCTGTATGGGCCAGCATGGACTTTCCATTAGCGTCTCCACATATATAAATCCCTTCAACATGGTTAAAATTCCCGACTGGTTTCCTCCCTGCGGCAATCACCAGACAGTCACCGCTTACTTCATCGATCTCCCCATCCTTCCGGTATATCACGCATACCTTATCTTCTGTCTCCACTTCGCAGATATCAACGCCCAGCAGGAAACGCATCCCCTGTTTTTCCAGCTGATTCATGTAAAGCTGAAGTATATCATCGTCAATATCTCCCAGGATACGTTCTTTACTGTCAATCAGTGTTACCTGCCTGCCCATATCTGTATAAAAACTCGCAATCTCAATTCCAACCGCGCCAGCCCCAAGAATCAAGACTTCATCCGGCATTTCACGCAGCTCAAAAAACTCCCTGCTTGTAACAGCTTTCTTTTTTTGAATTGCGTCAGCAAGTCCGTTAATTGAGGGAATAACCTGTTCCGATCCCGTTGCCGCGATTACATCTCTTGAGAAAAAGGCACCTTTTGATGTTGCAATTTTATAAAATTCGCTTTTTTCAATCTGTTCCGCTTCTGCGTTTACAATTTCAATCCCCGCTGTTTTCAAAGAATACAGTAAACCGTTTTTCAATTTTTTAATATTTTCCTGTGCTGTTTTTTTTATATATTCTATAGAGGGTTCCGACGGCTTAAGTCCATGCGCAAAGGATTTCCTGTATATTCTGGAAACATGCAAAAAGGATTTAAGAGGTATGCATCCTTCATTCAGGCACACTCCGCCCATTTCACCCCGTTCAAAGAGGATAACCTTTTTCTTATATCGCGCCGCTTCCAGTGCGGCCGTATATCCTGCAGGTCCTCCTCCAATAACCGCTATGTCATAAATAGTCTGCTGATTCTCCCTTTGTAAATGCCCCATATATAAACCTCTCTGATGAATACTCTTTCCATTTGCTTTCCAGCTCACCACTGTCTATCCATGTTCCAATCTTTAAACAGAACAGTTCTTTTGATAAGTACGCCTTCCGGAATTCCTCTTTTATATTTTCTTTCATCCCATCTACGCTGATCTGATTATTAAGCTCCTTCAGGTTTACAACCCGCTGTTCCACCGAACGGATCCCATGCTTCTGCAGTTTGCTGCAGGATGGTCTTAAATAAGTACTGACATCATCCATCTTGACATCAATCATCAGTGTTCCATGCTGAAGTATTACGCCGCTGCTCTTCCGAAAAGCCGAACCCGAGAATTTTCTTCCGCCTGCAACAAGGTCATTCCTGCCGGACGCTGCTGCTTCCAAACCATATTTTCCAACTGCTTCACAAACAATCTCATTCCATTTTTGTCTGTCCGCAGCCGTTTCCGGGGCAATAAAAGAATAATTCAGGTTCCCTAAATCATGGTAAACTGCGCCTCCCCCGCTTTTTCTCCTTACCACATGACAGCCCTTTTGAAGCATCAGCCGGACATCACATTCAACCAGCGGGTCCTGATTCATTCCAATAACAACGGAAGGTTCATTCTGCCACAGATACAGAAGGACTGCATCCTTTTCTTTTTGCATTTTCTGCATCATTAATTCTTCTGCGGCCAGATTATAATAGGGATCAAAAGAATTTCCCTCTATATATAATGTCCTCATCACTTTGTCACTGTTGCCCCGTCAGGAACATTTTTAAATATCCTGCATCCATTATTGACCGTAACATTTTTTCCTATTTTTACACCCGCATATATGACAGCCCCCTGGCCAATCAAGGTATTCTCACCGACAACCACCTCACCGGCAAGCAGGGCACCTGTAGCGATATGGCAGTGGTCGCTCACGATGCAGTCATGATTAATCACACATCCCACATTCAAAATCACATCACTTCCAATTACCGCATCTGCTCCCACATAAACATTTGCACAGATAAGGTTTCCCTCTCCCATTTTTACCGTACTGGCAATACTCGCTGTTCTGTCTATGAGATTAACCAGTTCGAAACCTGCCCTTTTAAGCCTTGGATATGGATTTTTCCGGTAATGTTTCGAGTAGGTTTCCCCCCAGAAGGCCACAGCGGAAATAATTTTATGGCAGCCTTCCTGATAAAGCCTTTCCAAATCCTTTGGACTTCCGACGACCGGCACTCCATAAAGCTCCTTGTCCTGCGGATAATAGAAATCCACAATCCCATCTAAACAGAAAGCCCGCGTCTGATTAATAATTTCAATTGCATTTTTACACAGGCCTCCCCTTCCATAAATCAGCATGTGATTTGACATCGTCTTTTCAATATGGTACGGCTCACGGATTAATCCTGCCACATCGCTTTCCTTGATGATTCCCGTTTTGGGAAGTTTGGATCTGTCAATTTCCGGATGTGCATCCAGCACTGCTCTGGCTTTTTTCGTGTATATCCTTGTATCCTGCTCCTGGGAGCTTTCCTGAACGATGATTCCCGGTATCGGCTCATCATAAACTTCCGCAACAACATCACCGACACGGACATCCTTCCCTGGTTCTGTTGCAAAGCTTATATATCCATCCTCTTCCGTTTTTAATTCGTCAGTCTCTTTTGATGTCTCAATTACTGCAACAGCCTGGCCCTTTTTGACCTGGCTTCCTGCTTTTACAAGCCATTGTCCCAGAGTTACTACATCATCATTAACGCCAATCCTTGGCATCAGGATTTTCTTACTGCTCATTGATCATTGTCCTCACTTTATCCGCAATATTCTCTGCATCCGGCAGAACTTCTTTCTCAAGAAACAGGCTGTTAGGGATTGGCTGGTCTGGCGCCGCAATCCTCGCATATCTTTTTCCTATGCCTCTTTCACACAGGCCCGCGATGATTTCGGCCCCAATACCTCCGCTCACGGTACCTTCTTCCACCGATATGGCCAGATGAATTGTCTCCCGTACTCTTTCCATGTCCTCCCACGGCATTTCTGACAACTGCCCAAGCACAATCACATTTACACTGATCTCATCCTCGACCATTAATTCCATTGCTGCGTCCATGCATTCCTGGGTCATGCCTCCGTAAGTGATCAATGTGGCCTCTCCATGGTAATCCTTATTCAGGCTCAATAAATAGGTTGGCACAATATGATTGCAGATTACCTTTGTATGAAAATCTCCAAGCATACCGTTCTGATCAACCGTCATCAGACGCTTGGTATACAGCACCTTGTTTTCAACCATTATTACAGGCTTCTTCTGCTGCAGCGCCATTCTGTATAATTCTACTGGATTATGCAGAGGCGAGAGCGCCATTACCATTACATTGGGAATTCCAATTAACAGTTTCTCCAGAGACTGGCTGTGGGTAGGGCCATATCCGCGCCGTCCCCCCATGGGAGTTCTGACCATAAATGGAACGGCCGCCTCATCCCCATATACCCATTGATATTTTGACGCATGATTGACCAGCTGGTCCATTGCGAGCGTAATGAAATCTCCAAACATCACTTCCATGATGGGGTAGATTCCATTCAATGCCATCCCTACAGATATCCCGCACATCGCGGCTTCACTTATCGGCATATTTATAATCTGGTCCGGATATTCCGTACTGAGCCCTTTTGTTGCTTTAAAAGCGCCTCCATAGGGATCACAGATATCCTCCCCCATAACAATGACGTTTTTATTGTTTTTTACAGTCTCCAGCAGGGCATAATTGATATACTCTATGCATCTCCTGAAATCAGGCACAGAGGCATTCAGCCTGGCCGGTTCGGTTTTATCACTTTTAACCGGACAGCTTGCTGCCGTCTCCTCCGACTCTGCCTCTTCAGTTATATCAGATATAAACTGATCCACTTTTTGCGAGATCATTTCCCGCTTTTCTTCTGTTAATTTTTTTCCGTAATTTTCAACAGGATCCCTCAGCCAATGTTCGGAAATCTCATCGGTATCCCTGGGATCATCTCCTTTGCTGTGTGCAGCCAGACGATAGGTATGCGCAGCCAGCATAAACGGCCGCCTTTTTTCCCTGACATACCTGTATGCCGTCCCCATGGAATTCCTTAAAGCATCTACATCATTTCCATCCACAGAATCAAATGCTATGTTAAAAGCCTGTGCACGGGCAGTAATCTCTCCGCTTACAGCCTCAGCGGTTTTTGTAGACATGGCATAACCATTTTCCTCTACAATAAACAATACCGGGACATCCTTCAAAGATGCAATGTTCAGGCTCTCATAAACAATCCCCTGCCCCAATGTACCATCGCCAAGAAATACGACCGCTATATTATCTGTCCCTTTTAGTTTTTCAGCCCATGCCGCACCTACCGCATTGGGAACAATCCCTCCCTGTATTCCATTCGAATAAAAATTATGGTACCTTATATGCTGGCTTCCGCCCCGTCCCTCGCATACTCCTCCCTTTTTCCCCATAATTTCTTTTAGTAAATATTCCGGATGATGGCTATACGCGATAAAATGGCCATGGCATCGATGATTGCTGAATATAATATCCTCTTCTTTAATGCACTCCATTGACGTCACTGCGACAGCTTCCTGACCTATGCATGTATGCGTAGTTCCGAAAAGCTTATTTTCGCTAAACAAACGAAGAAGATTTTCCTCAAAACGCCGGATAACAAGCAAGTTTATATAGGTTTTTTCCAGATCTGACGATAAATTTTGAAGCAAAATATCATACTTTCCTGTTTTTGTTTTTTTAACCATAGTAAAATAAAAATTTAACTCCTTTA
>CANQUI010000099.1 GCA_947626995.1 uncultured Eisenbergiella sp. | reverse complement strand
GTTCAGGGAAGCTTAGCTTTTAACGGAAGTTCCAGCTCGAATATCCATCCGCGCATTTGATAATCGTCCGGCCAGGCAAAGTATAGGATCACATGACCGTCCTGGATATAAAATGAAAAATCATCCACATCTTTCTGTGAGATCCATTCGGACAGCCAGTCGTCTATTTTGATCTGAGCGCCGTTGTCGGAGGATAAGGTGATGTCGTGATTCAGATCCGGATGCGCGAGGAGGCTTTTTTGGATTTCTGCCTTGATCTCTTGCTCTGAGGCATCAAACAGATCGCTCAAATAGAGCAGTTCGCCGGTATCCATCCGAAAATTGTACAGAGTGATTTCGGAATAGGGCCTGGAACGAAGGTAGGTATAATATTCAATGGATATGCTGACATATCGGTCAGTCTGTTCTTTTATTTCTGCAATATAGTGCATGGTATACGGCTCCGATTGAAAATCGGACGCCCCATCCTCCAGTATCATGGACAGGATGTCTCCCTGCGGATCCATCCATTCTCTTTGCAGAGATTCGAAATAGGCGTTTATCTTTGCATAACCGGCACCGTCGTCCTGCTGAAAGTGTGGAATTTCACTGTATACGTCAATATTCATTTCGGGTCTGTTCAGAATCGTGCGGACGATCGAGTCCTTCTTTTCGGCATCGGAATCCTCCGGGGCCTTTTGGAAGGGATCGGTTGTGACGTTTGCGGATGCAGAGGACGGTGAGTCGGTCCCCTGTGCAGCGTCACTTAGTTTTTCCAGTAAATCTTCGGCATCGTCCCAGTTCCCGTTCCAGTAAAAACGGGATGCGCCGGTATAATTGTGTTCTCCCTGACCCAGGACGCAGTCCTCTCCGGCATACCACCAGAAGATATAATTCGGATCCTCTAAGAAAACTTCGGACGGACTGTAAAAAGTTCCGTCAATGGCAACAACTGTGATGCCGGGGTCATAACCGGTGGGATCATTCGCGGTCCATTTATCAGCGGTCAGGGTTTCATAGTCATAAGAAACGTACGGCTTGCCATGCGTCGTACCATATTGCATGATCAGTTCACGCATTTCATCCTTTTCCGCATCGGAAAGCGAGTGGACAAGATTGGGCGAAAGGGTAAAACGTTCCAGTACGTGGGCCGGTGTCCTGGTGATCATGCCATTGGAGAATTCATAAAGCTCGGAATATTCCGTAAAAAACCAACCAAGCGAATTTGAATTTGGAATATCGTTCCCTTTACAACCGACCAGCAATCCCTGATCTGTCAGATTGCAGTTTGCAATATTTTGGGAGCGACTGCTGTCAATGGCTAAGACTGCCCTGGTTCCGTCCCAGTAGAAAATCTTAAAATACGAAGATTCACCGACGAAAGAGCCATCCGTCTCATAACCATAGCCCTCCGTAATCCAAAGAGCCGGGATGCCGGATCCGGCATCAAATAAAGCCGCGCGGCAGAAACTGGAATAATTTCCACCCGGAGCAAGAGACTTGCTTTCCTGGAGCGCAGCGTCCAGTTCTTTACAAAAGGCCTCGGCCTGTTTTGTAGTCATGGCGCATTTTTCCAAATCTCCCGTATACGGAAGCTGCGCAAGAAGGTCTAGGTCAAAATCAGAAAGGGAAGCCTCTTTGGCGTCGGTTTCCGTTTCTGACGATGCAGCCAAGGCGTCTGTTTCTACAAGGGAATCTTCTTCATCGGGCAGCGTCAATTCTACGGGAAGCTGCTGCGTGGCAACATGCCGGGACAGAGCGGCCATGCCGACACCGGCCCCGCCGATGGTAACCAGACCCGCCAAAATCGCGGCGGCAACCTTGATGGAAACGGCGCCGGCAGCAGCACCGGCGGCGCCGACAGCGGAACCCGCAGCGCCGGCAGCAGCACCGGCGGCGCCGGCAGCAGCACCCGCGGCACCGGCAGCGGAACCCGCAGCGCCCGCGGCGCCGGCAGCAGAAACGGCGGCGTCGGCAGCAGCACCCGCAGCGCCGGCAGCAGAATCTGCCGTAGAACCGGCAGCGCCGGCGGCGGAATCGGCGGCGCGGGCGGAGGCTTTGGAGGGAGCGTCTTTTTGTACGGCGTTTCCGGTTTTTAAGATGCGGTGAGCCGCCTTCTGCGCCATGACAGGATCGGCGGATTCTGCAGCTTCTTTGCGCAGGAAATACAACAGCAGAGAAATCGGGGAAATCTGGTAGAGCTTGATGCCCTGCTTTTCATAATCCAGAACGCGTGTCTTGATGGCTTTGCGCGCGTAGTTTAAACGGCTTTTCACCGTATTTTCCGATGCGCCTGTGATCTCCGAAATTTCCCGGACGCTCATTTCATCATAATAAAACAACAGGGTACACATTTTTTGAGCCGGAGGCAGTTCGTCCACGATTTCTCCGATCATTCGGGCCGTTTCCGCATTATCCAGAGCGGCTTCCGGGACAAGCTGTTCGTCTTCGTTTTCCACGTCATCCATTACGCTGTGTCCGTCTTCATCCTCTAAAAAAGAAAGGTCAAGATGGGTGCGTGACAGGGCGTTCATACACCGGTTGGCCGTAATCCTATTCAGCCATCCCCAGAAAGCGGCCGGCTCCTGGAGCGTGTCCAGCTTTTTGTAGAGCGTAAGCAGCACTTCCTGTGTCACATCCTCCGCGTCCTGCGCATTTTTCAGAAGTTTCCGGCACTGGTAGGAAACCGAAGTATAGGCGTTTTCCAACAGCGCCTCAATGGCGGCAGGATCTCCCGCCTGGCTTTTTTTCACAAGTTCAATCAGTTGTTCTTTTTCCATTTTCGGATCTCCTTTAAAATAAAATGAATGGTTTTTTGTTTTTCCGATTTTTTTTCTGAGCGTATGGCATCCAGACGCAGACAGGATCGGATCAATTCATAAAAAGTCATATCATCCCTCCTTTTATCTCATCAGACACGGATTTTAAAAAGGAGGTTTTTAAAAAAGAATAAATAAGTGAAACAAATTATAAAATCAATATATTGACTATGCGCAATAAATTGAATATAATCAATTTTAGCATGAAAAAGGAAAAAAGAAAAGAAATTTTATAAACTTATAAAACCAAAAGGGACCACAGGGTGTCTAATCCATATAGAAACAAAAAGGCACGGCGCGGATGCGTCTGTGGGATTTTAGGAAAGGAGAGAAAATGTTTTGCAAAAACTGTGGAAAAGAAATCAAGGATGATATGAAATTCTGCGTTTATTGCGGAGCGAAGCTTTCAGAGACAGTGCAGGAGGAGGCAGCGCCCGCGCGGACGCCGCCGGAGCGCAGAGAGGACGGGCGTAAAAAAGGCCGAAACAACAGGATATGGCAGAAGGGTCTTGCGGTTCTTTTCGGACTCTTGCATGTGGGAATGTTTTTTGCCCTTCCATTGGGAAAGATGGGCAGGATCAGCGGGGAACTCAGGGCCGGCTATGAATATTATCATCTGGAGCTGCCGCAGACGCTGACCGAATGGAATTCGATCCGTCTTTTGGGAGATATGGCAAAGCAGGGCATGGTTTCAGACGCTTCTTACGCCCTGCAGGGCGGCATCCTGATCTTTGCGCTGCCGCTGGCGCTGGGATTATTGGCTGCGCTGGCGGGTTTTGTAGGAAAAAGGGTCGGTTCCTGGATTTCCTTTCTGCTTTCTATCCTGGCTTTGCTGGGATATTCCATGCTGGTACAGCAGGGAGTCGAGATCTATGCGCAGTTAGGATATGAATCGGGACAGGGAATCATAGCGGCATACCTGATTTCGGCAGCGCAGGCGGCAGTCGCCCTGATCGGGTGTTTTGCCAAAAAAAGTGTGAGAGGAAAAAGCAGCGGACATTGAGTTTTTAGCTGCTGAAAAAACGGAGGAGAAAAAATGGCGTTTTTTGAGGAAATCGGAAAGCATATTACACAGGCGGGGCAGGGAGTGGCCCAACAGACCAAAAATCTTACGGACACAGCGCGGTTAAGCGCGGCTGTTTCCGAGAAAGAAAAACAGATCCAAAAGCTGTATACGCAGATCGGGCAGGCTTATTACGAGCGCTGGGATGGAGAAACGGATGTCCCGGAATCGGAAAAAATGGAGCAGATCCGTACGCTGCAGGCGGAAATCGATCAGTGTAAAAAGGATATGAATCAGATCAAGGGCGTGCGGGAATGTCCGAATTGCCATGCGGAGGTAAAAGAAGGAAATCGTTTCTGTAATTATTGCGGAGCAAAGCTTTAAACGTGCGCCGTACGAAAAATAAGAGAACTCCGTTCAGGCAGACGGGTTTTCAGCAAACGAAGGAGGAAAAAATTATGTTTTGCGCAAAATGTGGAGCCAAAAATGAAGAAGGGGCGGTCTTTTGTAAAGAATGTGGCGCGTCCTTAAAAGATGCAGAGACATCCCAGAATCCGAAGGAAGGCAGCCTGGGCAACGGAAAGGTTTTGCAGGGGGAACCGGACAAGAGCAGCAGGAAAAACCGGCTGATCGGTATGGCGGCTGTGGGGATCGTGGCGGTAGTGGCAGTTTTGGCGTTGGTTTCCCTCTTTGGAGGCAGAGGCTATAAAACGACAGCCGAAAAATTCATAGAAAGCTGTATCGAAGGCGATGCGAAAACCATGTATAAGATGGTTCCTCAGAAGATCTTCCGGGAGGAAGTGGAAGACAACGGCTATCTGTGGAGCGAGCGGAACGAATATCTGGAATCGGTAGAGGAAAGCGTGTCAAATCAGATCGAGCGTTATTTCAGCGATTACGGGGATTTTTCCTTTAAGGCCATCGACGGGGAAAAGAAAACCGGACGGGAGCTGAGAGAGCTGAAGGAAGAGTATGAAAGCAAGCATGAGATCAAGGTGAAGGCAGCCAGGGATGTGACGGTAGAGATGACGCTGAAAAAAGACGGGGTGAGCGGCTCAGTGGAATTAGTGATCCCGGTGATCAAAGTCGGACGTTCCTGGTATGTTGACATCGAAAATATAACAATGGGCAATGTTCTCCAGAAGTTGTCGGGATTAAGATAAACGGTCGGCGTCTTCTCTTTGATAGACCAGGATATCCTCAACCCTACATTCCAGAATTTCGCACAGGGTATTGATGGTGGTGGTGGTAATGGCGGCGCCGTGCTTCATCCGGTGCAGCGTGTTGGCGCTGATCCCGTATCGGAAAATCAGGGCATACTCCGTGATACCCCGTTTTAAAAGCGTTTTGTAAAATGGCGAATAGCTGATCATGGGAAACCTCTCTGTCTGCTCTTTTTTCAAAGATAGCACAGTCAATTTTTTGATTAGGATAAATATATTGAGTATATCGAGAAAATATGAGAGATCCGGACAGAAAAAAGTTTTCCGGATGCTGATTCAAATTGTAGGGATATGCCTGCCGCACCCTTGTACCGGGGCGCGACAGGCATATTTTTTCCCGCTTTCCATGCCCATAAAAAGAAAAAATAAAAATTTTTAAAAATATAAAACCTGACGTACGATAGTGGGGTCTAATAAACAGAAGCGTAAGAAATACGCCTGACGAAATATGTAAGCGCCAACAGAGCGCAGAAAGAGAGGAAACTATCATGAAGAAAATCTTAACACTGGCCATGACCGTGGCGGTCGTCCTTGGCGGCATTGCAAGCAACTCCGTAACCGTAAAAGCGTG
>CANQUI010000098.1 GCA_947626995.1 uncultured Eisenbergiella sp. | reverse complement strand
AAAAAGATGCGTTTTATTTAAGAAAAACGCTTGCATCCGCCGGAGAGCTGTGTTACAATAACTAAGCTGTTTCCGGATTTGCCTGAGGCGGCAGCGGATGAGAACGAACATGTGGAAAATGATATAGAACGAGGTGAAAGGACATGAAAGAAGGAATCCATCCGAATTACTACCAGGCCACTGTGACCTGTAACTGTGGGAACACCTTCGTGACCGGATCGACCAAGCCGGAGATTCACGTAGAAGTTTGTTCCAAGTGCCATTCATTCTATACCGGCCAGCAGAAAGCGGCCCAGGCGCGCGGACGTATTGATAAGTTCAACAGGAAGTATGGCGTAGCGAATTAAGGAGCGGGCAAGGTTGAGGTTTAAGGATAAATCTCAACCTTCCTTTTTATAAAGAAAAGTAAGGGGTTGTACATGGCAGGCAAACGCAAAAAGGCCTATTGCGGCATCGGCGGTCAGGCGGTGCTGGAAGGCGTGATGATGAAAAACAAAGACCGGTATGCGGTGGCGGTAAGAAGACCCGACGGGCAGATCGAGGTAAAGACGGACGAGTATGCCGGGGCAGGGGCTTCTCATGGGCTGACGAAGCTCCCGTTTATCCGGGGCGTATTTTGTTTCGTGGATTCTCTGGTGCTGGGCATCCGCACGCTGACCTGGTCCGCCCAGTTTTACGAGGAAGAAAATCCGGGCAAAAAGGGCGCTTCCCGCAAACCGGCGCAGGCGGCCGGTACCAAAGAGAAGCTGGCGACGGCGGTCACGGTGACCGTCTCCGTTTTGTTTGCAGCGGCGCTGTTTATCGTTCTGCCCTACCTGATCAGCCTGTTGTTTCGTTCCTATATCCGAAACGATTCCCTTCTGGCGATTCTGGAAGGGGTTATGCGCATTTTGATTTTTGTGGGCTATGTGGCGGCCATTTCCGCCATGAAGGATATCCGCAGGGTCTATATGTATCATGGCGCGGAGCATAAATGTATCAACTGTATCGAACGCGGCCGGGAGCTGACGGTGAAAAACGTGCGCAGAAGCTCGCGGCAGCACCGGCGCTGCGGCACCAGCTTTCTGTTGTTTGTGATGCTGGTCAGCGTCGTCCTTTTCCTGTTCATCCGCGTTTCCGATCCGATCCTTCGGCTTGTGATCCGGATCCTGCTCATTCCGGTCATCGCCGGGATCTCCTATGAAATCATCCGGCTGGCGGGCAGGAGCGACAATTTCCTGGTCCGTCTCATCTCCGCGCCCGGTATGCTGCTGCAGCGTCTGACCACGCGGGAACCGGACGATGCCATGATAGAGGTGGCCATCGCCTCGGTGGAAGCGGTTTTTGACTGGAAGGAATATTTAAAGACCACGTTCGGTTATGATATAGACGCCTGGGAAAAAGAAGAGGCCCGGGAAGAGAGCGGGAATACGCCATGACGTACCGCGCCCTTTACGATGACGGCAGGCACATCCTGAATAGGGCCGGGATTGCGGAGGCGGATCTTGACGCAAGGCTTTTGCTGGAGTTTGTCTGCGGCACCGTTCACAACGATCTTCTGGCAAACGGGAACAGGCCCGTAAAGGAGCCGCAGGCGCGCCGTTACCGGGACCTGATCGCCAGACGGGCGGCGCATGTGCCGCTGCAGCATCTGACTGGCGAACAGGAATTTATGGGGCTTCCCTTCCTGGTAAACGAAGATGTGCTGATCCCCCGGCAGGACACGGAGATTCTGGTGGAAGAGGTCCTGCGGAACCTGCACGACGGATTCCGGATCCTGGATCTGTGCACCGGTTCGGGCTGTATTTTGTTAAGTCTATTGCATTATTCCAACAACTGCACCGGGCTGGGCGCGGATATCTCGGAAGCGGCGCTTTTGGTTGCGCGAAAGAACGCGCTTGCCCTGGGAGAGGACCGCGCCGTTTTTGTGCGCAGCGACCTGTTTGAAAAGGTGGAGGGAACGTTTGAGATCATTGTTTCCAATCCGCCCTATATCCCCACCGGCGCCATCGGCGCGCTGATGGAGGAGGTGCGCGCCCATGAGCCCCTTTGCGCGCTGGACGGCGGAGAAGACGGCCTTTTCTTTTACCGGCGCATCATTGCGGAAAGCGACAGGTACCTGTGCCGGGGCGGACAGCTCTTTCTGGAGATCGGATATGATCAGAAGGAAGCGGTGATGGCGCTGATGCGTCAGGCGGGATTTCGGGACGTGACGGCGGTTTCGGACTATGCCGGACTGGATCGGGTGGTTTTTGGAGGAAAGTATGTTTGACAGGCTGGAAGATCTTTTAAACCGCTATGAGGAGATCATGGGCGAACTCAACGATCCGTCCGTGACCGCCAATCAGGAGCGGTTTCGGACGCTGATGAAGGAGCAGAGCGACCTGACGCCCCTTGTAAAAACGTATCAGGAATATAAAGCGTGCGAACGGGACGCCCGGGACAGTCTGAGCCTTTTGGAAGAGGAAAAGGACGAGGAGATGCGGGACATGCTCAAAGAGGAGCTAAGCCTCGCCCGGGAGCGGATCGGCACACTGGAGGGACGGTTAAAGCTGCTGCTTTTGCCCAAGGATCCCAACGATGACAAAAATGTGATCGTGGAGATCCGGGCGGGGGCCGGCGGAGATGAGGCGGCCCTTTTTGCGGCGCAGATTTACCGGTTATATGTCCGTTATGCGGAACGCCAGCGGTGGAAGGTGGAAACCATGGACGCAGAGGAGATCGGGATCGGCGGGATGAAGTATGTCAGCTTTCTGATCTCCGGGCAGGGCGCGTATTCCCGCCTGAAATATGAAAGCGGCGTACACCGGGTGCAGCGGGTCCCGGAGACGGAGAGCGCGGGACGCATCCACACGTCTACCGTCACGGTGGCCATTATGCCGGAAGTGGAGGATCTGGATGTGACCGTGGATCCCAACGACTGCCGGTTCGACGTTTTTAGGGCTTCCGGCAACGGCGGTCAGTGCGTCAACACCACGGATTCCGCCGTCCGGCTGACCCATATCCCCACCGGGATCGTGATTTCCTGTCAGGATGAGAAAAGCCAGCTCAAAAATAAGGATAAGGCGATGAAGGTACTGCGGGCCAAGCTGTACGATCTGGAACAGCAGAAACGCCACGATGAGGAAGCGCAGCTTCGGCGCAGCCAGGTGGGCACCGGGGACCGGTCCGAAAAGATCCGGACCTACAACTTCCCCCAGGGGAGGGTGACCGACCATCGGATCAAGCTGACGCTTTATAAGATCGACGCCATTATGGACGGGGATATCCAGGAGCTTTTGGACAGCCTGATCGCGGCGGATCAGGCCGCGAAGCTGGCCCGGATGAACGCCGACGGATAAGGGGAAAATCCCCTATACAGCCATATACAGCCCGGGAAAAACCGGGAGAAAGCGCGGAATATGAGACTTTTATGGAAGGAACTGGAACTGTCGGACCGGGAGCTCATCGAGTCCTATTATGAAAAGGAACCGGTGCGCAACTGCGACTTTACGTTTTCCAACAATTATCTCTGGAAACCCTTTTACCCCGTTTTCTGGGGGATCGTGGAGGGCAGCCTGGTATTTGAGTCCGGGGAGGGCGGCATGTCGGTGAGTTTTCCACAGGGGGCGGGGGATCTGGTGCGCGTTGTGGACGCGCTTTCCGACTGGTTTGGGCAGGTGGGCCGCCCGTTCAAAATGCACCTGGTCAGCCCTGAACAGTTTCAAAGGCTGGAGGAGGCCTATCCCGGCCGTTTTCAGATCGCCTACAGCCGCGACATCGCCGACTATGTCTATGAAAAGGAAAAGCTGCTGACGCTGTCGGGCAGGGATCTGCACGCCAAAAAGAATCACTGTAATAAGTTTAAAAAATTGTATCCCGACTGGCGCTACGAAGCCATTACGCCGGAAAATAAGGCGGAGTGCCTGGAGCTGTTGAACCGGTGGCGGGAGGAAAAGGCGCAAACAGAGGAAGGGGAACGGGAAGAAGAATGGGTCGTGGCCCGGCACGGGCTGCAGGAGATGG
This sequence comes from uncultured Eisenbergiella sp., assembly GCA_947626995.1. GTDB lineage: Bacteria > Bacillota > Clostridia > Lachnospirales > Lachnospiraceae > Gallintestinimicrobium. The sequence continues at coordinate 1,640 of CANQUI010000098.1, read as the reverse complement.
AAGCGCTTCATCTGACGGGCGGGCTTTTGCGCGCGGAGGGAAGAGTGGTGGCCTTCGCCCTGGGAGAGCCCTGCGGCCGGGATATGTTCGTGGTGCATTTTGAAAAAGCGCTTACCGAGGCGGAAGGCGCGTATTCCATGATCAATCAGCAGTTTATCGAGCATGAGATGGAGGGATACCGCTATGTGAACCGGGAGGATGACGCCGGCTCCGAGGGGCTTAGGCAGTCCAAGCTGTCCTATCATCCTGCCTTTTTGATGGAAAAGGGCCTGGTGACGGAAATCAGGCCGGGAAGCTATCAAAAAGCCAAACAGGAGAGACAGGATCCGAACGGACAAAACCGGGAACTGTTTCGCTTCATCGAAGAAAGCCCCACCCCGTTCCATGCCGTCGGCAATGTGGAAAGGTGGCTGCGGGAGGGCGGGTTCGTGTGTCTGGACAGCCTTTTTGATCATACCCTGCAGCCGGGCGGCCGTTATTATATGACGCAAAACGGTTCCGCCCTGATCGCGGTGAAGATTCCAAAGAAAGAGGCGAAAGGCTTTCGGATCGTTGCGGCCCACGGCGATTCCCCCTGCTTTAAGGTCAAGGAGTCCCCGGAGATTTGTCTGGAGAACCGTTATGTCAAACTCAACGTGGAGCCTTACGGCGGGATGATTTTAAACACCTGGATGGACAGGCCGCTGTCCGTGGCGGGCCGGGTGTTTTTTAAGGATCCAGACAGCGAAACGATCCGCTCGAAGCTGGTGGATTTTAAAAAGGATCTGCTGATCATTCCCAACCTTGCCATCCATTTTAACCGGGAGGTCAATCAGGGACAGGCGCTGAATCCGCAAACGGATCTGCTCCCGTTGTTTTCCCAGGCCCAGAACAAAACCCTGCGGGAGATGTGCGCCGGAAACCTGGGCGTGGACAAGGAAGAGATTTTAAGCAGCGATCTGTATGTATACAATCGGGACAAGGGACGGTTCCTCGGCGCGGACAACGCGTTTCTCGGGGCGCCCCGGCTGGACGATCTGCAGTGTGCGTTCGCCGCGTTAAAAGGATTTCTGGAAGCCATAGCGGACGAGTATATTGCGGTGTACGCTCTGTTTGACAATGAGGAAACGGGCAGCCGCACCGCGCAGGGGGCGGACTCTTCGCTTCTGCCGGACGCGCTTATGCTTGTGCTGGAGGGGTTGAACCTTGCGGATTCTACCCTGCAAAAACGGCAATTTCTGCAAAACAGCGCCATGCTTTCCGCGGACAACGCCCATGCGGTGCATCCCAACCACCCGGAAAAGAGCGATCCGAAAAACCGCCCCTATTTAAACGGCGGCGTGGTGCTCAAATTTGAGGCAAACCAGCATTACGCCACAGCCGGGGCCACCGCGGCCCTTGTGCGCAGCCTGTGTAAGCGGCATCACATACCGCTGCAGGATTTTTCCAACCGGTCGGATATCCGGGGCGGTTCCACGCTGGGGAGTCTCTGCAGCGCCCGCGTGCTGATTCCCACGGCGGACATCGGGCTTGCCCAGCTTGCCATGCATTCGGCGTTTGAAACGGCGGGGGCAAACGATACCTGCGCCATGATAGAGCTGGTCCGGCATTTTATGGCCTGATCCTTCTTTTCCTGCGGCCCGCTGATTTTTGGCGAAATA
>CANQUI010000097.1 GCA_947626995.1 uncultured Eisenbergiella sp. | reverse complement strand
TACACTGTAGAGGCGAAAGTTTCCCAAGGAGCGATTAAAGATCCGACTCTTGAGGATCAGATGCAGTCCGGGCTTACTTACAGGGAAGGATCGGCTTCTGTTGAAATTTATAATGAAAAAGGAGAACTGGTTAAGGAATATAAGGAAGGTGAACTTGGAGAAAGTACAACACCCAGGCTGGTACCTGTAAAAGATGCCACAGGGAAAAACACCGGCTGGAAACTTGATGGGTTACCTTCGCCTTTGGAAAAAGACTGGAAGGTTGTCATAAAGTATAAAGGTGATGTGGATCTGAACGCACTTGAGTCTACTCTGACAGGAAACGTACTTAAATACACTGTAAATAATAAAGTGATTCTTGATGGAGAGAAGCCAAATGGCGATGATTGGACACCAAAAGAAGTCACGGAAGAAAAGAAGATTGAGGATAAACTTCTGAGAAAAACAGGGAAATTGGATGAAGAGGATATAGTAAAATATCCTAATGATCTGGAATGGGATATTGAGGTTGGTTCCGGTTCGACAGATGTACGGGGTAGCAAGGTTAGCGATACGCTGACAGGAGACCACTGGATTGATGAAAGGCGTGAACTGCGAGTCAAGTGGAAAGATGAAAACGGTAATACAATAAGAAACTACAAGATTCCCTGGGATGAAGCTGAAAAATACGGGTTATATCCTGTAGAAGATGAAAATGGCAAAATTATCGGCTTTACTTTTGATATTCCGGAAGAGGGCACAAGTCAGGGAGATGGACATAAACCTCCCTGGACTTTCTGGGATGGTATTGATGGTGATCCCAATCGCAAGTGGGAGCAGGGAGACCATATCAAAATTACGTACTATACCACCTATGATCCAGAGGCCGCTAATAAGCAGTTTGATAATAGCGTTGATGTGGATATCAACAGAGGCCCTACTGTTGGGGATAACGCCGGAGTAGGGATTGGAGTTGGCGAAGTCGATAAGGGCCTTGTGGAGGAGGAAGAATATTTTCTTTATACTATAAACGTTGATGTCCCCGGTGAACCTAAGCTTAGTGAATTGTTTAAAAAGGCTCATGATACAACTGATCGCTGCTTTTATCTTCAGGATCAGTTAGAGCTTACAGATAAGAGTGGACAGAGGTATTTTGTTGATAATATTCCGGAAATTGCTGATCTTTATGTGATGGTGAATGGCACAAAGCAGCAATTTACAGAAGATGTTCCTGATAAGAAACCACACTGGTACCACGTTGCCCATATCGGAAACGAATATGAAGATTCGGATGATGGGCCAGTAAAAGGCAGACGGGAGTTTCAGATCTGGTTTAATACAAATGTGAGTACCGAAAATTCTTACTGGCCGTTTAGTGAGGCCTGTAAGCTTACTGTAACTTACAGGATTCCTAAAGATGCAAAGATGATTTTTGATGGAGGCAAAGACGGATCTTACGAAACAAATCGTACGTTTGAAGATTTCCTGAAAGAAGGCTGTAAAGTAACCAATGAAATAGATGTTAAGACCAGGTATGGCACAGATGTTTTTACAGGGAAAAACGAATATACGACAACCCCGCAGAAAGGCGATGTAATCAAAAGGGCCGATCATAAAACCTCGGAAACCGGAGAGGAAATCATCGAATATCAGGTCGATTTCAACGCTTTTACAGAAGAGAATGGAACGTACAAAGGAATTGGAAAGATTGATCCAGAGAAGTTTTACCTGGAAGATCAATTTGACAATCGGCTGGAGTATGTGCCAGATTCCCTTTATGTGGAATTGATCAAGCCTGATAAGAGAACGGAAACTCGTTATACATTCCGTTATGTGGGGGATCCCACAATTACGGAAGGTTCAGGTAATACCCCTAGTGTTATAGAAGCTCACGCTGCAGGTTTTACAAAGCTAGAGGAAGGCGGCACGGGTAGCGAAAGTGTGAAGACTCTCAGCGAATATATGAAGAATGATACGGAGGGAGTGAAAGATACTCTTTACCGTTTCCATTACAGCCTGAAGCTGAAAGATGAGTACATGCTGGCAGGGGATGAAGATGAAGATATCACACTAAACAACAGTGCAACCGTTCATTATGGTGATGAGAGCGGGACGGATGATGCGAGTGTATCTTTCAAACCGGATGTGCTTAAAAAGGAAGGCGTGTATGCTCAAAAGGATGATAAGACAGATGTAGTAAATTATAAGATTGATGTCAACCCCGGCGCTGCGGATATGGCAAGATCATTCAGCGAGAAATATAATATGGATCATTATACGCTGACAGACGAGATGGACTCGAAACTTACGCTGGATTCAGGATCTGTTAAGGTATATCGCATTAATAAAGACGGAACGGAGACACAATTGGAAAGAACCAGTGAAAAATCGCTGGTAAAACCTGATGAGGATTATTATGTACTTCAGGAGGACGAGGAGAATATCTTTAAAATTATTCTACCTGATGAGCAGCATTTAAGAATTGAGTATACAGCGTTTGTTAATGGTCATAGTGGCCAAAGTGGAACGGCTGTCAATCATGTAACACTGGACGCAAGTATTACAGTTACGGACAGCAATGATGCAGAATATGAGATAAATAACGATGAAGCTACGATCAGGGGCGATAAGATGCTTAAACTTTTCAAACGGGATGCTGCCTCAGATGAGTATATGAGCGACGCGACCTTTGCAGTTTATACCATAACTAAGAGCGGAGGAACAATTGAAGCGAAAATTGGTGGTGAAACGAAAGAGTTTGAAGAGTGGAAAAACGGTATTAAACCAGATGCTCTTGAAGGAGTAGAGATCTCTCCTAAAGGAAGTTACGATGGGGAATATTACATTCTGCTTGAGACGGAAGCGCCAAGAGGATATAAAGGTGATCCTACCCCTGTTGTATTCAAGTTCGGGGAGCCTGAAAAGGATGAGGCAACTGGAAAAGACAAAGAGGAAAAAGTGACTGTAACGTATGACGGAAACACGTATACGGATGTGGTTGTCAAGTATATCCATACGGGCAACAACGTAGTAGTCTTTGACAACAGTCCGGACGTTTACGAACTCCCTGAAACCGGTGGCCCCGGCCCCATGACGTATACTCTGGCAGGTCTGTTGCTGATTCTTGGCGGCACATTCTGCCTGATGTATAGAAGAAACAGAATCCAGAAGGGAGGATGGTGATATGTTTTCGTAATTAGACATCGCCAGTCTCCCGCGGACTGGAAAATATGCACAGACGTGGCCGGACGCGGCGGGTAGCTACTCCGGGCGGGATCCGGTCAGACAATAGCCAGAGCGGTACATAGCGGGGCAGAACAGGCAGCCCGGTTCACGGGCATGGCACAGCGGAATCCCCGTGCAGGTACACAGGCGGGCAGTCTGATCAGAGAAAGCCGAGTAAGGCAGGGCTGAAGGCCACAGAACTAAAGTAACCGAAAATGGTATGCGCCGGAAGGTGCGGGAACAATCCGTACCGGGAAAGGGGAACAATCCCCAGGTGTAGGAAAATCCCACGGGGAGGATATAACAGAAAATCCTCCGCTGGAGCAAGGGAAAACAGACAGGTGCTGGGAAGGAAAAGAGCCTAGAACCGGGATGGAACGTAACAGACACCGGAGGGAGGACTGGGAAAGATCTCCGGGCGTGCAGGAGGGAAACGCGGCGGCTTCCCAGGGCAGGCCGCAAGAACAAAAAAGAAAGGAAAAGAATATTATGAAGAGAAAGTTCAAGAGAATAGCCAGTTTAGTATTGGCAGCGGTCATGGTATTCGCAATGGCGATGCCGGCGATGGCAACAGACACAGTACCGGGACTTGGCGCGTCAGATGGTGGGTTAACAGGTCACACGTTCGTAGCTTATCAGATTTTCAAAGGTGAACAGGGGGCTGCTCCTGAGTCTGAGGAAGGTAAGGGAAAACCATTAGGAAATATTGAATGGGGAGATGGCATTGATGAGGTAGGGTTTCTTAAAGCTTTGCAGGGAGCTCCAGAAATTGGGACTCTGTTTACGGGCGCTACGACGGCTGCCCAGGTAGCAAAGATCATAGGAGACCAGAACTGGGCTGATGACTCTAAGCAAGCTCGTGCAATTGCTAAATTAGCCTATGCGCATAAGAAGGGCGATGGTATAGCTACAGGGAAAAATGTAGATCCCGGTTATTATCTGATTGTTGATACGACGAATGTAGCAGGTAAAGATGATGTTGCGAACCTCGCTCTGCTTCAGTTTACAACTGCTGGAACGTTTGAAGCAACAACAAAAGTAGATAAGCCGTCAGTAGAAAAGAAAGTGAAAGAAGTAAATGATACGAGAGGTATTACTTCCGCTTGGCAGGACGGAGCAGATTATGATATCGGAGATACGATTGAGTTCCAGCTGAAAGGTACATTGCCGTCAGACTTTGCTTCCTATGACACATATGAGTATCAATTCAATGATACATTGTCAGCGGGATTAACATATACTGTTGGTAGTGCACAGGTTTACCTTGTTGACAAAGGTGCTGATCTTAACGCGGATCCGGATCCTATTGACGGAGCAACAAATATTACAGATTATTTTACTATTACTCCTGCTCCTAATGGAGATGATGGAGCTGGTGGTACTCTGACATTATTCTGTAAAGATTTGAGAACAATTCCTGATATTAGCGCGGACAAAATGATTGTAGTCAGATACACAGCGGTATTAAATGCGAATGCGACTGTTGGTGCGGCGGGTAATCTGAATAGTGTTAATCTGGAGTATTCCAATAATCCGAATGAAGCAGGAAAAGGTAAGACTCCTGATGATGAAGTAAAGGTTTTCACTTATAAACTGGAAGTAAAGAAAGTCGACGAAAACGGCAAGTCACTGTCAGGCGCTGAATTTACTTTAACCAAGAAGAATGCGGATAACGTATATGAGTCACTAAAGGAAAGCGTAAAATTTACAATAAGTGATGATGGTACCGTATTTACCTGGGAGGGTCTTGATGAAGGCGATTATAAGTTGGAAGAGACAAAAACTCCTGCCGGTTATAACACAATTGAGCCTATCGAGTTTACTATAGAGAGTAACTTTAATAAGGATGATATGGGCGAAGACAGAGAGGCACCAACATTATCAAGTCTGAAGGCAACAATAACGGCGCCGACAAGTATGGAGGATACTGTTATTGAAGCTAAGGGTGATAATTTAACAGCAGGACTTATATCGACAGAAGTTGAAAACAAGCAGGGTACCACCCTTCCTGAGACTGGTGGCATCGGTACCACGATCTTCTACGTAGTTGGCTCCGTGCTTGTACTTGGCGCTGTGATCCTTCTCGTGACGAAGAGGAGAATGAAAGGCTGATGGATGCTGTCTGCGGCATTATCAGCAACAGAAGTTTTTTGTAACCTGTAAATGAGAAAGCCCATGGGCTGTCTGGCGCCTGAAGCCGGGCGGTTCTTCACAGGGGCTTTTCGAGGAAATGTGTTGGATCAGGGATTTGGGCTGGCTGGGGGCCGGGAGCCCGCAGCCGGCGGCGGGGGCGCGCATGCGCCTCTGCCGTCCCTGTACGACGGCAGGGAGAGGCTTATGAGGTGGATTAGAAAAAATTTAACAACGGTCCTTCTGATGGTCGTTCTGCTCGCAGGACTCTCCCTGCTGTTGTACCCCACGGTCAGCGA
>CANQUI010000096.1 GCA_947626995.1 uncultured Eisenbergiella sp. | reverse complement strand
TCGCAAGAGATCTTAAAAAGCACCGGGAGAAGTCTTTTTTCGTTTTTTGCGCCGTTCATTTGCTCTCCTGCTTTACCTTTTCCACCTTCGGATACAGGATCCGCTGGGAATGATACAGGCTGTAGTGGCCGGAAAGCATATAGCTGACGGAAATGGCGATCAGGTAATAGGGCGCGTGGGAGAAGCCAAACAGCTCGAAGCCGATCAAAAGAGCGGTCACAGGGCAGTTGGTGACGCCGCAGAATACGGAAACCATGCCGATGGCCGCGCAGAGCGGAATATTGGCGCCGGTCAGGGAGCCAAACAGCGCGCCGAAGGCGGCTCCGGTAAAAAAGGAAGGTACGATTTCCCCGCCTTTATAGCCGGCCCCGATGGTAATGGCCGTGAACAGGATCTTAAGCAGAAAGGCCCATGGAATCACCTGCCCGTGCAGGAACTGTTCGATCACATCCATTCCGGGGCCCAGGTAAGCGCCGGTGCCGAGAAGGACAGTCAGTCCGATGATGAGCAGGCCGCCTGTGACAGCGCGCAGGAAAGCGTTTTTGAGGTAGGTCCGGTACAGGGATCCCGCCATATGCAGCGCTTCGCAAAACAGCGCGCTGACTAACGCGCATAGAATCCCCAGAAGAAGCGTCAGCAGGGAAAAGGGAAGCGTAAGGCCCACATCCTGCGCCACCATCATCTGTTCCGCGGGCGCGTGCATGGCGCGGGCGAGAAAGTATGCCACAAAGGAAGACCAGATACAGGGAACCAGGGCGGGATAGTATAAAAATCCCACGTCCGCCATTTCCATAGGAAGAAAGGCCGCCGCCATGGGGGTGGAGAAAAGCGCGGAAAAAGCCGCGCTGATCCCGCTCATCAAAAGGACCCGACGGTCCTTTTTATTGAAATGGAACCAGTCCCCCAGCGTTTTCCCGATGCTGCCGCCGATCTGGACCGCCGCGCCCTCCCGCCCTACGGATCCGCCGCAAAAGACCGTAAGTATGGCGGATACAAAGATCAGAAAGGCCATGCGCAGGGGGATATAGGTCTCGGTCTGAATACATTCGATGACCGTATCGGTGCCGCCGTTATTTTCATAATGGAAGACGCGGTAGAGCGCCACGATGATTACGCCCGCCACAGGCAAAAACAGCAGGATCCAGGGGTTTTCCTTTCGCAGTAAAGTGGCGTTTTTCATGCCGAAATTGAACAGGACGCTGATAAAACCCACCACCAGCCCCACCAGAGTGGAAAGCAGGATCCAGCGGAGGAACTGATTGAAGTTGTCGGCGCAGTGGGCCAGATATTTTTTGTTGAGATCCAAACGCATCGTCTTCTCCTCTTTCGCATTTGTTTTATTTTATCATTGATAACGGGAGGAATCAATCACCCGGTCCGGCGCAAATTTCGGAAAATTTCTTGACAAGCGGCAAAACCGCGCTGTATACTGGGTAACACATACAAAGAGAGAGACTGTGACGAAGACAGTACGCTGCGCGCGAACGTTTCAGAGAGCCGGGGAAGGTGTGATCCGGTACCAGTAGACGCAGCGGAAGATCCCTTCCGAGTCGCAGCGCCAAACGACAGAACGGGCGATACCCCGATATCCAGTAGGCGCTGCCGCATTTTTCGGCGTTAACGGAAAAGCATATTTCCCGATGATTAGAACGGACCGGCGGGCGTATGTTGTAAAGGTGGTTGATGAGTCACGGACAGAGTGCCCCGTCCTTTTACAAGGACGGGGCTTTTTTTAGGAAGAAAGGAGAGGACCATGTATCAGAAGGTGGACACAAACCTGAATTTTGCGGAGCGTGAAAAAAAGACCGAAAAATTCTGGCGGGAAAACAATATTTTTCAGAAAAGCATGAAGATCCGGGAGGGAGGCCCCACCTATACGTTTTACGACGGTCCCCCCACCGCCAACGGCAAGCCGCATATCGGACATTTGGAAACCCGCGTGATCAAGGATATGATTCCCCGCTACCGCACTATGAAGGGATATTATGTCCCGCGGAAGGCGGGCTGGGATACCCACGGGCTTCCGGTGGAACTGGAAGTGGAAAGACAGCTGGGGCTGGACGGCAAGGACCAGATCGAACAATACGGGCTGGAGCCGTTTATTGACAAGTGCAAGGAAAGCGTCTGGAAATATAAGGGGATGTGGGAGGACTTTTCCGGCACGGTGGGTTTCTGGGCGGATATGGAAAATCCCTATGTCACCTATCACGACGATTATATTGAATCCGAATGGTGGGCGCTCAAACAGATCTGGGAAAAGCAGCTTTTGTACAAGGGGTTCAAGATTGTGCCCTACTGTCCGCGCTGCGGCACGCCGCTGTCTGCGCAGGAGGTGGCCCAGGGGTACAAGGATGTGAAGGAGCGTTCCGCCGTGGCGCGGTTTCGGGTAAAAGGAGAGGACGCCTACATTCTGGCATGGACCACTACGCCCTGGACGCTGCCTTCCAATGTGGCGCTGTGCGTGAACCCGTTTGAGAGTTACTGCAAGGTAAAAGCGGCGGACGGTTACACCTATTATCTGGCGGAGGCTTTGCTGGATTCGGTGCTGGGCGGGCTTGGCGCAAACGGCGCGCCGGCCTATGAGATCCTGGAACGGTATACGGGCAAGGATCTGGAATATATGGAATATGAGCCCCTGTTTGACTGTGCGGTTTCCACCTGTCAAAAGCAGCACAAAAAGGCATTTTATGTGACCTGCGATACGTATGTCACGCTGACCGACGGCACGGGCGTGGTGCATATCGCGCCGGCATTCGGCGAGGACGATGCCAACGTGGGCCGCATTTACGATCTGCCCTTCGTTCAGCTTGTGGACGGCAAGGGCGAAATGACGGCGGAAACGCCGTGGGCCGGCGTGTTTGTGAAAAAAGCCGATCCGCTTGTGCTGGAAGCGCTGGATCGGGCGGGCCTTCTGTTTTCGGCGCCCAAATTCGAACACAGCTATCCCCATTGCTGGCGCTGCGACACGCCTCTTATCTATTATGCGAGAGAGTCCTGGTTCATCAAGATGACCGCGGTGAAGGAGGAACTGATCGCAAACAACAACACGGTAAACTGGATTCCGGATTCCATCGGCAAGGGCCGTTTTGGAGACTGGCTGGAGAACGTGCAGGACTGGGGAATTTCCCGCAACCGTTACTGGGGCACGCCGTTAAACGTGTGGGAGTGCCAGTGCGGCCACATGGAATGTATCGGAAGCCGGGAGGAGCTTTATGAAAAGTCCCGGGACGAGAAGGCCCTGACCGTGGAGCTGCACCGCCCCTATATTGATGAGATTACGATGAAATGCCCTGCGTGCGGGATGCAGATGCACCGCGTGCCGGAGGTCATCGACTGCTGGTTCGATTCCGGCGCCATGCCCTTTGCCCAGCATCATTATCCGTTTGAAAACAAAGAACTGTTTGAGCAGCAGTTCCCCGCGCAGTTTATTTCCGAGGCGGTGGATCAGACCCGCGGCTGGTTTTATTCCCTGATGGCGGAGTCCACCCTGCTGTTCCACAAATCCCCTTATGAGAATGTCATCGTCATGGGGCACGTGCAGGATGAAAACGGCCAGAAGATGAGCAAGTCCAAGGGCAACGCGGTGGATCCCTTTGAAGCGCTGGGACAGTACGGTGCGGATGCAAACCGCTGGTATTTCTACACCGTTTCCGCGCCCTGGATTCCCAAGCGTTACAGCGGGAAGGCGGTAATAGAAGGACAGCGCAAGTTTATGAGCACGCTGTGGAATACGTATGCGTTCTTTGTTCTGTACGCCAATATCGATGGATTTAACGCGGCAGAGCACAGCCTGAATTACGCGCAGCTGCCGGTCATGGACAGGTGGCTTTTATCCAGGATGAACACCATGGTAAAAGCGGTGGATCAGAATCTGGACGCATACCGGATCCCGGAGGCGGCGCGGGCGCTGGAAGAATTTGTAGACGAGATGAGCAACTGGTATGTCAGGAGAAGCCGCGAGCGGTTCTGGGCAAAAGGAATGGAACAGGATAAGATCAACGCCTATATGACGCTTTACACGGCGCTGCTTACCGTGGTGAAGGCGGCGGCTCCCATGGTGCCGTTTATAACGGAAGAAATTTATCAGAATCTGGCCAGAAGCATGGATTCTGACGCGCCGGAAAGCGTGCATCTGTGCGATTTCCCCACGGCGGACGAGTCCGAAATTGATGAAAAACTGGAATCGGATATGGAGCAAGTGAAAAAGGTTGTGGTAATGGGCCGCGCCTGCCGCAACAGCGCGAACATCAAAAACCGTCAGCCCATCGGGACCATGTTCGTAAAGGCCGATCAGACGTTATCCGAGTTTTACACGCAGATCATCCGGGAGGAGCTGAATGTAAAGAACGTGATCTTTACGGACGATGTGCGGGATTTTACTTCCTATACGTTTAAGCCCCAGCTTCGGACGGTAGGACCCAAATACGGAAAGCAGCTGGGCGCAATTAAGACATATCTGGAACAGCTTGACGGCAATCTGGCCATGGAAGAATTAAGCGAAAAGAATGTCCTGCGTTTTACGGTAAACGGCGAAGAGGTGGAGCTGACCAAAGAAGACCTGCTCATTGAGATGAGCCAGAAACCGGGTTACGTTTCCGAGGCGGACAGCTTGATGACGGTGGTGCTGGATACCAATCTCACCGAGGAACTGCTGGAGGAAGGTTTTGTTTACGAAGTGATCAGTAAAATCCAGACGATGCGCAAGGATGCCGGCTTTGAGGTTATGGATCACATTCGGGTTTCCCTGTGTAACAATGACAGGATCGCCGAAATCGCCATGAAGAACCGTGAGGCAATCGCCGGGAAAGTCCTGGCGGAGGAGATTGTAAAGGACGAAAAGCTTGCCGTTTGCAAGGAGTGGAACGTAAACGGGCAGATGGTGACCATTGGCGTGGAAAAGGTAGACGCATAAAAGACGGGATCGAAACAGAAGTTTCCTTCCGGCCCCACAGGAAAAACCCGCCTGGCGGCCGGGGGGAAGCTTTCTTATTTCCGAAAACGGATGCCGTGCCTTTTGGCCCGCCGCAGAAAATCGCACGCAGACCGATTGGGATAGCAGGACAGGAAAATGAGATACTATATTGCGGACCTGCATTTTTTCCATGAAAAGCTCAATACCAGCATGGATTGCCGCGGATTTGCGGATGCAGAGCAGATGAACGAGTATATGGTGCAAAAGTGGAACGCCAGAGTGAAGCCGGACGATGAAGTTGTCATTCTGGGGGACCTTTCCTTTGGAAAAGCGGCCCAGACCAACGAGCTGCTGCAGAGACTAAAAGGACGTCTGTATCTGATCCAGGGAAATCACGACCGCTTTCTGGAGGACAAAGCATACGACGCCAGCCGATTCGTGTGGATCCGTCCGTATGAGGAAATGAAGGATAACGGCCGAAAAGTGGTTCTTTGCCACTACCCGATCCTGTGCTACAACGGCCAGTACCGGCTGGACAAAAACGGCGCCCCCAAGGCCTATATGCTCTACGGCCATGTGCACGACACCTTTGATCAGCGGCTGATGGAACGATTCCAGGAGATTACTGCGGCCAGCGTCCGGCAGAGTCCGGACGGAACGATCCGGCACATTCCGTGCAATATGATCAACTGCTTTTGCCAGTATTCCGATTACACGCCCCTGACCCTGGACGAGTGGATCACCTGCGACCGCGCAAGAAGACAAAAAAAGGAATCATAAATGGTTGCACACATCCAAACCCATGATATATAATGAAGGATGGTTGTGAGCGAACAGCTCGCAACCATCCGCTCCTTCTCAATCCGGGAAGCGGATTGAGAAGGTTCCCGCAATATGCGGGCCATTTGCTCGCAACCATCCGCTCCTTCTCAATCCGGGAAGCGGATTGAGAAGGTTCCCGTAATATGCGAGCCATTTGCTCGCAACTATCCGCACCTTCTCAATCCGGGAAGCGGATTGAGAAGGTGGAATAACGATGCGGCAGCAAGGAGGAAGACAATGGCAAAAAAAGCATCGATCAAATTTGACAAAGAACTTTTTAAGAGA
>CANQUI010000095.1 GCA_947626995.1 uncultured Eisenbergiella sp. | reverse complement strand
AAGGGCGAGACGACAACGAACACTTCCTATGGCAGAGAAGTGAATTCAACGAATAGTGAAGCGAACGCTGTTGCTTCGGCCAGTGCAAGTGAGAGTACATCCATCAGCGAGAGCCAGAGCACCAGCGAGAGCGTAGTCGCCAGCACCAGTGAGAGCCAGAGCATCAGCGAGAGCCAGTCGACCAGCGAGAGCCAGTCGACCAGTGAAAGCCAGAGCACCAGCGAAAGCCAGAGCACCAGCGAGAACCAGTCGACCAGCGAAAGCCAGAGCACCAGCGAAAGCCAGAGCACCAGCGAAAGCCAGAGCACCAGCGAGAGCCAGTCGACCAGCGAGAGCCAGAGCACCAGCGAGAGCCAGTCGACCAGCGAAAGCCAGAGCACGAGCGAGAGCCAGTCGACCAGCGAAAGCCAGAGCACCAGCGAAAGCCAGTCGACCAGTGAAAGCCAGAGCACCAGCGAAAGCCAGAGCACCAGCGAGAGCCAGTCGACCAGCGAGAGCCAGAGCACCAGCGAAAGCCAGAGCACCAGCGAAAGCCAGTCGACCAGCGAAAGCCAGAGCACCAGCGAGAGCCAGAGCACGAGCGAGAGCCAGAGCACCAGCGAAAGCCAGAGCACGAGCGAGAGCCAGTCGACCAGCGAGAGCCAGAGCACGAGCGAAAGCCAGTCGACCAGCGAGAGCCAGTCGACCAGCGAGAGCCAGAGCACGAGCGAGAGCCAGTCGACCAGCGAAAGCCAGAGCACGAGCGAGAGCCAGTCGACCAGCGAAAGCCAGAGCACGAGCGAAAGCCAGTCGACCAGCGAGAGCCAGAGCACCAGTGAGAGCCAGTCGACCAGCGAAAGCCAGAGCACGAGCGAAAGCCAGTCGACCAGCGAGAGCCAGTCGACCAGCGAAAGCCAGAGCACGAGCGAGAGCCAGTCGACCAGCGAAAGCCAGAGCACCAGCGAAAGCCAGTCGACCAGCGAGAGCCAGAGTACGAGCGAAAGCCAGTCGACCAGTGAGAGCCAGAGCACCAGCGAGAGCCAGAGCACCAGTGCGGCCCTTGCGGACGACGGAGGAACCGGAGCTGGCGGCGGAGCGCCTGCTGCTGAGACGGCACCTCCGGTAGACGCTGTCACACCGGCAGTCGCAGGAGTGCGAATCGCAGCGCCTGCTGCTGAGGCGGCACCTTCCACAGCTTCTGTCGCGCAGGCAGTCGCAGGGGTGCGGGTCGCGGCGCCTGAGACGACGGCGGATGCACAGGATGCGCTTGAGCTGACCCCGATGGAAGAGGAGGAAGTTCCGCTGGGAGTACTGGAGGACAGCGAGGAGAATCCTGACGGCGAAATAACGGAAATCCAGGATGAGGAAGTCCCGCTTGCCAGCATGTCGGTCGTTTCGGAACAGGTATGGTGGTCCTGGATTCCGGTGATCGGAGCAATCGCCAGTGCAGTGGAGGGCTACCGCAGAAATAAGCAGGTGAATGAGAAAGAAGAATAATTTTATATACAGGTCTCCCTCCGGCGAAAAGGCCGGAGGGAGACCTGTAAAAGGAAACGCTTTCCATGAAACAAATCACAACCCATGAATTACCGAAAAGACTTCTTTTTACCTTGTTGATTCTTGCAGTCTACATGGCTGGAAGAAGTTTTTTACTTTATAAAGTAGATTCGGCCGCCTATCAGTTGGATGAGCTGAATTCACAGAATATCATGATTTCGATGATCAGCGGGGACAGATATCAGTATACGATATTTGCCCTCGGAATTATGCCCTATATTACGGCAAACCTGTTGATGTGGATGTTTATGGCCATAAGGGGAGCCGAATTTCGGGCGCGCTGCTCCCCGCAGAAGACAGAACGGATGACGCTGCTTCTCATGCTTTTTTTGGCGGCGTCCTTTGCGGTATCACGGTCAGGCGATCTGATCTTCAGGGAATCAAGGCTTGCCCCTGAAGCATTGAAAATGATTGCCATCTTAGAAATGACAGCGGGAGCTTTTGTGATCCATAAGATGGCAACCTGGAATCAATCACAGGGAATCGGCGGCCAGACGCCGATCATACTTGTCAATATTCTGGACAACCTGTTTTCGACTCTGCAAAAATTCAGCTGGGAAACATTCCAAAAACCGTTGCTTTTGTGTCTGGTCATGGCCGCCGTAATCCTGGTTATGGAAAATGTACTGATTCGTATTCCGGTCCAGCGGGTGTCGATCCACAATCTTTACGCCGATAAAAGCTACATTGCTTTTAAGCTGGATCCCATCGGCGTGATGCCTGTGATGTTTGCCGTTTCTTTTTTTATGATTCCCCAACTGTTCCTGCGGTTTGTTATGTGGTTCTTTGCGGATAACGGCTCTTTGCAGACGATCTATGAAAGCCTGAATCTGACGAATCCCGCGGGGGCTGTGGTTTATCTGGGCATTATTTTTGCACTGAACCTGCTGTTTTCCTTTATTATGCTGATGCCGGGGGAGATGGCAGAACGGCTGCAAAAAGGCGGCGACAGCATAGTGGGCATCTATGCCGGAAAAAGGACAAAGCAATATTTACGGAGAAAGCTTTTGCTGCTGAGCGTTTTCAGCGGCTGTGTTTTCTGCCTGATGATGGGCTTTTCCCTGTGGCTTTCGCTGGATGGAGAAATAGAACCGGAGCTGGCGTTATTTCCGGCTACCGCAATGATTCTGGTCGGTATTCTGTGTCCTTTATACAGGGAAGTGAAAACCTATCGGAAATTTGATTCTTATTCGTTTTTTATATTGAAGGATCCGAAAAAGCGGCACATATTCGAACAGCTTTGAAAGGATGGAATAACGCCTGATGTTATATTTTATTCCCGCCTGGTATCTGCAAAATGAATGGAAAGAAAGCGAACAGCTTTGGTACAGACGCCGGATGCGGACAGAGACGGATGATACCGTAAAACAGATCCAGCTGTTTCAGAGAAACAATGTCTGCGCCTATCAGATTTTGCTGCTGTCCTATGCGCCGAATCTCAGGCACTTTCTGCACAGGCAAAGCGTATTCCGCGCCCCCTACTGGTCGGTGTTCGACGCCATTCAGGGGGTGCGCAGAAAAAAACAGGCGCTTCTTTCGTTCCATAATCTGAATTGGCCGAAAAATATTGAATTTGTCTATACGCCCTTTTCGGTGATCGCGATGCAAAACCGTGAGAAATACGCAAATGTGGAGTTTGGCGAATATGGGAACCCGATTCAGGTGGATTTATACCACAACGGGCAGATCAACCGCCAAAATATATATGACGACCGGGGTTTCGTATCCTGTACCTCCGTCTATGAAAATGGAAAGAAAATCTATGATCAGTATCTGACGGATAAGGGCGTCTGGAAACTGTGTCATTTTGCCGACGGTCATGTGACGGTAAATCCCCGCAGCAATCAGTATTTGATCCGCACACAAAAGCAGGAGGAATTGCTCCCCTTTTTAAAAGCCTCTTATGCGTCGATGGAGGAAGTGGTGGAGGAGGTCTTTGCGGCATTTCTCAGGACTACGCAAAGTACGGATCTGTTTTGTGCGGCCGCCCATGAACGCCATCTGGCCCTGCTTGACAGGCAGCTTGCGGGTAGGAAAACCGTTTTTTCCGTTTTCGGGAACCGGCTGCAGATAGCGAATCATCGGGCAATCGTACAGGCGCTTTCCCATGGAGACTGTATTGTCGCGGATTCGGAAGAAAATCTGGAGAGCCTTTCTACACAAAAGGAACTTGAGGCTGTAGCAAAAGTGAATATCCCTCCTTATGATACGCGGCCGGATAACGGGATCAGCCTGCAGCTGTCGGTGCAAAAAATTCTGCTGCCTGTTGATTACCTGAAGACGGAGACGATGGAGGAAGCGGTGAAATATCTGGCGGCGTATCTGAAGAAGAATACGGACGCCAGAGTGCATCTGTTTACCAGAAACGCCGCCTTTGACCGCAAGGAGGTTTTGTTAAAACAGGTACGTCAGATCCTGAAAGATAACGGCTATCCGCAGGAATGGGCCAGAAAAGAGAATCCCAATCGGTTTGATTCCATACTGGATCAGGAGGATCAGATCCCTGTTTTATTTGTGGTGGAGCAATGCGTCGATGAGCTGTCGGCAAATAAGTGCCTGCGGGAACAGAGAATTCTGGTTGATCTGTCGGACACGCCGGATCTGTTTTTGCAGATTTCCTGTGTCAGTATGGGAGTTCCGCAGATTTTAAAAACCGCCACGCAGTATATGCGTCCGGGAAAGAATGGGCGCATCATTCGGGATTTATCCCGGCTTGGGGAAATCTTAAGCTTTTATCTGGAAAGCCTGGCGAACTGGAACGAGGCGATGATCCACGCATATGAACTGGGAAAGACCCATACGGCCCAGTATCTGGTCGAACAATGGAAGGGAGTCATAGACAGCTTTGGAAACCGTACGGATATTGCAGTTGGGGACAAAAGATTTCAGTAAAACCATGGAAATATCTGCCTGCGCCGAATGGCACTATGAGCCGGACTTTTCGTGCCTTCCGGAAAAGGATTTTGACGTGGCTGTTCTGGACCGTGAGATTACGGAGGATGAATTTGCCTATCTGACGCGTTTTTTGCGGGCGTATTGTTTATTTGTCACGGAAACGACGGAACTCAAAAAGGGCAGCGCTGTCCGGAAGCTTTTTGTCAGAAAGATGGGACGGAGCGTTTCTTTCGAAGAATTGAAATGCCTTTTGAAAGATGATCTGCCGGACTATTTTTCTGGGTCTTATGGAGAAAAGTATCAGCTGTATGATTTGTCCGTCGCGTGGGGGTTTGGAGGAAGCGTTTCCTGGCGAGGATACGAAGGGGTGGATCTGGACGGGGAGTATGGGAATGATTTTGGACAGATTGTGTATTGGCGGTGTAACAATCCGATATTGGAAAATCAGACCATCGAATTCTGGCTGGAATACGCGAAAGATGATTCGGTTGAAATTTCTCTGGAAGTAACGCTTCTTCAATTTGCATACGGAACAGTCCCGCAGTCACAGGATGTCCGGACTTTTACCGAAAAGGAACTGGATCATATTGTTTATGTGGAAAATAAAGAAAACACGAGAAAGTTTATTTTCGTTTCGCTCTGCGCAAAAGGACGGGGACATTTAACGGTTACGGCGCTGCACGGCCGTTATTCGCGAAGAGGAAAAGGGCATTTTTTGCCTGGCGGAAAGCGGACGGTGACGTCAGACCGGGAGGAAGTCTTCTACTATTTTGATCCCGGGAATTTAAGACCTCCGCTGAATGTTTATTTTTCCGGATATAAAACCCAGGAAGGGTTTGAAGGGTATCATATGATGCAGCGGATGGAGCATCCGTTTCTTCTGCTGTCGGAGGCCCGATTAGAGGGCGGAGCGTTTTATATCGGGTCAAAAGAGTATGAAAATGCGGTCGAACAGATCATTCGAAAGCATATGGAGATCCTGGGATTTCAAAATTCTCAGGTGATCTTATCCGGGATTTCCATGGGTACATTCGGCGCATTATATTACGGATGTCGGATTCGCCCGGATACCATATTGCTTGGGAAACCTCTGGCCAGCATCGGGAATGTTGCAGAAAATACAAGAATTAAATGCTCGGAGGGCTCCAATGCCTGGGTGGATGTTCTGCATAAAACATATGGAAGCGAGAGTCCGTCTGCGATCAGCCGGCTGAATGACAAATTTTGGGATGCCTTTGACCGTACGGATTGGAGCGGCACCCGATTTGCCGTCGCATATATGATAGAAGACGATCTTGACGGGGATGCTTATGAAAAACTGTTAATCCATATCAAAGATGCCGGCGTAAGCATATACGGAAAGGGACTGCATGGCCGGCATAACGATAATACGCGGGGCATTGTAGGGTGGTTTGTGAATCAGTATCATGAGATCATTCGAAAGGACTTTGACGGAGGATAAAACGGGCGGGGAAAAAAGGATGACAGGCGAGACGTGGAAGATTTACTGGAATGAATATACAAAAAACACCTATCTGTACGGCTCCGAAGTATGGTTCCATGCGAAGGACGACATAGAATTTCAAAATGAACTGATGCCGCCGGGTACGGTGATCAAAAGCTGGTTTTCCAAAAC
>CANQUI010000094.1 GCA_947626995.1 uncultured Eisenbergiella sp. | reverse complement strand
GACCGGAATCGGGCAGGCCATCCTGCAAAATGCGGGAGACGCCCGGGTGGGAATCATCATCCATGCGGATCATTTCAACGAAGGATGTACGGATGATGACAATATTCTTTGGAACAATTACTATGAATATTCCTTTTCGATGCATAAGCATGTTGACTTTTATGTGACAGCCACGGAAGAACAGAATGTGCTGTTAAGAAAACAGTTCCAAAAGTATCTCGGCGCAAAGCCCACCGTATATACGGTTCCGGTAGGCAGTCTGGATGAACTGAAATATCCGACGATCAATCGGAGGCCGTATTCCATCCTGACGGCTTCCCGGCTGGCGACGGAAAAGCATATCGACTGGATTATCGAGGCCGTTGTCAGGGCCCGCAAAATCGTTCCGCAGCTATCGCTGGACATTTATGGAAAGGGCGGGGAGGAAAAAAAGCTGCAGGAGCTGATTAAAAAGCTGGGAGCGGAAAATTATATCGTTCTTCGGGGACAGCAGAATCTGAAGGAACTGTATCAGGATTATGAATTATATCTGTCGGGTTCTATGAGCGAAGGATTTGGCCTGTCGCTTATGGAGGCGATCGGCGGAGGACTTCCGATCATCGGCTTTGATGTGAGGTATGGAAATCCCACCTTTATCGACGAGGGAAAGAACGGGTATCTGATCCGGGTGGATGCACATACGACGCAAAAGGAGAAGGTGGAGGCTTTGACAAACCGTCTGGTGCGTCTGTTCACGGAAGATGATTTGAGCCGCTTTCATGCGTATTCCTATGAAAAGGCGAAGAAATTTCTGACAAAGGAGGTGGAGCAAAAATGGAAAAGCATAGTGGGCTGATCCATGCAGTGCTTTTGCTGGACAATTATGGAGAAGAAAGCAAAATGCTCCACCGGTCTTTCCGGGAAGCCGGTTTTACGGATCCGGTGATTGTGATTGAGGACAACGGTTTTTTTCCGGAAGATGTGATTCCCGTTTACCAGTATTTTTGCGGGGATTTCCAAAACAGTACAAAGGTGCCCGGAAAGGCGCGGTATTTTAACCAGATCAATGTTCCGGATTACTGGGAAATCAGCGGAAATAATGCGGGCGGAAGTGTACACGACCTGCACCGCGAGCGGGGGCGTATCTTCTATGCGGAACCAAAACACAAAAGGCTGGTGCGGGTGGTGGACTGGCTGGATGAAAAAGGAACCGTCAGGTCCAGCGACCATTACAACAGCTATGGAGCTTTATACGCCAGGACTTTTTTTAATCAGGATGGAAAGCGTTTCTGCAAAGCGTATTTTGATGCAGAGGGCAGAGAGACGGTTCTGGAAAATTATGTAACCCATGATATTATCCTGAACCGGGACGGCAGAGTCTATCTTTATAAAAACAAAGTGGATTTTATCCTGAAGCTTCTGGAAGAGCTGGGAGCTATGGAAAGCAGGATATTCTTTAATTCCCTGTCTACGCCGCTGTTTGTATCCGAGCGGTTTTCTGCCAAAAGGCAGCAGGATGTGCTGTTCTGGCAGGAAGGGGAAAGAAATGACATTCCGGGCAATATGCAATGGATCCTCAACGGGGGAGCGAAGCGGACGAAAACGATCTATGTGCAGAAGAAAGACAGCTATAGAAAGCTGATCGAACTGGGGGCATCAAAAGACGTGGTAAAGCCGCTTGGCTTTGTCTATTCTTACAGCAGGCAGAATACATATCAAAATGAGGCGCTGATCTGCACGGATTCTGACAGGATCGAAAAGTGTGAAGAATTGGTAAAAGCGCTTCCGCGGATGCATTTTCATATTGCGGCGATTACGGAGATGTCCTCAAGGCTGATGCGTATGGCGCAATATGAGAATGTGAGGCTGTATCCGGGAGCGCAAAGCAAAATGATCGAGGAGCTGTTTGATACCTGTGATTACTATCTGGATATTAACCACGGCGGGGAGATTGTATCTGCGGTAAAGCGGGCCTTTTTACATAATCAGCTGATCATCGGGTTTCGGCAGACGCTGCATAACACAGCTTTTATTGCGGCAGAGCATGTGTTTGACGAACAGGAGGCTATGATCGCCTTTTTAGAGCGAATCATGGGTCAAAAAGAGATCATAGACGAACAGATCGGATTGCAAAAGAAAGCGGCTATGTCAGAGGAAACGACGGCATATACGCGTCTTTTGAAATAATATTTCATCATTAGGAGGAAAAAAAGATGTCAGATGCAGGATTGAGCGCGGTAACGGTGGTGACGATTCTGGAATTTATACTTGCGGTATACAGCGTGGCGCTGGTTTTCAATACGGACAAGAAAATTCTTAAGATCGTGCATATTGTGCTTGCAGTTTTCTGGGTGGTATTGGCGGTGCTGAATTTAGTCTTTTAGCACGCAATGGGGCTGTTTCGCCAAAAGGCAGAGGCAGCCCCATGCTTGTATGGGAGAGAGCGTATCGGTATGAATGTGTATATTACGAAAATCAATGGCCGTTCTTTCATGGATCCGGCGCAGTATAAGCAGTATATGACGGCTGAAATCGCAGATCAGATTGGCTGCAGGGAGATGGGAATTTACCGTTATAATGTGGAGGCGGAAAGTACAGCGGGCCGAAGCAGCCGATTCGACGGGATCATTGCGGGAATGACCGGCAAAGATCTTGTCATCTGCCAGTTTCCCACAGGGAACGGTCTTAAATTCGAGAGGGCATTTGTAAACCATCTAAAGGCATATCACGCGCGGGTTGCGATTTTCATTCATGAGCTGGAGCCGCTTGCGTATGGAAACGAACATGCAAAGCTGCAAGAGACGATCGAATTATATAACCAGGCAGAAGTCTTGATTGTTCCGACCTATGCCATGCAGAATTATCTATCGGATCATGGCATACGAAACGGCATGAAATTTGTGATTCAGGAAATGTGGGATTATACCGTGGACGGGTTTTGCCCTATCCTCAATTCCCCCGCGTTTCGCCGGGAAATCTGTTATGCGGACAACAGCGGCTTTCTGGGAATGGATGAATGGGAATTTTCTGTCCCGCTGAAATTATATAACGTTTCTTCCCGTCAGGGATCGAGTGCACAGGTGCATTACATGGGAAGAAAGGAACCGGGACAGCTGCTGCTGGATTTATCAAAAGGCGGGTTTGGACTGGTCTGGTATCAGGATGAAGATTCTCATCGCTATATGGAGTACAGCGCTTCCTTTGCGCTGGCGAGATATCTTGCCGCCGGGATTCCCGTTATTGTTCCGGCCGGAATTTCATGCGGCAGGATCCTCACAGACAACCATGTGGGGATCGTGGTGAATTCGCTCAGGGAAGCGGCGGCAGCGGTCGAGGCCATGACGGAATCGGAATATCAGGAATATATACGCTGCGTGGCAGAGTTCGGGACAGCGTTAAAAAAAGGATACTATACGAAAAAGTGCCTGATCGAGGCAATATGGCAGTTCTACAGGAAAGATGCGGGCAGGCACCTGATACCGGAGACCACCTGCTGCCCTAAGGATTATGCGATCATTTTCACCGTACTGAAGGAATCTTATGGAGGCAATCTGGCGCTGTCCTGGAACTGTAAGGGTAAGCCGGATGGTTTTCTGATCTGCGACGCTGCAAGCGGGAAAGCACTCCGTGATATAAGAAATGGATACCAACATTATGATCTGATAAGAGACTGCGGGAAGGAACACGGATTCGTGGTAAAGGCTTATCTTGACACCTTGCGGGGAAAACTCATAATCGCAGAGTCAGAAGAAACCTATCTGCAGCCGGAGAAATGCAAAAGTCCGAAGGTAAGCCTTATCATGCCGGCTTACAATGCAGAGGATTATCTTGCAAGAAGTATTGATACGGCGTTGGCGCAGTCATTTACAGATATGGAGCTTATTATTGTGAATGATGGAAGTACCGATCAAACACAAACAATTATAGATTGGTATCAGGAGAGATATCCGCAGATAAAATCCATCCGCCAATCGAATGAGGGACAGGCTGCTGCCAGAAATCATGGAGTGGAGTATGCCAAAGGGGATTACATAAGCTACATGGACAGCGATGATATGTTAAGGCCGGATATGATAGAGAGATTGTTCCGCTCGATTGAAAAAAATGAATGTGAGATATCTATGTCATCCGCCTATCAAATCACAAAGGAAGGTTATGAAGAGGTTGGGGCCTATTCTGTAAAAGAAGACACCCCGATTGCGACAGAGGATTTTTTTGAACATTATATCCGATATGCGTACTCTGTAGTCTGGGGCAAATTATATAAAAAGAATCTTGTGAAAGCGCATCCGATCCCCGCTGTGATGTATGAGGATAGTGCGTGGATCCCGTATATCCTGTCGTTTGCAGAGAAAATCTGTTATATCAATGCGCATTTGTATGAGTATGACAGAACAATCCGCAGCGCTACGGCGATCCATAACTTAATGGAAAAACCGATGGAAGAACAGTATCGAAATCGCAGAGATTATATCATGTTCTTCCTTAAGAATGGAAATCCTCAGAAAAGAGATTTCCTGAAACGACTGGCCCTGGGGTATACATTGGGATTTTTAGAGGTGTTTTCCGATCCGAGGTTTAAGGAATTCAGACAGGAAATAGAACAATTGTGGAATTAAGGATAGTATGGTAGACTAAAGGAAAAAAGAGAAAGTTCTGACAGAGAGGTTTCTTATTATGACAGAAAACATTGAAGTCCTTACGCACAGCAGCATCCGGATCAAAGAAGGGAACCGGACGATCTATCTCGATCCGTTTCAGATGGCGACAGCGCCTCACGATGCGGATTTTATTCTGATTACCCACGATCATCACGACCATTTTTCGCCGGAGGATATCAAAAAAGCGGCAAACAGCGGGACGCTTCTTGTGGCGCCGGAGAAGATGCAGGATAAGGCGCCGGTGAAGGTGGAGATTAAGGATAACAGGACGCCAAACGAGACGGGAGACAGCTGCCCTGCTTGCCACGACGGTCTTTTTATGATAAGATAAAAACACGTACAAACAGGATAAGGGGAGTTGGAAGCATGAAAAAGAAATGGATGTGTCTTTGTATGGCGGTGCTGTTGGGATTTAGCCTGTGTGCCTGCCAAAGCAGCGATGTGACAGACCAGATCACCAATGTGGTGCAGTCGGAGGATCCGCATGTGCTGGGCGTAAAAGAGGCTTCGCCTGCGGCATATCCGGATCAGACCTATGGGGAAGCGTTCGAACGCTTTTTTAAATCGCCCGCCTGGAAGTATTTTGTGGGAACGAAAGAGGGACCGGACGAGGACGGAGACGGAGAGCCGGATTATGAGGAGGACGGTATCGACGTGGTGGAATTCACGGGATATTGTCTGTATCAGGATGTGGAGGTCAAGGCGCGGATTCAGTTTACGCTGAGCGAGGACGGCGAGACGTTTACCGCCACCTACCTTTCCTTTAACGAAGTGCCGCAGAGTATGCTGATTCTGGGAGCGCTTTTGGAAAAGGTGTTTGAGAACGGCGTAACGGAACCCGCAGACGAACCGGAAAGCACCGCGTCCTCTTCAGAAAGCGCAGCTTCCAAACAGGAACGCAGCTCGTCTGGCATTGTGGGAGAAGACCCTCTTTTGGAGGAGTTTATCGAATTGATCTGCTCCTACAGCGATCCGCCCGAACTGCCCGAGGAGGAGGTGCAGAAATATTTCCAGGGAGAGTTCGAACTCTGGAAAAAAGGGGAAGGGTATACGTTCATCGCCATGGATGAAAACGGTCATCTGGTCATTCCCGATCATTCCGCGTCGTTTGTGGGAGAATGGTGGGATGAATACAGCCAGCGCTGTTACATGGATATTTCCTGTTCCGACGGAATGTACTATACGATTGAGATCAACTGGTCGGACAGCGCCTGGGAGAATTCGCACTGGTACTACGACGGCTTTTATGATGAGACGTTGGGCGGGATTTACTGTTACGGCAGCCTGATCCAGGAAACCTATACGGAAGACGGAGAAATGGAGGAAACCTGCATTTATTCCGACGGAGAAGCGCTGCTCTGGCTCGGAGACGACGGGTATCTGTACTGGGACGATCACATCCAGCAGCAGGGAGCGGAGTGTTTCTTTACCAGAGCATAAAAAGAATAGAAAAAGAGGGGAT
>CANQUI010000093.1 GCA_947626995.1 uncultured Eisenbergiella sp. | reverse complement strand
TTCAAAACAAAATTTGTCATTTTACTTACATATTGTATCTCATTTAGTACAAAACTTTTTATGTGTGTTAATATAAAATCAGAGAGTATATAACCGGATGTAATACAGACAAAATAACGGAACCACTGACGCAAAAGAAGGTGTTACAGTACAGACAGGGGAGAGCACGATGAGAAAAATCGCAATTTGTGACAGCAGTTGCGACACATTGGAGACAATGCGAAGAATACTGGCTGCACAGTACGGGAAGGAGTTACAGATCGCCGTTTATTCGTCAGGCAGGGAGATGTTGCGCGTTTGGCAGCGGGATGAACGTAAAAAAGCGGACATTATCATCATGGAAGTCAGAGCGGAGGAAGAGAATGGGATCAGCGCCGCAAAACAGGCGCAGGAGATTTTCGGGGATGTAAAGGTTATTTTTTCCACAGGGACGCTGGAGTGCGCCGAGGATATCTTTGAAGCCAATCCGGTCTATCTGCTGGCCAAGCCCATCCGGCAGGAGAAGCTGCTGGAGGCGGTGGAGCGGGCCATCGAACAGATCGAGGAAGGGGAGGCGGCTTCGGTGACGCTGATCTCCAAAAGCTTTATCGCCCGGGTAAAAGCGGAGGATATCTGGTACGTGGAAAGCGAACGGCGCGTCCTTACGGTCCATACCCGGGAGGAGGATATCCGGGTCAATATGAAACTGGGAGATCTGGAAGAACGGCTGCCGGAATATTTCGTGCGGGTGCATCAGAGTTATCTGGTCAATATGAAGCAGATCCGGGTCTTTTCGGCCAAAGGGACGGAGCTGACCGACGGCAGGGTGATCCCGGTCAGCAGGCCCAGATATGCCAAGGCAAAGGATCTTTTCCTTCAGTATCTTGGCGAAAAGGTGGACTGAACCGGTATGGGACAAACGCAAAACAAATACGGTTTTTTTAAAAAGCGGCGCTGCGGCGGCCCGATGGGGCTTTGGCAGCGCCGTTTCGCGTATCCGGGCGCTGCGGCAGGGCAAAAGGAATAAAAGTCTCCCGATTTTCCGATACTATGAAAAATTAGGACATGGGATGGAGGAGTGGAAATGGAAAATCAGGAGATACAAAAGGAGCAGGGAGATAAGGCGATGTTTGCCTGCGGCGCGCAGAGCATGAAGCTGCCTGTCCCCGTTTTTATCCGCGAAAGCGCTTCCGTGGTAGGCAAAAAGGAAGGGCAGGGCCCTCTGGCAGGTCTGTTCGACAGGATCGGGGAGGACGATCTGTTTGGCTGCGATACGTGGGAGGAAGCGGAAAGCGGGCTGCAGCAGGACGCGCTGCATCTGGCGCTTGCCAAGGCGGGGCTTCATTCCACGGATCTTCGTTATCTGTTCGCCGGGGATCTTCTGGGGCAGAGCATCGCCACAAGCTTTGGTCTGGCCCAATATGAAAGGCCGCTGTTTGGCCTGTATGGGGCGTGCTCGACCTGCGGCCTGTCCCTGAGCCTGGGCGCCATGGCCATTGCGGGAGGGTTTGCGGAATATGTGGGCTGCGTCACCAGCAGTCATTTTGCCAGCGCGGAAAAGGAGTTCCGGTTTCCGCTGGGGTACGGAAATCAGCGTCCGCTGTCCGCCACCTGGACCGTGACCGGCAGCGGCGCCTTTGTTTTGAGCAATCACAGAGGAGAGAAGGCGCGGGCGGTCATCACGGGGCTTACGCCGGGAAAGATCGTGGATTACGGCGTGAAGGACAGCCTGAATATGGGCGTGTGCATGGCGCCGGCGGCGGCGGACACCATCCGGCAGAATCTGGAGGATTTCGGACGCTGTCCAAAGGATTACGACCGGATCATCACGGGGGATCTGGGAAGCGTGGGCCAGCGGGCGCTTCTGGATCTTTTGCTTACGCACGGCGTGGATATTTCCGCGCAGCACATGGACTGCGGCATGGAAATTTATGACGCCAAAAAACAGGACACCCACGCGGGCGGTTCCGGCTGCGGCTGTTCCGCCGTGGTGCTTTCCGCATATATTTTAAAGCAGATAGAGGAGGGGAACTGGAAACGGGTTCTTTTTGTCCCCACCGGCGCGCTGCTTTCCAAAACCAGCTTCAACGAAGGGCAGGCGGTTCCCGGTATCGCCCACGGCGTTGTCATCGAACACGTAGCGTAGAATGACGAAATCCAATCTGGACATCCCCAGGGGCATTTGATATAATTCTTATAACACGATGCCCGTAGACAAACTGCGTTTTATAGGGGAGAGCGGCGGATGGATGATCGGATCAAAAAGGGGAAATTTCATAATAAGGATAAGAGTCTTACGGCCACGGGCATTTTGATCTTTCTGATCGTTGCCCTTTTGTTTGTCGCTTATTTCAGGATCACTTCCGTACTGCGGGAGCGTTCCATGAACCGCATGCAGGAAGGCGTCAATACCGTGATTCAGGAGGTCCGCTCCAAGCTGGACAGAGACAGCCGGATCTTAAACGCCACCGCGGATATCATTTCTCAGGCCGACAATTTTGATTCGGAAGAGACGCTGTCCATTATGGAGAACACCGCGCCGCTGTTGGAGACCATGCAGGTGTACGTGCTCATGCCGGATGACCGGATCCTTTCGCCGGACGGCATCGTTTTATCCGCGGCGGAAAACGGAGGGATTTCCTTTGCAGAGGAGGCACCGCTGGGAGAGCACATTTCCAACCGGTCGGAAGGGTTGTCCACCGGGGCGCCGGTGCTGCGTCATTATGTCCCCATTATCCAGGGAGGACAGACCGCCGCGCTTCTTTACGGGACCACCCAGTTAAAGGATCTGCATCAGGCCCTGAATATTGATAATATCTATAATGCCAGCGCCAGCGTTTATATTATTGATACGAAAACGGGAGATTTTATTCTGGATACCTGGCATGACGAACTGAGAAATATTGCCGACTATTCTGCTAAGGAATCGCCCAGAAGGACCAAGGGGGAAAAGAACGGAAAGGATTTTACGGAGGATCTGATCGATCTGAAGACGGGATATGCGGTGTTTTGGGCGTCCTCCAGCAAGGACTGGGAGTATCTGTATTACGCGCCGGCGGGGATCAACGACTGGGCCATCGCGGTTTCCGTCCCCGAACGGGAGGCGTTCGCCAGCGTTTTTGCGGTGCAGAAGGTCTGCATCTATCTGGGGATTGTGATTGCGGTGGTGGTGCTTTTGTATTACCTTTGGGTGCGTAAAAACGTCCGGCAGTCCATGCAGCAGGCCGTGGAACAGGCGCTGCTGACGGAGAAGCTTCAAAAAGCGGAGGCGGCGGATCGCGCCAAGAGCGTTTTTCTTTCCAATATGTCCCATGATATCCGTACGCCCATGAACGCGATCATCGGATTTACCACGTTGGCGCAGGCCAATCTGGATAACCGGGAGCGGGTGCAGGAATATCTCCGCAAGATCCTTTCTTCCAGCAACCATCTGCTCTCTCTGATCAACGACGTGCTGGATATGAGCCGCATCGAATCCGGGAAGCTGAACATAGAGGAAAAGGAATGTTCCATTTCGGATATTTTCCGGGATATGCGCAATATCATCCAGACGCAGATGACGTCCAAGCAGTTAAACTTTTTCATGGATACCGTGGATGTGATCGACGAGGATATTTACTGCGACAAGCTGCATTTGAATCAGGTGCTGTTAAACCTTCTTTCCAACGCCATCAAGTTTACCCCGGCGGGCGGGACCGTGGCGCTGACCATCCGGCAAAAGCCCAGGGCGCCCAAAGGCTACGGTTCCTATGAGATCCGCGTCAAGGATACCGGCATCGGCATGAGCCAGGAGTTTATCGAACATATTTTTGAACCGTTTGAACGGGAGCGCAACAGTACGGCCAGCGGCATCCAGGGCACCGGGCTTGGAATGGCCATCACGAAAAATATCGTGGATACCATGGGCGGCACCATCGAGGTGAACTCGGAGCAGGGAAAAGGGACGGAATTTATCCTCAATTTGGATTTCCGCCTTCAGTCGGAACCCAAGACCATAGAAGTGGTACAGGAGCTGCAGGGGCTGCGGGCGCTGGTGGTGGACGACAGCTTTGACACCTGCGACAGCGTGACCAAAATGCTGCGGCAGATCGGGATGCGCTCCGAGTGGGTCCTGCACGGCAAGGAGGCGGTCCTGCATGCCAGGCAGGCCTTTGAACTGGGAGACGAATACCATGCGTACATTGTGGACTGGTTTTTGCCGGACCTGGGCGGTCTGGAGGTAGTGCGTCAGATCCGTTCCATCGTGGGAGACAACATCCCCATTATTATTGTCACGGCCTATGACTGGACCGCTTTTGAGGAAGAGGCGCGCAATGCCGGCGTGACCGCCTTTTGCAACAAACCCATCTTTCTTTCCGAGCTTCGGGACGTGCTGATTTCGGCCACCGCGGACGCGACAAAGACCGCCGGTGCGGCGCAGACGCAGACCGTGCCCAACCTTTCTAAGAGACTGCAAGGGACGCGCCTGCTTTTGGTGGAGGATAACGAATTAAACCGGGAAATCGCCCAGGAGCTTCTCACCGCCAGCGGATTTGTGGTGGACATGGCGGAGGACGGTACGGTAGCCGTAGAAAAAGTGGAAAATTCCGCGCCGGGGGATTACGCCCTGATTTTGATGGATATACAGATGCCCCGGCTGAACGGGTATGATGCCACCCGGGCGATCCGGGCGCTGGAGAATCCGGCGCTGGCGTCCATCCCGATCATCGCCATGACGGCAAACGCCTTTGACGAGGACAGAAGGCGGGCGTTGGAGTGCGGAATGAACGCGCACATTGCCAAACCCATCGACGTCGAGAACCTGTTGGAGGTGCTTACGAATATTTTGAGCCGGCAGCAGAACGAAGAGACGTAAAAGCGCGTCGTTTGCCGCCTGTAAGGAGGACCGGTTGGAGAAAGTGATCTTGGTCGGCGTCAAAGTCAGGGAGGATCCGGATTTTGAACGCTCCATGGAAGAATTGGAAAGCCTGGCGCAGGCATGCGATATGGAAGCGGCCGCCACGGCCGTGCAGAACCTTCCCGCGGTGCACAACGCGCTGTATATCGGCAGCGGAAAAGTACAGGAAGTGAAAAATCTGGTTTCTCTGACAGGGGCGGACGGCGTCGTGTTTGACAATTCCCTTTCCCCTTCCCAGCAGCGCAATCTGCAGGAGGAGCTGGGGGTTTTGGTGCTTGACCGCACCAACCTGATCCTGGAGATTTTCAGCCGCCGGGCGCGTACCAAGGAGGCGAAGCTGCAGGTGGAGAGCGCAAACCTTCAATATATGCTGCCCCGGCTTGTGGGGATGCGGCAGGCGCTGTCCCGGCAGGGAGGCGGCTTTGGCGCGGGAGGCGGCTTTACCAACCGGGGCGCCGGAGAGACCCTTCTGGAACTGGATCGCCGGCGGATTGAAAAACGCATCAGCGAATTGCGGCGGGAACTGGATGAAATGGAACAGGACCGGAAAACGCAGCAAAAAAAACGCAGGGAAAGCGATCTGCCCTGCGCAGCGCTGGTGGGATATACGAACGCCGGAAAATCCACCCTGCTCAACCGGATCCTGGATCAGTACGGGGCAGAAGCGGACAAAAAGGTACTGGAAAAGGACATGCTTTTTGCGACGCTGGATACCACCGTGCGGCGGATCGATCCGGGGGACAACCGGGATTTTCTGCTGTCCGATACGGTGGGATTTATCGACCGGCTTCCCCATGCGCTCATCAAAGCCTTCCGGAGTACGCTGTCAGAGGTATGCAGCGCCGATCTGCTTTTGCAGGTGGTGGATTTTTCCGATCCCCATCACCGGGAACAGATGAAAGTGACGGAGGATACGCTGCGGGAGCTGAAGGCGGAACACATTCCCCGCCTGTATGTGATGAATAAGGCGGATCTGGTGATGGACAAGGAGCGTCTCCCCCGGGTTTTGGAGGACCGTATTTATCTGTCCGCCAAAGAGGGGATCGGAATCGAAGAACTGGTGGGGAGGATCCGGGAAAAGCTGTTTTCCGATTTTCTGGAATGTGAGATGAAAATTCCCTATACGGACGGCGCTGCCGTTTCCTATCTGCAGGAAAACGCCGTGATTTTGTCCACAGAATATATGGAGGACGGCGTTTTGCTGCGGCTTTCCTGCCGGAAAAAAGA
>CANQUI010000092.1 GCA_947626995.1 uncultured Eisenbergiella sp. | reverse complement strand
TAGGGGTCATCATGCGCTCCAGCGAGCGGGGAATCCTGTATGATGAGATGACGCAGATGCTGGGCGAAATTGGCTAGACAGAAAAATAGAGGTTGTTTTTTCAGGGGATATCAACTATAATGAGAATAACCAATTTACCTTAGGAGGGATAGCATGATTCAGTTAATCGTAGGCGAGAAGGGGAAAGGCAAAACTAAATATCTTCTGGATAAAGTGAATTCCGAGATCAAGAAAGTAAATGGGAGCATCGTGTACCTGGACAAGACGTCCAAACATATGTATGAGCTCAACAACCGGGTGCGTCTCATCGTGGCGCCGGATTATCTGGTGGACAGCAGCGAGGCGTTTGTCGGGTTTGTGAGCGGCATCATCTCTCAGGATCATGATCTGGAACAGATGTATTTTGACAGCTTTTTAAAGATCGCGTGCCTGGAGAATTCGGATATCACTCCGGTGGTAAATCGGTTGGAAGCGCTGAGCGAGAAGTTTCACGTTGATTTCATTCTCAGCGTCTCCTTAAATGAAAGCGATCTGGCGGAGGAACTGAAATCCAGGATCATCGTTTCTCTGTAAACTTTGGCAGGATCACCCATAAAGCCCCGGATATCTGCGCCGGGGCTTAAGTTTTGGCATTGGAGGGTTCAAAAGGTTGCCGCAGGGAAGAAAGAACGAAAAAATCAGGCAATACCGTAAGCCGCTCAACATCAATCTGGGAATGTTCGTATTCGGTATCATTCTTGTCTATGTGATCATCTGTGTGCTTATGTATTTCCTGAATAACAAGCATATCGAGTGGTATACGGTCACAAACGGTTCTCTGTCTCAGGACAATCTCTATACGGGTATCGCGCTTTTTGACGAGACGGTGATGTACAGCGATTATTCCGGTTATGTCAATTATTATGCCAGAGAGGGAGAGCGTCTGGGCTTTGGCCAGCTGGTCTGTACGGTGGACGAAAGCGGCCAGCTCAGGGAAATTCTCAGCGAGCAAAACGCGGACAACACGGCGCTTTCTCAAAGCGATCTTTCCCAGCTGCAGATGGAGATTTCCAATTTCTGCGCCGGTTTTTCCCCCTCCCGTTTCCGTTCCGTCTATGATTTTAAGTATGAAATGGAAGGGACGGTCCTAAAACTGGCAAATGTCAATGTTCTGGAAAATCTGTCCGCCATAAACGCCGCCACCAACGGACAGACCGTGGGGCTTTGCCGTACGAACCAGTCCGGCATCGTGGTCTATTCCATCGACGGCTATGAGGGACGGACCGCCGACTCCATCACAATGGAGGACTTAAAACAGGAAGGCTACGAGAAAAAACAGCTGATTTCAAACGAACTGGTGGCCGCAAAGGACCCCATTTACAAGCTGTCCACCAGCGAGAACTGGTGCCTGGTCATCGCGGTGGACCGCGAGACTGCAGAGCAGCTCAACGAAGAGGAGGTTGTCAAGGTCCGGTTCTTAAAAAATCAATATGAATCCTGGGCGAACGTCACCATACTGGACAAGGGCGACGACGGCGTTTTTGCCAAACTGGATTTTACCAATTCCATGGTGATCTTTGCGACGGACCGTTTCCTGGAGGTGGAGCTTTTGACGGACGTGCAAAACGGCCTGAAGGTACCGCTTTCCTCCATTACAAACAAGGAATTTTTCCTGGTGCCCAAGGACTTTGTGACCAAAGGGGGCAACTCCGGCGAATACGGCGTGCTGCGTCAGGTGCCGGATGAAAACGGACAGCTTACCACGGAATTTGTGGCCTCCCAGATCTACGAAGAAACGGACGAGGATTATTATCTGGACAATTATATGCTGCGGGTGGGGGACCATCTGATCAAACCGGATTCGGACGAAGAGTATACCGTGTCGCGCAGCGCGTCGCTGGTGGGCGTGTATAACATCAACAAAGGATACGCGGATTTTAAGGAGATCGAGATCCTGGAACAAAACGACGAATATGCCATCATCCGTTCCAATACCACATACGGGCTGAGCGTTTACGATCATATCGTACTGGATGCGGATACGGTCAACGATAATGAAATGGTATTTGAATAAAGGGCAGGAGGGATTTCATGATCCGGGAAAACATACAGGCCGTACAGGAACAGATTGCAAAAACCCTCGCCGCCTCAGGCAGAGCCCCGCAAGACGCCCGCCTGATCGCGGTAAGCAAGACGAAGCCGATAGAGCTTATATGGGAGGCTTACGCCGCGGGGATCCGCGATTTCGGAGAAAATAAGGTACAGGAGCTGACGGACAAATACGATCTGATGCCAAAGGATATCCGCTGGCACATGATCGGTCATCTGCAGCGCAACAAGGTAAAATACCTGATCGGAAAGACTACCCTGATTCACAGCGTGGATTCTTACCGCCTGGCGCAGCAGATCAGCCGGGAATCGGCGGCAAAAGGCGTGGATACGGATATTCTGATCGAAGTCAACGTTTCGGGAGAGGAAAGCAAGTTCGGCGTGCCCGTTTCGGACTGTCTTTTACTGATCAGACAGATTGCGCAGCTTCCCCATATCGCCGTAAAGGGACTCATGACGGTGCCCCCAAACGCAGAAGATCCGGAAGAAAACAGAAAATATTTCCGCCAATTAAAGGAATTATCTGTTGACATTGCACAGCAAAACGTTGATAATGTATCTATGGATATTTTGTCCATGGGAATGACCGGCGATTATTCGGTGGCCATAGAGGAGGGCTCCACTTATGTGCGGGTGGGGACCGGCATTTTTGGGATGCGCAGCGCAGAGGAATGACCTCTGCCGATTTCTGAATAAGGAGCGTTAGAAAAGATGGGCGTGATGGACAAGTTTCTTCACTACATGAAATTAAATGATGAAGAAGACGACGGATACTATGACGATGACTATTATGACGACACGGACAATACCGTTTCGGACAGCAAGTCCAAAGTACGAAATATCACGAGAAACGAGACGGCATCCGAAGAGGACAGGCCCCGTAAGGCAATGCCGAAGGTGACGCCCCTGCGGCCGGCGGCCCGTAAGGTCGGGGTCAGCGGCATGGAGGTATGCGTGATCAAGCCCACCAGTGTAGAAGAGGCCCGTGAGATCACAGAGACGCTGCTGGCGAACCGGACGGTGGTTCTGAACATGGAGGGGCTGGATATGGAAATTGCCCAGCGTATCATTGATTTTACCTCCGGCTCCTGTTACGCCATCAACGGCAATCTCCAGAAGATTTCACATTTCATTTTTATCATCACGCCGGCCAGCGTGGATATCTCCGGTGATTTTCAGGAGATCCTGAACAGTTCAATGGATATGAAGAATGTTTGACAGTACTGGAACGACACTTCCTGTTCCCCGGGGGACAGTCCCCGGAGGACAGGAAGTTTTTTATGACAGGAGGCAGGTACCGGACTATGGCAGAAAGAATGACGATATGTTATCAGAAAAAACCGTGTTATGAGATTCTCTTTACCACCGGCTTTTCGGAACTGGGGGAGGAGCTTTTGTCCTGGGAAAAATACCGGGGCAGAAAGGTCTGTATTGTGACGGATTCCCATGTGGAGCCGCTTTATGCCAAAGAGGTCAAAGATACGCTTTTATCGGTTTTTTCTTCCTGCGAGATCTTTGTGATTCCGGCGGGAGAAGAGAATAAAACCCTGGGCAATGTGGAAACACTTTACGCCTTTCTCATTGAAAAACACTTCGATCGGGGCGATGTACTTGTGGCGCTGGGCGGCGGCGTGATCGGAGATATGACGGGATTTGCAGCCGCCACCTATCTGCGTGGCGTGGATTATATCCAGATCCCCACCACCCTGCTTTCCCAGGTGGATTCCAGCATCGGCGGCAAGACGGGAGTGGATTTTGACGCCTACAAAAACATGGTGGGCGCCTTTTACATGCCAAAGCTGGTCTATATGAATCTGGATACCCTTAATACGCTGGATTCCCGGCAGTTTTTCAACGGCTTTGCAGAAGTGATGAAGCACGGGCTGATCAGGGACAGCAAATTTTACGAGTGGCTTGTTGCCAACCTGTACGAAATCTGCGACAGAGATCCTGCCACCCTGCTTGCCATGGTGCAGCAAAGCTGCAAAATCAAGCGCAGCGTTGTGGAAAAGGATCCCACCGAGCAGGGAGAACGGGCGCTTTTGAATTTCGGGCATACCATCGGCCACGCCATCGAGAAGGCCAGCGGGTTTTCTCTGCTGCATGGCGAGTGCGTGGCGCTGGGCTGTGTGGCCGCCGCGTATCTTTCGTACCGCAAAGAACGGATTCCCATGGAAGAGTATTATGAAATACGGGATATGTTCGTCCCGTTCCAGCTTCCCATTTCCGCAGACAATCTGGATGCAGACCGCATTGTGGAACTGACAAAATCGGATAAGAAGATGCGCGCCGGGCAGATCCGTTTCGTACTGCTGGATAAGATCGGCCGGGCGGTTCTTGACGACACCGTTACGGAAGCGGAAATGCGGGAGGCCATTGAGGAACTGAATTTCAAAGAAGAAGGTTGAACATGAAGGAAAAAGGAAGAAGGATGTTTTTTTTCGATCTCATTCTGGCGCTGCTTGCGCTGTTTGTGGACCAGTTTACCAAACGGCTGGCGGTGGAGAGGCTAAAGGGCCAGGAAAGTATCCCGCTGATCCCGGGGGCGCTGGAGCTGCGCTATCTGGAAAACAGAGGCGCCGCTTTTGGGATGCTGCAAAATCAAAAGACGCTGTTTTTGATTATGACCGTGTTGGTTTTGCTGGCGGCCGTTTTTATCCTGTGGAACATGCCTTCTCAGAGGCGTTACAGGACGCTGCACCTCATGGGTGCCTTTTTGATGGCCGGGGCGCTGGGAAACTTCATCGACCGGGTGAGTCAAAACTATGTGGTGGATTTTATTTATATCCGTCTCATTGATTTTCCGATTTTTAACGTGGCGGATATGTATGTCTCCTTCGTTTGCGTAGCGGGGATTTTTGTGATCTTTTTCGGGCCGTATCGGGAGGAAGATTTTGCGTTTCTAAAGACCGCGGCCGAGAAACTTATGTTTTGGAGAAAATGATGGAACAGGATTTCTTTCGGTTTGTGATCACGGAGGATCGCGAGGGAGAGCGGATCGATAAGTGTATGGCGGCGCTGGTGGATTCGATTTCCCGTTCTTTTATTCAGAAACTGATCCGGGAAGAGAAGGTTTTGGTAAACGGCGCGGCGGTCAGGGCAAATTACCGGATGAAAACGGACGACGACGTTTCTTTTTTCCTTCCCAGGGCCATGGAGCCGGATATTCTGCCGGAGGACATTCCGCTTTCCATCCTCTATGAGGATGAGGATGTACTGGTGGTGGATAAACCAAAGGGGATGGTGGTACATCCCGCCGCCGGTCATCATTCGCAGACGCTGGTCAACGCGGTGCTGTTTCACTGCAACGGCAAACTTTCCGGGATCAACGGCGTGATGCGTCCGGGCATTGTCCATCGCATCGATCGGGACACCACGGGTTCTGTGATCATTTGCAAAAATGACAACGCCCACCAAAAGATCGCGCAGCAGCTAAAGGAGCACACGATTGTCAGGCGTTACCGCGCCATCGTCTGCGGCCGTATCCCACAGGACGAGGGCGTCGTGCATGCGCCCATCGGCCGGGATTTGCACAACCGGAAAAAGATGGCGGTCAACGTGAAATGCGGAAAGGACGCCGTTACCCATTATACCGTGCTGGAACGGTTCGCGTCCCACACCTATATTGAATGTCGGCTGGAAACCGGCAGGACCCATCAGATTCGGGTCCATATGGCCAGCATCGGGCATCCGCTTTTGGGAGATACCGTCTACGGACCGCAAAAACAGCCCTTTGGGCTGCAGGGACAGACGCTTCACGCCATGGTGCTTGGCTTTGTCCATCCGGTGACGGGAACCTATGTGGAGGTATGCGCTCCGCTGCCCGCATACTTCACCGAGCTTCTTTCCAGGCTGAAAAAAGAAACGGATTCCTGAAATTATAAAAAAAAAAGAAAATTTTTGTGTATAAATTATTGTTTTTTGTTGAAAAAAGGCGTCCCCTATGGTAAAACCCGAGTTTGCCACTTGTAAACGCGAAATGGAGCCTTTTTCCGGCTCCATTTCCTTGTATATATGCGGATTT
>CANQUI010000091.1 GCA_947626995.1 uncultured Eisenbergiella sp. | reverse complement strand
CTGGTGCTGGCGGCGGCGGTTTTAGGCGTCAGTCTGATCTTTTTTTACAGCTTTATCTATAACGACATTCTGGAGACCATGCGGATGGGGATCAGCTTCTGGACGGATCTGTTTTCCGGACGGATCCGGTATTTCTATGCGGGCCGGTGGGAAATGACGCCTGTCGCTTATGCCAAGGAAGTGCAGGCCGTTTACGATTTCCCGATTTATATCGTTTTTGCCGTCTGGAATTTCCCGCTCTGGCTGCTGGAAACCTTCGGGAAGGTGGATGTCTTTCAGTCCGCCCTCTGTCTGATGTGGGGCAAGACGCTGGTGCTGGTTTTCTCCGTTTTGCTCACCCGCTGCGTGTACCGGCTTTGCCTGACGCTTCAGATGAAACCGGATACCGCGCGGCTGGTCTGTATTTTGCTGCTGACCTCCAACTTTTTTATGAGCTCCGTGATCCTGATGGGCGCTTACGATATTATCCCGCTGCTTTTCGCTCTGGAGGGGATCCGCTGTTATTTTAAGAACAATACCAGGGGCTTTTTGCTTTGTTTCATGTGCGCCATCCCGTTAAAGTTTTTTGCGCTGCTGCTTTTTGTGCCGCTGGTGCTGCTGCGGGAGAAACGGATCCCGCGGATCATCGGGGCGGTTTTCTTAAGCTTCCTGCCGATTTTGGTCTTTCGGATCCTGCTTCCGTGCAGCGCGGTGTATGGGGATCCGGGCAGCGTTTCGCTGAGCCTTGGCAATATCTTTCATGCGACCAATCTGAGCAATCTGGCCTTTCTTTATACCATGACCTATGAACAGCCCATGTCGCTGAGCGCGGTGTTCCCTTCCGTGGTGTGCTGGCTCGTCCTGTATCTGATCTGTTATTTCTGGAAGCCGGCTTCGCAGGAGGAGGAAAGAAGGGCGGGGATTTATGTCTGCTTTCTGACGTATGCGATCCTGTTTGTCACCAGCATGTCCCATCCGTACTGGCTGATGATCCTGGTTCCCTTTACGGTTCTGGTCATGGGGCAAAATCCCCGGTATCTGTATGTGAATCTGGTGTTGGAAACGCTGTTTACCTGGGGGATGATCGCGGCGCAGCTGTTCAAATTCCCGTGGTGCTTTGGCAACGCGCTGGCGGCCAATTCGTTCCTGCCAAAGCTGTTTGGGGCGCAGGAGACCTTTTCGGCCGTCACGCCGATGACGGTGTTTACCAAGCTGACCGGTTCGGACAGCGCCCAGGGGTATCTGATCCGGCTGGGCTGCTCCGTTTTTCTGGCGGGGATTCTGATTTTTGCATACGTCAATTTCCCATTCCGCAAAAAAGAGCTTGCGGTGATCGAACGGGATGAAAAACCGGCCTGGTGGCTGGTGGGGCTGCGCGTGCTGGCCGGGTTTGGCCTGGCGCTGATTCCCGTCGTACTGCATATTGCGGGCGTTTGGCTGTAAAAGAAGGAGGTCGTGAAATGAAGTTAGTGGTGGCGGGAACCGGATACGTGGGCCTGGTGGCGGGCGTATGCTTTGCGGAAAAAGGGCATGACGTGACCTGTGTGGACGTGGACGAAAACAAGGTCAAACAGATGGAGCGCGGCGTTTCTCCGATCTATGAGGACGGATTGGAAGAGCTGATGCAAAAAAACTTTGCCGCCGGACGGCTGCATTACACCACGGACTATAAGAGCGCCTACCGGGACCCCGACGCGATTTTTATCGGGGTGGGAACGCCGGAGCAGCCGGACGGTTCCGCCAACTTAAGTTATATCGCCACCGTATGCCGGCAGATCGCGGAGCATGTGGAAAAGAACTGCCTGGTGGTGGTAAAGTCCACGGTTCCGGTGGGGACCAACGATCGGGTGGAACAGTTTATCCGGGACTTTCTGGTTCGAAAAGAACTGCACATTGAGGTGGCTTCCAATCCGGAATTTCTCTCGCAGGGCTCCGCGGTGCGCGATACGCTGCATGCGGCCAGGGTCATCATCGGAACGCAGAGCAAAGAGGCGGAGGAAACGCTGCGAAAAATCTATGAGCCCTTCGGGCTTCCTATCGTATCCATGAGCCGGCGTTCCGCCGAGATGACCAAATATGCCTGCAATGATTTTCTGGCCCTTAAGATTTCCTATATGAACGACATCGCCAATCTGTGCGAACTGATCGGCGCCGATATCGACGACGTTTCCCGGGGCATGAGCTACGACGAGCGCATCGGCGCGAACTTTTTGCGGGCCGGAGTGGGGTACGGCGGAAGCTGTTTTCCCAAGGATACCAAGGCGCTGGCGTATCAGGCCAGGCAGGCGGGCTACCATCTTCGGACAGTTGCCGCCGCCGTGGACGTCAATACGGAGCAGAAAACCAGACTGTTTTTAAAGGCCAGCAGCCGGATGATCAGTTTTGAACATTTAAAGGCAGCGGTTCTGGGCCTGGCGTTCAAGCCGGGGACGGACGATCTGCGGGAGGCTCCGTCGCTGGACAACGTCCGGCTGTTGCTGGAAGCGGGCGCGGACATTTATGCGTATGATCCCGTGGCGAGAGAGAATTTTTGCAGGCTGTATCCGGAAGGGAACCATTTCAAGGGTTCCATTCATT
Source organism: uncultured Eisenbergiella sp. (assembly GCA_947626995.1). GTDB lineage: Bacteria > Bacillota > Clostridia > Lachnospirales > Lachnospiraceae > Gallintestinimicrobium. The sequence continues at coordinate 3,854 of CANQUI010000091.1, read as the reverse complement.
ACGTGAAAGACTGTAAGAGCGCGCTGCAAGACGCGAATATTTGTTTTATCTTTACGGAATGGCAGCAGATCCGGGAGCTTTCTCCCGGTATGTTCAAAGAGTGGATGCGTACGCCGCTGGTCTATGACGGCAGAAATGTCTTTGATGTAAACGGAATGAAAGAGGCGGGAATTGAATACTACAGCATCGGCAGATAAGAAAATCAGATTTTTGGCAGCCGCCGTTTTTGCGATTGCCGCTGTCGCGGCCACGGCCGTGTCGGTATCCGGACAGAGCCCGATTTTGACATACAGCCCTGTCCGGGCGGCTTTGGTCGCGCTTTATTATTTTTTTCTCTACACCGGGAAATGGTTTAACATCGTCTGGCTGTTTCTTTCCGCCGCCGCTTTCTGGCTTGGCAGGCGGGCCGGCGCCAGACGGCCCGGATTGTTTGCGGGGCGTATGCCCGTGATCCTTTTCTCTACGGCGGCGGTGCTTGTCTGTTTTGGAATCGTGGTTTTACGGGTGGGCAATATCGGCGTCAACAGAGCGTCGGAGAGGACGTTATACGCAATCTGTCTGTGCTGGTGGCTTTTGCTGGTATGCTATCTGGCCGGCGGGAGCAATCCGTCGGTGCAGGATGAAAACGAAAAAAGGGACCGGACGCGAGACAGTGTAGCGGGGGCGGCAGGCGCCGTTCTTTTGCTTGTTCTGGCCTGTATTCCCGTGGTTTACGCCGGACGTTATGTCTTTCCCCAGAGCGATGATTTTTCCTACGCGGCATATAGCTACTGGGCCTTACAGGACGGGGCCGGCATAGGGGGCGTGATCGGCGCGGCCGCACGTAAGGTGGCGGAGTGCTACGTCTCCTGGCAGGGCACCTTTTCTTCCATTTTCCTGATGGCGCTGCAGCCCGGAATATGGGGCGATGGAGTTTACCACGCGGTTCCGTTTCTGCTGATCCTGTTGTTGTGCGTCGGCGTATTCGCCTTTTTTGGCGCGCTGCTTGGCAGATGGTGCAAAAGCAAAAAAGAGGCGGTGATCACGGCGGCGCTTGTCTGTCTGTTGGCGGTTCTGCGTCCCGTATCCAAAGCTTCGGCGTTTTTCTGGTTCAACGGCGCGATTCATTATCTGGGCGCTTTTTCCTTTCTGCTGTTGTTTCTGGCCTGCGAGCTGGCGGCCTTTGGCGCGAAAAGAGGGAAACAGGCGTATCTGGCGCTCGCCTGTTTTTTCGGCGCGCTGGTGGGCGGCGGCAATCTGGTGTCGGGACTGATGGGATGCGTCCTGGTCTTTTATCTGGGCGCGATTCTGTGCTGTCTGAAACAAAAAGACCGGCTCAGGCTTCTGCTTTTGCCGGGGCTTATTCTGCTGCTGGCGTTTGCGGTAAACGTACTGGCGCCGGGCAATCTGCTCCGGGCAAATAACTCGGGAGATTCGGAACCGCTGGGCGTCTTTTTGTCCGTCGTGGGGTCTTTCGTATGCTGCACAAGGCAGATGTTTGGGGAATGGACGGACTGGTATTTCCTGCTTTTGCTTCTCTTTCTGCGGCCGGTACTGCAGCGTGCAGCGCGCCGGACGCCATTTGATTTCCCGCTTCCGGGAGCCGTGCTTTTTTTCAGTTTCTGCCTGTTGTCCGCCATGTATACGCCCTCGCTGTTTGCCGTGGGGACCGCCCGGATCGGACGGATCGAGAATATCATGTATTTTTCGTTTCTGATTCTGGGCGTGCTCAATGAATGGTATCTGCTGGGATGGGGGATGAAACGAAGGGGACTGTGTCCGTCGCCGGTGCGGCCGACGCGGAATTTTGCCCTTCTTTGCGCCATTGCCGTGGTGTTTATCGGGCTTTCCGTTTCGGTAGATCCTTCCGAAACGACGCCCACCGCCGCCGTGTCCGCCGTCCGAAACGGGGAAGCTTGGGCGTGGGCGGAGGTGGTGCAAAGCAATCTGCAGCTGTTGGAGCAATCGGAAGAGGAAGAGGTGATTCTCCGGCGGCCTCCGGAGAAGCCGGATCTATTTTGCAGCAATGAAATTGATAAGTGGCGCAATGGCACCGCAGAATATTATCGGAAGAAAAAAGTCCTGTATGAAGAAGAAGCGGGTTCATGAAGAAAAATGAGCCGGATCGCTCCTTTTTCAATCGGTCGTTTGCGACGCTTCGGAATGGAGGAAAAGATGAAAAAAACAGATCGGGTGCTGATCACCGGCGCAGCGGGATTTATCGGGTATTATCTGGCCAAGAGACTGCTTTCTCAGGGGATTTATGTCACCGGCATCGACAATATGAACGATTACTACGACGTGAGGCTGAAGGAAGAACGTCTCTCCCTACTGCTTTCCCATACGGGCTTTACGTTTGAAAAAGCGGATATTTCCGATGGAAAGACGCTGGGACAAATTTTCCAAAAAAGCCGTCCGGATATCGTGGTCAATCTGGCGGCCCAGGCGGGCGTGCGCTATTCCATCACCCACCCGGACGCCTATATTTCCAGCAATATGGTGGGATTTTATCAGGTGCTTGAGGCATGTCGCCATGCGTCCGACGAGGGAGGACACCGGGTGTCCCATCTGTTGTACGCATCCAGCTCCTCCGTTTACGGGGCCAACAAAAAAGTGCCTTACTCCACCGCGGATCAGGCGGATCACCCGGTCTCCCTGTATGCCGCCACCAAAAAATCCAATGAACTTTTGGCCTATGCGTACAGTAAGCTGTACGGGATCCCGGCCACCGGCCTGCGCTTTTTTACGGTGTACGGGCCGTTGGGACGGCCGGATATGGCCTATTTTTCCTTCACCCAGAAGATGGTGAAACAGGAAACGATCTCGCTGTTTAATTATGGGGATATGTATCGGGATTTCACCTATGTGGAGGACATTGTGACGGGCATTGTCAACGTGATGGGCAAGGCCCCTGCCCCCGATGCGGACGGCGTTTGTCATAAGCTTTACAACATCGGCAACAGCAGTCCGGAAAGCCTGCTTTCTTTTGTGGAGACGCTGGAAAAGTGTCTGATGAAGGAAGGGGTGATCCAGGAACCGGCGAAAAAAGAGTTTCTGCCCATGCAGCCCGGCGATGTGTACCAGACCTATGCGGACGTTTCGGATCTGGAGCGGGATTTCGGATTTAAACCAAAGACGCCGCTGGAGGAGGGGCTTGCAAAATTCGCGCACTGGTATGGGGATTTTTACGGCCGCGAGAAGGAAAGACGATGAAACAGGGGAAATGGCTCTATCTGGAGGCGGCCCGCATCCTGGCGGTGCTGCTGGTCATATTCAATCATACGGACGGTTTTTTCCTGTATTATACCCACACACACAGCGGGATTACCTACGGCTGGTCTTTGTTTCTTTCCGTATTGTGCCGGGTAAACGTGCCCCTCTTTTTTATGATATCCGGCGCCTTGCTGCTTAAAAAGGAGGAGACCGCAAAGGAACTGTTTCAAAAAAGAGTGTCTCGGATCGCAGCCGCGATCGTCCTGTTTTCTTTTCTGCAATATGGGGTGGATTGGGCCAGAGGACGGGAGAGCGCGTTTTCCCTTTTTGTATTTTTGCGCAAAATACTGGCGGGCGACATCGAAGAGACCTATTGGTTTTTATACGCCTATCTGGGGATCCTTTTGCTGCTTCCCCTTGTGCGCAGACTGGCGCGCGCCATGACCGATGCGGATTTTCGATATTTGCTGGCGCTGGAAACGGCGCTGGCAGTGGGCCTTCCGCTGTTTGGCGCGCTGACGGGGCTTTCCGTTTCTTCGTGGCTTTTTGTGTGGAATACGAACGTGTTTTATCTGCTGGCGGGCTTCTGGCTGTCGGGACGGGAAGAGAAAACCGCAGAAGAAGAAAAGCGGATTTTTGTACAGTCGTGCCTGGCGGCGGCG
>CANQUI010000090.1 GCA_947626995.1 uncultured Eisenbergiella sp. | reverse complement strand
AAAAGAATTGAAATGTACGTCGAATTGTGTTATCATAGCAAAGTAATCGCCAGTGCAACACAATGTTATATTCTGTTGCACTGGAGATCTCACCAAAAAGAAACGGCGGATATCGCATCTTGGATGAGGGGTCCGCCTGCTTTATGAGGAACCGGGACAAAATGCGTGGGTCTTGCGGCAGCGTATTTTGGAAAGGGGACATATTGGCCACAGTGCAGGCATCGTTTATTCGGGCTGTCCACATTATGGGGACAGGGCGGAATGGCGGAGCCTACCCCTTTGCGGTTTCTTGAGGTGCGTCGATGAGTGAAAGGGGCTGCAAAGAGAAATATGCTGTGGTACGTGATACAGACCTATACAGGAAAAGAAGAAAAACTGATTCAGATGGTGCGGCGGATTGTCCCGCAGGATTTGTACGGCGAATGCTTCGTGGCCTACCATGAGCAGCTGCGGCACCGGCAGCAGGAGAACCGGATTCACATCGAGCGGGTATTTCCCGGCTATGTGTTCATCACCTCCGAGGAGCCGGACAAGCTTTTCCTTTTCCTGAAAAATGTACCCGCCATGTCGAAAATGATGTCGGACGGTGAGTTCTATTTCCTGCCGCTGGACACGGCAGAGGCGCAGTTCCTGCGCCAGATTATGGACGAACATCATGTGATTCGTCTGTCCTATGTGGCGACTGACGGCAAAGACCATGTAAGCTATGTGGCCGGTCCGTTGGAGGCAGCCCTGCGGGCGGAGACAGAGCGGGTGACAGGGTATCATTTCCGTCTGCGCTACGCGCGGGTGAGGCTTGCGCTGGCGGGCGAGGAAAAAGAAGTGCGAATGGGCATTATCCTAAACGACGACGTTCGCCGCGAATTGTCCTACGGAAAGGTGGAGGCGCCGATTGCGGTGCCGGAGAAATACCGGGCGGCGGAGCGAGAAGATGCGCAAAAATGGCGTGCAGTGAAGCGAGAAGAGGCAGAAGCGTGCCGAGCGGCGGAGCGAGAAGAGACAAGGAAAAGCCGGGCGGCAGCAGAATGCGGGGCAGCACCGGAAAACGGGGGCGGCGGAGAATACGGCACTGCTGAGCCACAGGATTTCACCCAGGGCGAGATGGTTCGGGTGATTCACGGAGCGTTCGCATCTTCAATCGCTATGATTTACCAGGTGAAAAAGCATACGGTGGTCATTGGCGTGAAGCTCTTCGGGAGGGACACCCCGTCGGAGGTTGCGTTTGGAGACATTGAGAAAATCTCATCGTGAGAATGCAGTGCGGTCAATTCGCTAAACGAGAGACAACTTCTCGTGGTCAGCGGGAAAGGAGCGGCGCAATGCAGTGGTATCTTCTTAAGACATGGAAAGGCCGGGAAGAAGAGCTGGTGAAGGAAATTCACCGAACCGTACCGGCTTATATGTATGAAAATGTGTTTGTAATCTACACCGAGCGGATCTGGCGGCGTCAGGGACGGAGCATCGTCCATGCGGAGCCGCTTTTTCATGGCTGCGCATTTCTGACCTGCAAAGAACCGGGGCCGCTCTGGCGGCGGCTGGAACGGGTGCCGTTTTTGGCCCAATGGATGGCAGCCGGGTATCTGTCGGTGTATCCCTTGATGGAAAGGGACGCGGAGTTTCTGCGGAGGATCGCGGGAGACGACCATGTGATGCGGCTTTCGTATGTGCTGCGGGAGAGGGACGTCTGGCCGAACGGGGCTTCCGGTTTGTTTGGAATGGAGGGACTTTCCGAAAATGCACCTTCCGGTGCGAATCTGAGCACCGCGTCCGGTCAAGAAGATATGAACAAAACGTTCCATCATGAACCGGGCAGCATCCGCTACCGCGTCTCCGGGCCGTTGGAATACTGTCTGGAGGACATCGACAATATCGAGTTTCGGAAGCGCTTTGTGAAGCTTCATAAGCGGCTCTGGGGCGAGGATCTGGTAATTGCCATGGGGATTGTGCTGAATGAGGATGTGGAGCAGGGGATCGTGTATGAGGGCCTGAAAACGGATGCGGAGATTCCGAATGCGTGGACGATACTGGAAATCGGTATGGACGCGGCAGGGAAACGGCGATATAGTTCCGGCGAAAGAATCTTTCCGGCCAAAGCAACAACATACCTTGTGGACGGCGAGACCTGCGAGAAGGATAATATGTTATATCCTGCAGACAGCGCGATTGCTGTATTGCCAAGGGGTTATGGAGAAATCGCGCAGGTTGGATAAAGCATAAAAATGAGAATGATATACTGAGGAGACGACAGAGTGTGGTAGTTGAGAAGGATGCCCTGTTGAATAATTCAACAAAGAAGCAATTTGAACAATATAAGCGCATTGTCAGATTCCTAATCGGTGTAGTTATATTGTCACTGGAAATGGTCGCCTACTGGTATGTGTGGGTGAAGTATTATAACCAGCACATGGAAGTTCCCTATAACCGCACCGGCCACTGGCTGATGGTTGCGGTGTATGGCCTTTTGTTGGTTATCTTTAATATCATTTATGGCGGCTGGCGGGTTGGTTACCTGCGAACCAGAAATATGATTTATTCCCAGACTTTAGCCGGCCTGTGTGCCAACTTCATGATCTATCTGCAGATTACGCTGCTGACAAAACATTTCCTGAACGCCGGGCCTCTTTTGGTGATGACTGCGATTCAGTTTATAGTTATTTGTATTTGGAGCACAATCAGTACAAGGTTATACCGGATTCTTTACCCGCCTAGGCGGGTTCTTTTAATATACGGAGAACATCCGGTGGCCAGTCTGATGGGGAAGATGAGTACCCGTAATGACCGGTTCGTAGTCGGGGAAGCGATACATATCAGTGCGGATAAAAACTGGAATGACGTAGAGCAGGGGAACGCAACCGGTATGGAAGAATTTGAGGAGATCAAGCGGAAAATCAGCCAGTATGAGGGCGTGGTCATCTGTGATATCCCTTCCCATATCCGGAACCTCCTCCTGAAATACTGTTACGGCAAGTCCGTGCGGACTTACACGACGCCGAAGATCTCCGATATATTACTGCGGAGCGCCGAAAAGCTGCACCTGTTCGACACGCCGCTGCTGCTTTCCCGGAATGTGGGACTGACTTTTGACCAGAGGTTTGTAAAGCGTCTTATGGATATCGTTCTGTCGCTTGCGGCACTGATCATCTTGTCACCGGTGTTCATAATCACGGCCCTTGTGATTAAGGCATACGACGGCGGGCCGGTTTTTTTTCGGCAGGATCGCTGTACGAAGGACGGAAAGGTGTTCTCCATCTGCAAGTTCCGCAGCATGATTGTGGACGCGGAGAAGGAAGGACACTCGATTCCGGCGACGGATAAGGATCCGCGGATCACGCCGGTGGGACGGATCATCCGGGCTACGCGGATCGATGAGCTGCCGCAGATTCTGAACATCCTGAAGGGTGATATGAGCATCGTAGGCCCCAGACCGGAGAGAGTGGAGCATGTAGAACTGTATACGAGAGAGATCCCGGAGTTCCCGTACCGGATGAAGGTGAAGGGTGGATTGACCGGATACGCGCAGGTGTATGGGAAGTACAATACGACGGCGTACGACAAGCTAAAGCTGGATTTGATGTACATACAGAATTATTCGGTGATGCTGGATGTAGAGATTATCCTGCAGACTATCAAGGTGCTGTTTATGAAGGAGAGCACGGAGGGGTTTGCGGATGAGGTGAGCGCGGAGATTGCGGAGGAGAGTAAGGCCACTTAAGGAAAAATTAACTTCATAATTTGCATCCTGCAACCTATAAAAATCCATAAGCAATAACTAACTTGGCGACGTGGTTATATAGAAATGAGAAAAGAATGTTAAAAAAGCCGAAAGAATGCAAGCACCGAAGGAGTTTTTAGAAGGCATACGATCACAGTGACAATACATGCCGCTAGGGAGAATAAATGAAGAAAATACTAATGGTGGCCAATTCTGATAATGCTATTTGGAATACCAGAAAAGAATTGATCCAGTGCTTATTGAAGAAAAACTATGAGGTATACCTTTCTACTCCATATGGGGAAAGAATAAGATCCTTAGAAGAGATGGGATGCCATCATATTGATGTCCAGATAAGCAGACATGGAACAAATGTATTAATGGATTTGAGATTGTTTATTTACTACGTGAAATTAATAAAGGAGATTCAGCCAGATTGGGTATTTTCTTATACGATTAAGCCCAATGTGTATGGAGGATTTGCGTCTGCTATATGTAAAGTACCTTTTATTATGAATATAACAGGGCTGGGAATTGCTGTAGAGAATCAGGGCATACTTTCAAAGGTTGCTCTTTTTTTATATAGGTGCGCAGCAAGAAAAGCACAAGTTGTTTTTTTTCAAAACCAGTCTAACCTGCACAAGCTATGTTTGAAACAAGAATATAAATATCGATGCAGGTTATTGCCGGGCTCAGGAGTGAATATAGAAGAGTTTGTCTATTTGGAGTATCCATCTAAGGAGCAACCCATAAAACTGTTATTTTTAGGAAGAATTATGCGTGACAAAGGAATAGAAGAACTTCTCAGCGCAGCTACGGAAATTAAAAAGCATTATCCAACTGTAGAATTCATTATTGCAGGTGAATGTGAGAAGGACTATTCCGGAAATTTAGAAGAAGCTTTAAAGGCTCACACAGTATCCTATTTGGGATATCAGACAAATGTTCAAAACTTGCTTAGAGAAGTTTCCGCCGTGGTTTTGCCGTCCTATCATGAGGGAATGTCCAATGTGCTTCTGGAAGCTTCTGCTTGTGGTCGGCCTGTTTTGGCAAGTAGAATTCCAGGATGCCAGGAGATCTTTGATGAAGGGATAACAGGGATGGGATTTGACCCAAGAAGCGTGGAAAGTCTCGAACAAGCGATAGAAAAATTCATTCTTTTGCCGTATGAAACCAGGAAACAAATGGGAATTGTGGCGAGAAAGAAGGTGGGGCAGCAATTCGACCGTAAGATTGTTATAGATGCTTATTTAGAAGAGATGAATAAAATATATACGGAGGAAAGTAAGATATGAATCTTTATGAGAAATTGTTAAACGGGAAAGAAAAATTATCTCTTGTTGGTTTGGGGTATGTAGGAATGCCGATCGCGGTAGCCTTCTCAAGAAAAGTGCAGGTGATCGGTTTTGATATCAATGAGGCCAAGATCCAGCTTTACAAGAAAGGAATAGATCCGACTCACGAAGTGGGCAACGAGGCGATATCCGCCTGCGCTGTCCATTTTACTTCTGATGAGAAGGAACTCCAGAAAGCAAAATTCCATATCGTGGCGGTGCCGACGCCGGTGAATGATGATCATACGCCGGATCTGAGTCCAGTGGAAAGTGCCAGCCATGTGCTGGGACGCAACCTGACAAAAGGGAGTGTCGTTGTGTATGAGTCCACCGTATATCCCGGGGTGACGGAAGACATATGCATTCCCATCCTGGAGGCGGAATCCGGTCTGAAATGCGGTGTGGATTTTAAGATCGGCTATTCACCGGAGCGGATCAATCCCGGCGATAAGGTACACCGTCTGGAGACGATCAAAAAGATCGTATCCGGAATGGATAAAGAAACCCTAGATACGGTGGCGAAGGTCTATGAACTGGTAGTAGAGGCTGGAGTACACCGTGCGGAGAGTATCAAAGTCGCAGAGGCGGCCAAGGTGATTGAGAATAGCCAGAGGGACATCAATATCGCGTTTATGAATGAGCTGTCCATCATCTTTAATAAGATGGGGATCGATACGAAAGCAGTCCTGGAGGCAGCTGGAACCAAATGGAATTTCCTGAAATTCACACCCGGCCTTGTCGGGGGGCACTGTATCGGGGTGGATCCATACTATCTGACATATAAAGCGGAACAGATGGGATACCACAGCCAGATCATCCTATCCGGACGCCGGATCAACGATGACATGGGTAAATACATAGCAGAAAATGTGGTCAAGAAGCTGATTCAGGCGGATATACCGGTTAAGGGAGCCAGGGCGGCGATGTTAGGCTTTACATTCAAGGAAAACTGTCCGGATACGAGGAACACCAAGGTGATCGATATTATCCGTGAGTTGAAAGAATATGGCATCACTGCTGACATCATAGATCCTGTGGCGGATAAGGATGAAGGTCGGCATCTGTACGGCGTGGAGTTTAGCGAAATGGATGCCGTCAGAGGTGTGGATGTTGTGGTGGCAGCGGTCGCACACGAGCAGTTCACGGGATTTTCTATGGATGACATCTCCAGGTTATATCGCCCGGGACAGAAGAAAGTCCTTATTGATGTGAAGGGGATGTATGACAAAGCGGCCTATGAGGCTGCGGGATATATCTATTGGCGGCTGTAAAATAGGTAATGGAGATGTGGGAAATATGGGATACAAAGATCTGAAATTTGAGAAAGACGCGGTGTTCCTGGTGACAGGCGGCGCCGGATTCATTGGCTCCAACTTATGCGAGGCACTTTTGAAAATGGGCTATCATGTCCGCTGTCTGGACAACCT
>CANQUI010000089.1 GCA_947626995.1 uncultured Eisenbergiella sp. | reverse complement strand
ATAGCATTGTTGCCAATGGCAGAAAGGAAAGCCACCTTATCTGATCCTGCACATATGTTCGACAACCAAGGCATTTTTATTGGACAGTGTGAGTGGTAAATTGAACTTATAGAAAAGTTGACAGGGAGGCAGATAAGATATGTGTTATGTGTATGGGGATTCCGGCAATAAGATAATACATACTGCAAACTGCAGATATGCGGGTATGATAAAGAATAAAAAATATTTTTCCACAATAGCAGCTGCGAGAGAAGCGGGTTATGTGCAGTGCAAGTATTGCTCGCATATCCGGAAATACATGAACTGCGAGAAGGAAGAACTGGAGAATTTCTGCAAAAGCAACGGATTATATTATGAATTTAATCGTAAAGATGGTGCACTTGATGTAATTTCGCATACAGGCAAATGGAAAGTGATCGTAAACGGACAGAAACATTTTATCTGGCTTTATCATAAAAATCTACACGGAGAAAAGGAGCGGTCGCTGGTGCCGGGGTATCATAGTCAGAAGATACGGAGCAGCACATTGATGGGATATATGCAGTATATTGTGGAGCATGATCAGTACAGAACAGAGAATCCTTTATATGAGAATCAGATGAACGGCAAAGGAAAAACAACGAAAGCAGATCAGAAACGGCTGGCCGGGAAAATCCGAAAGTGGCAGAGCATCCGCTATGTGACGGAGCTTTTAAACCACATGAATGATGGAATTCTAACCTATTAAATTATTCGGGGAGGTGCGGATTATGAGTAGTATCTATTTTACGATTACAGGCATGAATCATTATTACGGAAGTGATTTTTTAAAGAAGGGCATGAAAGTCAAACTTGTCAAAGAACCGGACAATAAATATGACAAAGAGGCCATTCGCGTGGAATTGAAGGGATTGGGTAGGATTGGGTATGTGGCAAACAGTCCGCATACAGTGCTTGGTGCAAGCGAGAGTGCCGGTCGGATGTACAATAAGATGAAAAAGAAAGCAAAGGGAAGCGTTTTGTTTATTACTCCGCAGGGGGTTTTGTGCAAATTAAAGGATGGAGTGAATAGTGTGGCATAAAGTTCCCTTGATTGCAAGACAATCCTGACAGTCTGTGATAGAATAGATTTTATAAAAAGCAGCATTACAACACAGGAGTGAGACTATGCCAAAGGGAACGAATCAGAAACTGAAATTGTATTATTTGAGCCGTATTATGACGGAAAAGACAGACGATACACATACATTGACGATGCCGGAGATTCAAAAATATTTGGAGGAGTATGGCGTAACAGCAGACAGAAAGAGCCTCTATGACGATCTGGAAGCACTAAGGATCCTCGGAATTGATGTGATCGGCGAGAAAGACGGGCGAAATTATGCTTATCATGTGGGCAAGAAACAATTTGAACTGGCAGAGCTGAAACTGCTTGTGGATGCGATACAGTCCTCTAAATTCATTACGGAGAAAAAATCCAAAGAGCTGATCAGGAAATTGACAAGCCTGGCCAGTGACTATGAAGCTTCTCAGCTAAAGCGTCAGGTAGTGGTGCAGGGGCGTATTAAGACGATGAATGAGAGTATTTATTACATCGTTGACGATATTCACAATGCAATTACGAATAACCGGCGTATTCGATTTGAATATATGCGCTGGAATCTTTTCAAAAAAATGGAATTACGCAGGGAAACGCCTTATGAAGTCAGCCCGTGGGCACTGATCTGGGATGATGAGAATTATTATCTGATTGCTTATGATGCTGCGGAGGATAAACTGAAACATTACCGGGTGGATAAGATGCGAAATATTGCGCTGCTTGAGGACAGACGGGAAGGACGGGACTGCTTTCAGCAGTGTGATATGGCATCTTATGCCAGGAAAAACTTTGGGATGTTCGGAGGAGGAGCGGTTAAAGTAAAGCTGGAATTTCAGAATGACATGGTGGGTGTGCTGCTGGATCGCTTTGGCAAAGAGATTCCGATTCAGCAGGCACAGAGAGAAGGGTGGTCTGCAACGAGCGTGGATGTTGCGCTGAGCGATCAGTTCTTTGGCTGGATCTTTTCTCTGGGTACAAAAGTGAAGATTATCGGACCGGAGGAAGTCACGGTGAGATTTGCAGATGAAATGCGGACGATAGGCGGATTATATGAAAACAGCCACAGCAGAGACCTCCTTTGGGTTTGATTTTGGTTGTGGTGACTAAAATATAACACGAAAAATGATTTGACAAACGTCCCTCTTATATGTATAATAAAACCCATTAGATTGATAGGAAATGAGAATGACATGCGGGTGTATCACATCCGCTGTTTTGATATGGGGAGACACAGATGTTGACGCAGTTTTCAAGAACGGAATTATTGCTTGGAAAAGAAGCAATGGAGAAATTATCCGGTTCAAGAGTCGCAGTTTTTGGAATCGGAGGGGTAGGGGGATATGTCTGTGAGGCTCTTGTGCGAAGCGGAGTCGGGGCATTTGATTTGATTGATGATGATAAGGTCTGCCTGACAAATCTGAACCGGCAGATTATTGCGACGCGAAAAACCGTAGGAAAATATAAGGCAGAGGTGATGAAAGAGCGGATACTTGAAATCAATCCGGATGCGCATGTAATTGTGCACAAGTGTTTCTTCCTGCCAGAAAACGCAGAGGAATTTCCTTTTCACGAGTATGATTATATTGTCGATGCAGTAGACACGGTGACTGCCAAAATTGAACTTGTTATAAAGGCACAAGAGAAAAATGTGCCCATTATCAGCAGCATGGGCGCCGGAAACAAATTGGATGGCAGCCAGTTCCGGGTTTCTGACATATATAAGACAAAAATGTGCCCATTGGCAAAGGTCATGAGAAGGGAATTGAAAAAACGAGGGGTAAGGAAGTTAAAGGTCGTATATTCCGAAGAAAAACCGATAAGACCGCTTACTGATATGTCTGTCAGCTGCAGGACAAACTGTATTTGTCCGCCCGGGGCAAAACACAAGTGCACAGAACGAAGGGATATTCCGGGCAGCGTGGCATTTGTGCCGTCTGTGGCGGGATTGATCATTGCGGGCGAAGTAGTCAAAGATTTGTGCAGCAAAGAAATGAGGCAGGCTTGATATGGGTATTTCGGTGGAAGAAATGAAAAAGATGGATGCGAATACCTATCAGATGATAGATATTCGCAGTCAGACAGAGATTGAGCATGGGGAGATAGAAGGAGCTGTTGTAATAAAGCCGGAGGAGATTGAAAGCAGTGAAAAAACAGATGTTTCAAAAAAGCTGATTATCTGCTGCAGCAGGGGCATAGTCAGCAATGAGGTGGCGGAAAATTTAAGAGAAAAGGGACTGGATGCACAAAGCCTTGATGGCGGATATATTGCGTGGCTTATGGACAGGATAAGAGAAGCGCAAAAACAGGATAAGTCAAAGGATGTAGAGCAGAGCCTACGTAAAAAATTCAGAAAAACAATCTGGTCCAAGTTTACAAAAGCGATTACGACTTATGAACTGGTAAAGCCGGGAGATGCGATAGCGGTATGTATTTCCGGGGGAAAAGATTCCATGCTTATGGCGAAATGTTTTCAGGAACTGAAGTTACATAATAAATTTGACTTTGAGGTAAAGTTCCTTGTGATGGACCCGGGGTACAGCGCAGCAAACCGCAGGGTAATCGAAGAAAATGCACGAAATCTGAATGTACCAATTACTATCTTTGAATCGGATATTTTTGACGCGGTATATCATGTGGAAAAATCCCCATGCTATTTATGTGCCAGAATGAGGCGAGGGCATCTGTATCATTTTGCAAAGGAACTGGGATGCAATAAAATTGCGCTGGGACATCACTATGATGATGTGATTGAAACAATTCTCATGGGCATGCTTTACGGCGCGCAGGTACAGACGATGATGCCGAAGCTTCACAGCACAAATTTTGAGGGCATGGAACTGATCCGTCCTTTGTATCTGGTCAGGGAAGAGGATATCAAGGCGTGGAGAGATTACAACGGACTTCATTTTATACAGTGTGCCTGTAAGTTTACCGATACCTGCAGCACTTGTAACAATGAGGAAAACCGTTCAAAAAGGGTGGAAATCAAAGAACTGATCAGAACGTTAAAGCAGAGCAATCCGTATGTAGAGGGAAATATATTTAAGAGTGTGGAAAATGTGAATCTGGACACCGTGATTGCCTATAAGCAAAAAGGGGAGAAGCATACCTTTTTGGAGGGGTATGATACAGAATGAGCAGCGGGAAAAGGATTCGTGTTATATGAGTGAATGGTATTCCGGAGGAGGTTGTTTATGAGTTTAGGCGGATTTGATGAATATTATAATTTAGAAAGTGATTTGGTAAAATCTCAAAAAAAAGAACACGGTGATCAATAATTCTAAATATCTAAGGCGTGATTATATGTTGAAAAAAATAACACCGCTTATACCGTCAAGATACATTTCAGTAAGGACACGGATAAAACCTTTAAGGACAGAGTGCATAAGCTGATTATCAATGAGCGCCTTGAAAAAATCAGAAATAATCCACGTCAACAATTGACAATACTTATCAGATAAAAGGCTCCTTGTTATACTCCGTCAGCAATGCAATGTGAACACAGCTTATAAATTGGAGTTCGATACGGTGGTGCATGCCCTGATGCTGTCCAGAAAATACTGATGAATCCTTAAGTCATCATTTAATTCAGGATGAAAGGCGGTCACGATCTGTTTTTTTTGCATGGCGGCCACGATATGCCCGTCTGCCCGTGCCAGAATACGGGTATCTCCCGAGACAGATGCAATATAGGGGGCCCGGATAAAAGTCATGGGAACTGTGCCGATTCCTTCAAAGGGAGCCTCCGTATAAAAGCTGTTCAATTGTCTCCCATAAGCATTTCGTCTGACAGAAATGTCCATGGTACCAAAATGCACGCTGCCGCCAATCACTTCTCCTGCCAGAAGAATCAGCCCGGCACAGGTTCCGAATACGGGCAGGCCGGATTGAAGCATTTTTTTCAAGGGCACATAAAGATGAAGCTCATGCAGCAGCTTTCCCATAACGGTGCTTTCCCCGCCGGGAAGAATCAATCCGTCGAAAGGAGTTATAAGGTCGGCGGCCTGCCGAATTTCAAAAAAATCCACCCCCAGCTTTTTCAGTGCCCGTTCATGCTCCAGAAAGGCGCCCTGCAATGCAAGAACAGCTATGGTCATTCTATTTTCCTCTTTCTTCCATAATCAGTGCGATTTCCTGCTCGTTAATGCCCACCATGGCTTCGCCCAGATCCTCGGACAATGCGGCAATCAATTTTGCATCCGTGTAATTTGTGACAGCCTGCACAATGGCAGCGGCACGCTTTTCAGGATTACCGGATTTGAAAATTCCCGAGCCCACAAAGACGCCTTCCGCTCCTAACTGCATCATCAGTGCCGCATCGGCCGGGGTAGCCACGCCGCCGGCTGCAAAATTGACAACAGGAAGTTTCCCATTTTCATGAACATAGCGAAGCAGATCAATGGGAACCTCCAGCTGCTTGGCAGCCTCGAACAGCTCGTCATCCTTAAGGTTTTGTATTCTGCGGATTTCAGCGTTCATAGTTCTCATGTGGCGGACAGCCTGTACCACATCCCCGGTTCCTGGTTCTCCCTTGGTGCGGATCATGGACGCGCCCTCGGCAATTCTCCTTAATGCTTCCCCCAGATCCCTGGCTCCGCAAACAAAGGGTACCTGGAAGCGTGTTTTGTCGATATGGTATTTGTCATCGGCTGGGGAAAGCACTTCGCTTTCATCTATATAGTCGATTTCGATGGCTTCCAGTATCTGTGCTTCCACAAAATGCCCAATGCGGCATTTTGCCATGACGGGAATAGAGACTGCCTCCTGGATTCCCTTAATCATTTTTGGATCACTCATGCGGGATACTCCGCCTGCGGCACGGATGTCCGCCGGAATACGTTCCAGCGCCATGACGGCACATGCCCCGGCAGTTTCTGCGATTTTAGCCTGTTCCGGCGTGGTTACATCCATAATGACACCACCCTTTAACATCTGAGCCAACTGTTTGTTCAATTCATATCTGTTTTCTTGCTGACTATTCATTTCCTACTACTCCTATCAATAATATTTTGTTTCCGGCGTGCTTTTTATTATACACAAAAATGGCATGGCAGAAAGAACCAATATGGATCTTTTTAAGCATGCCAGTTTGAAAGTCGGTTTTTACGTTTTGCGGTGGAAATGCCATGATTACACTTTTGGAAAATGAATTTGTTTCCAAACGCTGTTGGATTGCAGATATGGTTGCCATTGCCGAATCCACACCCGGACCGATTCCCGGTTCGGCGGCTGCTACTGTAGGCGTCTGTATGTGAATCTGGACACCGTGATTGCCTATTAGCAAAAAGGGGAGAAGCATACTTTTTTGGAAGGATATGACACAGTAAGAAACGAGTGAGCGGCAAAAAAGAAGAAATTCAGGGCAGGCGGAGCGCCGCCTGCCCTTGACAATGTGCGCCCGGCGGCGCACGTTTCTAACGGGTGAAAGTCCCAAATCCGCCCGGTAGTGGGAAGGATACAGCCGAA
>CANQUI010000088.1 GCA_947626995.1 uncultured Eisenbergiella sp. | reverse complement strand
AGACAGCGTTTATTTAGATCCGAAAGAGGACTCATAAAGAAAAACAGGAAAAGTGCCAACGAATACTTGACACATACATTTTGCAATTCGCTCTTTTCAATCGGGAAAATCTGTGCTATAATCCAAAACATGCAGATGTAGTTCATTGGTAGAACATCAGCTTCCCAAGCTGAGGAGGCGGGTTCGATTCCCGTCATCTGCTTTTTTTTGTGCAGATTTTGTATGGGAAAAAAGACCCGGCGGCTTTACTTTGCGACTTTAATATGTTAATATGTGAATAAGTACGGCAGGGCTTTTGCCTGCCCGACAAAGAGAGGGATCAAGATGAATAAGAAAATCAAAACAGAGGCGGTAGATCATTTATTCGAAGCGATTCTCCAGTTGAAGACGGCGCCGGAGTGCTATGCTTTTTTCGAGGATCTTTGTACGGTAAACGAGCTGCTTTCCCTTTCCCAGCGTTTTGAAGTGGCGGCCATGCTCAAGGAAGGCAGGACGTATCTGGATATCGCCGAGAAGACGGGCGCTTCCACGGCCACCATCAGCCGGGTGAACCGTTCCCTCAATTACGGGAACGACGGTTACGATCTGGTCTTTGACCGGATCAGGGAACAGAAAAAGGAAGGATAAACGCGGGTTTCTTTGCGGAACCACTTTTTTTGCTTTACAAGCGACAGGAAATGTGCTATTGTATATCTGTTACTGGTAACAACTTTTTTTGGAGGTATCTACATGAACAAAGGTACAGTGAAATGGTTTAACAACCAGAAGGGTTATGGATTCATTTCCGATGAAGCCGGCAATGATGTATTCGTACACTATTCCGGGCTGAACATGGAGGGATTCAAGTCTCTGGAAGAAGGCGCCGCGGTAGAGTACGATATCGTACAGGGCGAAAAGGGACCCCAGGCTGTTAACGTCACCAAATTATAAGATCCTGGAATCTTATAGCTATCTAATCATCAACCTATGTGCCTGTTCTTTAAAATAGAAACTTTGTTTCTTTTGTTTAATGAATACGAACTAGCTAAGTGATTATGGAAAGCGGAAAAACCGGTCGTTTCGACCGGTTTTTTTATCGGCCTTCCTCCACCCGCCCGTTCTTTGGCGGATACCCGTTTTTTTGCAAATCTTCGGCGGGAGAAGTTTTATCCGCCGGGTCCGGATCGGAGACCGGGCGGCTGCTTTCCCACACGCCGTCCGGGATGGTCGGGGTGGGCTCCTTTTGTTCCGTTTTTTTCATGATCGTCTCCTCCGGGATCAGTATGCCGCCGTTTATGAAAAATATGCGCCAAACGGGGCGGCCCGCCTTATGAAATCCGTTCACATCCCGAAATGGCTTCACATATAATAAACCAGATTTTCATTTCGGAGGAGATTATGAAAAAAAGACTTCTGATCCTGTCCCTGATAGCGGCGGTGCTGACGGCCGGCCTTTTCGGCTGTGGGAAGGGAACGGATACCAAAGGAAAGAGCGGCGGTCAGGACGCTGTAAACGTGACGTTGAATGAGGTGGCTCATTCTATTTTTTATGCTCCCATGTATGTGGCTATGGAGGAAGGATACTTTGAGGACGAGGGCATTGCCCTCAACCTTGTAACCGGATTCGGGGCGGATAAGACGATGACCGCCGTGCTTTCCGGCGAGGCGGACATCGGTTTTATGGGGTCCGAATCCACCATTTACACCTATCTGGGAGGGACCGACGATTATGTGGTGAACTTTGCGCAGCTGACGCAGCGCGCCGGCAATTTCCTTGTGTCCCGGGAAAAGACGGATTCCTTTACCTGGGATATGCTAAAGGGGCAGGATGTGCTGGGAGGCCGCGCCGGCGGTATGCCGGAGCTGGTTTTTGAATATATTTTAAAACAGCACGGCCTGGATCCGAAGACGGATTTAAACATCGACCAGAGCATTGATTTCGGTTCCACCGCGGCGGCTTTTTCCGGCGGCCAGGGCAGTTATACCGTTGAATTTGAACCCCATGCCACCGCTTTGGAGCAAAAGGGGGACGGATACGTGGTGGCGTCGCTGGGAGAGGAATCCGGTTATGTGCCCTATACCGCCTTTTCCGCAAAAAAGAGCTATATCGAAAAGAATCCCGAAATCATTCAGGGATTTGTCAACGCGCTGCAAAAGGGGATGGATTATGTGTCTTCCCATACGCCGGAGGAAATCGCGGCGGTGATCCAGCCGCAGTTTGCCGAAACGGACGCCGAAACGCTGACCGCTATCGTGCGCCGGTATTATGAGCAGGACACCTGGAAGGAAGACCTGATCTTTGAAGAGGACGCCTTTACCCTGCTGCAGGACATTCTGGAAGAGGGCGGCGAGCTTTCCGAACGGGTGCCTTACGCCGATCTGGTCGATCCGAAGTTTGCAAAAAAGGCGCTGGAAAAATAAAACGTTTGCGGTTGTGCTGTCAGAAAAAATCTGATAGAATCGTAAATACGGAAATCAGAACAGGCGCGCCCGCCGGAAATCCATTGGGAGGTCCCGGCGGGCGCGTCGGAGAAAAAGAGGGCTTATGAGTATATACGATACGCTGAACGACAAACAAAGAGAGGCCGTTTATCAAACAGAAGGGCCGGTTTTGATCCTGGCCGGGGCCGGGAGCGGAAAGACCCGGGTGCTGACGCATCGGATCGCCTATCTGATCGAAAACGGCGGGGTGGAGCCCTGGCATATTCTGGCGATCACCTTTACCAATAAGGCGGCGGGAGAGATGCGGGAGCGGGTAGACAACCTGATCGGACACGGTTCCGAGCAGATATGGGTGTCTACGTTTCATTCCGCCTGCGTGCGGATCCTGCGGCGTTATATCGACAGGATCGGTTACGATACCAATTTTACCATTTACGATATGGACGACAGCCGCAATCTGATCAAGGAAGTCTGCAAAAAGCTGCAGATCGACACGAAAACCTTAAAGGAGCGCAGGCTGATGACGGCGATCTCCGCCGCAAAGAACGAGCTGACCGCCCCGGAGGAATATGAAAAAAACGCAGCGGGGGATTTTATCGGGCAGAAAATCGCGGGTGTTTACCGGGAGTATCAGAGCGCATTAAAGCGCAACAACGCGCTGGATTTTGACGATCTCATTGCAAAGACGGTGGAACTTTTCAACGTCTGTCCGGAGGTGCTGGACGCTTACCAGGAGCGTTTCCGCTATATTATGGTGGACGAGTATCAGGACACCAATACCGCGCAGTTTCACCTGGTCCGTCTGCTGGCGGGCAAGTACCGCAACCTTTGCGTGGTGGGCGACGACGATCAGTCCATCTATAAGTTCCGCGGCGCCAATCTTAACAATATCCTGGATTTTGAAAAAGTATTTCCGGAGTGCGTAACGATCAAGCTGGAGCAGAACTATCGGTCGACCCAGACCATTCTGGACGCGGCCAATCAGGTGATCCGCAATAACAAGGAACGCAAGGAAAAGGCGCTGTGGACAGAAAAAGGCGCCGGGGAGCGGATCCGCTTCAGACAGTTTGAATCGGCCTGTGAAGAGGCGGAATTTATCGCGGAGGATATTGCCCGCGCAAACAGACGACAGGAAACGCGCCTGCAGGACTGCGCGGTACTCTATCGCACCAACGCCCAGGCCCGGCTTTTGGAAGAACGGTTCATTATGGAAGGGATCCCCTACGACGTGGTGGGCGGCGTAAACTTTTATGCCCGCAGGGAAATCAAGGACATGCTGGCCTATTTAAAGACCATAGACAACGGACAGGACGACCTGCAGGTGCGCCGTATTATCAACGTGCCCAAACGGGGGATCGGCGCTGCCACGCTGGAACGGGTGCAGCGGTGGGCCGATGAAAATGAAATGAGCCTCTATGACGCGCTGCGCTTTGCGGATCAAATCCCGGGACTGGGCAGGGGAGCGGCGAAGGTGGAGCCTTTTGTGACGCTGATCCAGTCCCTGCGCGCGAAACAGGAGTATTACAGTCTGGAAAAGCTGATGAACGAGATCATCGAGACGACGGGCTATGTGAAGCAGCTGGAGGAATCGGACGAGGAGGACGCCCAGGACCGCATCGCAAATATCAATGAATTGATCAGCAAAATCGTCGCGTTTGAATCGGCGCACGAAGACGCCACCCTGCGGGCCTTTCTGGCGGAGGTGGCGCTGGTGGCGGATATTGACAGCGTAGAGGAAAACAGGGATAAGGTGCTGCTGATGACGCTGCACTCCGCCAAAGGGCTTGAATTTTCCCGCGTATATCTGGCCGGTATGGAAGACGGCATTTTCCCAAGCTATATGAGCATCGCCGACGAAGATCCCTCTGCGGTGGAAGAGGAGCGGCGGCTGGCCTATGTGGGGATTACGCGGGCAAAGGAGCATCTGACCATTACCTGCGCCAAAAGCCGCATGATCCGGGGAGAGACCCAGTACAATCCGGTGAGCCGGTTCGTCCGGGAAATCCACGCGAATCTGATGGATCAAAAGGCGCCGGGATATAAGCGACCTTCTTTGGACGACGACAGCGGCTTTTCCGGTTTTTCAGGCTATCGGGAGAGCGCATTTTCTGCCTTTCCCGGCGCACAAAACGGACAGCGCGCCGGAAAAGAAAAGACGGCGGGCGTGTATCCGGGCGGTTCAAAACCAAGAGCCCTGGCGTGGACAGGACGTACGGCAACCGAGCATAAACCCTTTATCGCCAAAGGGGTCGGCAGTCTGAGCGCCGTCAACGGCCTGCAGAAGGGAGCCGTAGAAAAAGGCGGGCTGACCTACCGGGTGGGGGATCGGGTACGCCATATAAAATTCGGAGACGGCACCGTTTTGTCGATTGTGGAAGAACCCCGGGATTATAAAGTGACAATTCAGTTTGATGAGTATGGGCAGAAGATCATGTACGCGGGCTTTGCGAAACTAAAAAAAATATAAAAGTTGTTTTTTTTGATAGTAAAATCGCTAAAACAGTGGTATGATAGGAATGTAAGATCGGTACGGTCTTGTCATACGGACATAAAAATCGGCTGAAAGGAAAGGAAGGGGCGTAAGATGGCGAAGATGGATGAATTTCTGGATATTTTAAAGAAAAAAGAAGAGAAAAAGAATTATCTGCTCATCGTTTTGGCAGTGATCGCAGGAATCGCAGCGGTTGCGGGGATCGCGTATGCGGTATACCGTTATATGACTCCCGATTATCTGGATGAGTTCGACGACGATTTTGACGATGATTTCGAGGACGACGATTCCGAAGAGGAAAAGCCCGAGAAGAGGGAGGCAGAAGCTTCGGAGGATGCGCCGCAGGAGGCCTGACCGATACGGTTCGTGCCGCGACAGGCGGGAAAAGTGATAGGAATCGCAAAGGGAGCGGAATACCCCGATGCGGCCGGAAACGTCGGCTGCATCGAGGATTCCGCTTTTTTCGCAGCAAAAGCAGGACATCATCCGGCAAAAGAAAACGACCGCGCCGGACAGGGAGGAGATTTTGGTGAAAAAGGGACAGATCCGAACAGGCAGAGTGGAGACGCTTATGTTTCCCAATAAAGCGATGGTCCGTCTGGATTTGGAGGGAGAAGAAAAAGAACCGGGCGCAATCTGCATGGTCAAGGGAGCCCTGCCGGGCCAGCGCGTCCTTTTGACGGTGACCAAAGTGAGAAAGGGACAGGGAGAAGGACGGCTGAAAGAGATCCTCGAGCGGTCGCCGCTGGAAACGGAGATGGCGGAGAACGGAAACGGATGCCGGCATTTCGGCGTCTGCGGCGGCTGCAGTTATATTTCCATGCCCTACGCCGAGAGCCTGAGGATCAAAGAGGAGCAGGTCTATCGGCTTCTGGATCCGGTTTTTGGTCGGCAGAAAAGAGAATGTGTCCGGGAATCCATCAAACCCAGCCCGGTTGTTTTCGGATACCGCAATAAAATGGAATTTTCC
The DNA here is from genome assembly GCA_947626995.1 of uncultured Eisenbergiella sp. Lineage (GTDB taxonomy): Bacteria > Bacillota > Clostridia > Lachnospirales > Lachnospiraceae > Gallintestinimicrobium. The sequence continues at coordinate 886 of CANQUI010000088.1, read as the reverse complement.
TTCGGAGACGAGGTCAAGGACGGGCCGCTGGCGCTGGGGATGCATAAAAAAGGGAGCTTTTACGATGTGGTAACAGTGCGGGACTGCCGGATCGTAGACGACGATTACCGGCGGATCCTACAGGAAACGCTGTCCTATTTTCAGGATACCGGCCTTCCTTTTTTTCACCGCTATACCCATCGGGGATATCTGAGGCATTTGCTGGTGCGCAAGGCCTCTCACACCGGCGAAATCCTGCTGGCGCTGGTGACGACGACCCAGAGCGATTTTGATCTGACCGAATGGAAAGAGCGGATGCTCTCGCTTTCGCTTACCGGGCAGATTGTGGGGATTTTGCAGATAGAAAACGATTCCACCGCCGATGCGATCAAAAACGATAGAACGCGGATTTTGTACGGACGGGATTTTTTCTACGAGAAGCTGCTGGGACTTCAGTTTTGCATTTCCCCGTTTTCCTTTTTTCAGACCAATACATACGGCGCCCAGGTGCTCTATCAGACCGTCCGGGATTATGTGGGCAGTTTTCTGGATGAAGAAAAAAAGCCAGGCAGCGTCGTCTACGACCTTTACAGCGGCACCGGCACCATCGCCCAGCTCATGGCGCCGGCAGCCAAAAAGGTGATCGGCGTGGAGATCGTGGAGGAGGCCGTGGAGGCAGCGCGAAAGAACGCCAAATTAAACGGTCTTACCAACTGTGAATTTATCGCGGGCGATGTGCTGAAGGTGCTGGATGAGATTGTAGAAAAGCCGGATTTTATCCTTCTGGATCCGCCCCGGGACGGCGTGCATCCCAAGGCGTTAAAAAAGATCATCGACTACGGCGTAGAACGGCTGGTGTATATTTCCTGCAAGCCCACCAGCCTGGCGCGGGATCTGGAGGTCTTTG
>CANQUI010000087.1 GCA_947626995.1 uncultured Eisenbergiella sp. | reverse complement strand
AAATCCGCATATATACAAGGAAATGGAGCCGGAAAAAGGCTCCATTTCGCGTTTACAAGTGGCAAACTCGGGTTTTAGCACATTCTCGCTGTCATATAAACGGTTTTCGCCCAAAACCGGGCCCGGAAATTTTTCGGGCAGGCAGGAACGGGAAGCCTCAGTTCCGGCTGGAATCATGGGCGGCGCTGTGTTATAATCGAAGCAGGATTGCGGGAAAGGAGAAAAATCATGCCAAACGAAACGATTCTGAAGCTCAAAGAGATGATCGAACACAGTGACAACATCGTTTTTTTCGGAGGGGCCGGCGTTTCTACGGAAAGCGGGATCCCGGATTTCAGAAGTACGGACGGGCTTTACCATCAGGAATACGATTATCCGCCCGAAACGATTCTGAGCCACACTTTTTACCGGAAAAAACCGGAAGAATTTTTCCGCTTCTATCGGAATAAAATGCTGGCGCTGGATGCGAAACCAAACGCAGCCCACCTGAAACTGGCGCAATGGGAGCGGGAGGGAAAGCTCAAGGCAGTGATCACGCAGAATATAGACGGCCTGCATCAGGCGGCGGGCAGCAAAAAGGTGCTGGAGCTGCACGGCAGCGTTTTGCGCAATTACTGCGAACGGTGTCACAAATTCTATGACGCGCGCACGATTCAAAACAGTCAGGGTGTACCGCGCTGTACGTGCGGAGGGCCCATCAAGCCGGACGTGGTGCTTTATGAAGAAGGGCTGGACATGGGGATCATGCAGGAAGCCATCTCCTTTATCAGCCAGGCGGACGTGCTCATTGTGGGAGGTACGTCTCTTGTAGTTTATCCGGCGGCGGGACTGATTGATTATTACCGGGGCAAAAAACTGGTCCTGGTCAATAAAACGCCCACCGCCAGAGATTCGGCGGCGGATCTGGTGGTGGCCGGAAATATCGGGGAAATTTTTGCGGCGCTGTGACAGGGACCGCAGAGGGAGGCGCAGATGGATATTCAGGTAGGGGATGTGTTGACGCTGAAAAAACAGCACCCCTGCGGCAGCAGGGATTGGGAGGTGCTTCGCATCGGCGCGGATTTTCGGCTCAAATGTATGGGATGCGGACATCAGATTATGATCGCCAGAAAACTGGCGGAGAAAAATTTGCGGGATTTGAAAAGAAAGTAGGATTTTGTGACACGGTTTTGAATCCGCCTGCGGCGCGGGATAAGGAATAGCTTTTGCCTATAGCTTCAAATTGATTTCCTGTATTAGGCAAGGCCGCCTCCATTCGCTATAATAAAGGCAAAGAAAGGAGGCGAGAGCAGTGAAACAAAGAACAGCGATGCAAACACACTTCTGTACCGGATTTTCTGTCCTGCTCAGCCGGAACCGAATGTGTCGTCCTTCCCTTTGACGCGCTCTTAAAAATTCATTGATCCCAAAATAACGCGGTAATCCCGCAGGAGGTTTTATCATGGCTGATATTCGCAATTCTAAAAACTGGAGCTTTGAAACCAGGCAATTACATATCGGGCAGGAGCAGGCTGATCCCACTACCGACGCAAGAGCGGTGCCGATTTATGCCTCTACCTCGTTCGTTTTCCACAATTCCCAGCACGCAGCAGATCGGTTTGGCCTGCGCGATGCAGGAAATATTTACGGTCGGCTGACCAACCCGACGCAGGATATTTTTGAGCAGCGCATCGCTTCCCTGGAAGGCGGCGTGGCGGCACTGGCGACTGCTTCGGGCGCAGCGGCGATCCACTACACCATCAGCGCTCTGGCAAAAAGCGGGGAACATATTGTAGCGGCAAAGACCATTTACGGAGGCACCTACAATCTGCTGGCGCATACGCTGCCGCTTTCTTCCGGCGTTACCACAACCTTTGTTGACCCTGATGAGGAAGGCTCTTTTGAGGCCGCCATTCGGGAGAACACCAAAGCGATTTTTGTGGAAACGCTGGGGAATCCCAATTCCAACATCATCGACATCGAGGCCGTTGCAGCCGTGGCGCACCGGCACGGAATCCCGCTGGTCATTGACTCCACCTTTGCCACGCCCTATCTCATCCGTCCCATCGAGCATGGTGCCGACATTGTCGTTCATTCCGCCACCAAATTCATCGGCGGTCACGGAACGGCCATCGGCGGCGTGATTGTAGACGGCGGCACCTTTGACTGGAAGGCTTCCGGCAAATATCCGTGGATTTCCGAGCCCAATCCCAGTTATCACGGCGTTTCCTTTGCCGACGCAGTCGGTCCCGCCGCCTTTGCCACCTATATCCGAGCCATTTTGCTCCGGGATACCGGCTCAACGCTCTCTCCGTTCCATGCGTTTTTATTCCTGCAGGGTTTGGAGACACTTTCCATCCGCGTGGAGCGCCATGTGGAAAATGCGCTGAAAATCGTGAATTACTTAAGCAGCCATCCGCAGGTGGAGGCCGTGCATCACCCGTCGCTGCCGACCGAGCCGAGCCATCGGCTGTATGAAAAATACTTTCCGAACGGAGCCGGATCCATCTTTACCTTTGAAATCAAGGGGGATGCGGAAACGGCAAAGAAATTCATCGACCATCTGGCGATTTTCTCGCTGCTTGCCAATGTGGCCGACGTCAAATCACTGGTGATCCACCCGGCCAGCACCACCCATTCGCAGCTGACCGAGGAGGAACTGCTGGATCAGGGCATCAAGCCGAACACCATCCGCCTTTCCATCGGGATCGAGACGGCGTCCGACCTGATTGCGGCGCTGGATGCAGCGTTTGAGGCGGTCAAAGAATAAAGTCCGATTACAGAGCAGATCTTCACAAAGCTTTGGATGATCCGCTTGAGTTGGGCGTTTCGCCTGTTTTATGTTTCAATCTTATGCGTTTTCCCTTGTTTTGGCCCTTATGAGACGAAACAAGGGAAAATTTTTGCTTTTTGAAAAACTGTTTTTTCGGCGGGGAAAAGCGCCCGGTATTTGAGAGCGAAATACACCTTTCGCACAAAGCTGCATGTTTGTGCAGGTGTGGCATATCGCTTTTTTAGAACAAAGAAAACAGAGTATTGCATACTTACCCTGATTACTTTCATTGTTATGATTGTTTCAATTCCCATTTGTTAAGGAGACGATTTTATGAGTGATACTGTTTACACAATAAGATTAACACGGACAGTGACTTTTATAAGACAATCATGAAAGAGAGGTTGCTGGTGGCATGAAGAAGAATTATAAAGAATCGCATCATGATTCCACCGGCATCGTCCCTTTTGCGACGGCCCGCCGTCGCCCGTCAGAGAATACCGCCGCCTTGTCCGTATCGGGTTAAAACCGTTCATAGTCTGTCTCGCAGCTTCGCATGGCAAGGATGGTGCGGTTGATCAAATCGTCCAAATTCCAGCCGAGCATTTGGGCGCCCCGTGTGATTACCTCACGGGAACAGCCTGCCGCAAAGTTTGCGTTCTTATATTTTTTCTTGACGGATTTCAGTTCCAGGTCCGACACACTTTTGGAGGGCCGCATGATCGCCACTGCTCCGATCAGGCCCGTCAGCTCGTCCACTGCATACAAAATCTTTTCCATCTCATGCTCCGGCTGAATATCGACCGTGAGCGCATATCCGTGACTGGCAACCGCATGAATCAGCCGTTCGCTTGCACCGAAGTCCCGCAGGATCTCCTGCTCCTTCACACAATGCTCGCTTGGGAACTTTTCAAAATCCAAATCGTGGAGCAGACCGACGATTCCCCAAAAATCTTCCTCGTCGCCATATCCGAGTTCTTTTGCAAAATACCGCATCACGCCCTCTACTGTAACGGCGTGCCGCAGGTGAAATGGTTCTTGATTCCATTGACACAGCAGCGCCCACGCGGCGTTCCTCGTGATTTCGTTTGACATATCGTGTTTTCCTCCTGCATATAGAAACAAGAATATAATACCTATCTACATAATAAGTTATAATAAGCACCCACTCCTCTTTTGTCAATAGGACGGGATAAAAAACCGATAGAATACAAGATTTTACGAAGGGGTCTTGACACAATCCAGACAAAAGACTATAATACCTATATAGCCGATAGGTTTAATAAATAATATGGAGGCAGACCTTTATGAAAAGACAAATCAAACACCGACGATGTTGCTGCTGACCTGAAAAGAAACCATCCACAATTGCACATTGATTTATCAATTTCTTATAAGGAGCGAATCAGTATGAAAACCTATGAAAAAATTACTGACCTGATCGGCGGGACACCGCTGCTCAAACTTACAAACTATATAAAAGAAAAGGAACTTGGCGCAGATGTTTACGGCAAGCTGGAATACTTTAATCCCGCCGGCAGCGTCAAGGACAGAATCGCCAGGGCCATGATCGATGACGCGGAAGCAAAGGGTGTGCTGAAACCGGACTCGGTGATTATCGAACCCACCAGCGGCAATACCGGCATCGGACTTTCGGCTGTTGCGGCGTCAAGAGGATATAAAATCATTCTCACTATGCCGGATACCATGAGTATCGAACGGCGGAATCTTCTCAAGGCCTACGGCGCGGAGCTTGTTCTGACCGAAGGGGCAAAGGGAATGAAAGGCGCGATCGCCAAAGCACAGGAGCTGGCAGAAGCAACCCCGCACAGCTTTATCCCCAGCCAGTTTACCAATCCCGCAAACCCGGCGGTCCACCGCAATACAACCGGCCCGGAAATCTGGGAGGATACCGATGGAAAAGTAGATATTTTTGTCGCAGGCGTCGGCACGGGCGGAACGGTGACGGGTGTCGGCGAATATCTCAAGTCCCGGAATCCGAATGTCAAAGTTGTTGCCGTGGAACCGGCAGGTTCTCCCGTCCTTTCCAAAGGAACCGCCGGGCCGCATAAGATTCAGGGAATTGGCGCCGGTTTCGTGCCGGATACGCTAAATACGGCGATCTATGACGAGATCATCACCGTAGAAAATGAGGACGCCTTTGAAACCGGACGCACCCTGGCCCGAAAGGAAGGTCTTTTGGTCGGCATTTCATCGGGAGCCGCCGTATTTGCGGCGACGCAGCTGGCCAAGCGGTCGGAGAATAAAGGGAAGCTGATCGTAGCGCTTCTTCCCGACACCGGCGAGCGGTATCTTTCCACGCCGATGTTTACGGATTAAATTCAAAAACTCCGCCGTTTCTGTGCAATGCACGAAATACGGCGGAGTTCTTTCATCAGATGATATAGCTGTCTGCGCCCCGTTCTCTGTGACTGTCCAAAATGTCCTGCAGCGTGATTCCGTCAAGATATTCGTTGATGACCCGGTAAAGCCCCTGCCAGACGGGAAGGGTTGGACAATCGGCGCTTCTGGCACAGTCAACGGGACTTTGTTCCGTACAGGCAACCGGAGCGAGACTGCCTTCGGTCAGTCGAAGAATGTCTCCGACTGTATATTGAGAGGGGTCTTTTGCCAGCATATACCCGCCCTGATACCCGCGGGTGGTTTTCAAAATATCGGATTTATTGAAAACGGGAATAATCTGCTCCAGATATTTTTTGGAAATGTCCTGACGCTTTGCGATGTCCTTTAGGGCGATGTATCCCTCGTTGCGGTGTTCCGCCAGATCCAAAAGCATCCGCAGCGCATAGCGTCCTTTTGTGGAGATTTTCATAGACAACGTCTCCTTTCCAGTTGATAACCCAATAATAACATATATTTAATAGGTTTTCAAGAGACGCAAGAAAAAACATTTTACAAGAAAGGCGGTCGAAAAGCTTCGGCCGGTCAGGTGAAAAATATGACATTACAGCAAATCCGGTATGTGATCACCGTGTCGGAAGCCGGATCGTTAAACAAGGCGGCGGAAATTTTGTATGTGGCGCAGCCGTCTCTGTCCGCTTCCGTGCATGATCTGGAAAAGGAGCTGGGCTTCTCGATTTTTTACCGCAGCGGGAAAGGCATGATTCTCACGAATGACGGGCTGGAATTTCTCGGCTATGCGCGGCAGTTATACGACCAGTATGAGGTTTTGCAGGAAAAGTATTTTGGAATGGCCGAAAGAAAAAAGAAGTTCGGAATCTCGACCCAACACTATTCCTTTGCCGTCAAGAGCTTTGTGGAATTGGTCAAGCAATACGACACGCAGGCGTATGAGTTTGCGATCCGGGAAACAAAAACAAAGGAAGTCATTGAAGATGTCCGTACGGCCAGAAGCGAGATCGGCGTTTTGTATGTCAGCAATTTCAATCGCAAGGCGCTGACAAACCTGCTTCACGACGCGGATCTTTCCTTTTACAAGCTGATTGATTGCGATGCCTATGTGTATGTCTGGAAGGGGCATCCTCTGGCCGGAGAGAAAAAGATCAATTTGGAAATGCTTGCGCCCTATCCCTGCCTTTCCTTTGAACAGGGCAGCGAGGGTTCCTTTTACTATGCCGAAGAAATTTACAGCACGGCGGAGTATCCCCGTACTATCAAGGCCAACGACCGGGCGACCATGCTCAACCTGATGGTGGGACTGAACGGATATACCCTTTGCTCGGGCATTATCTGCGAGGAATTAAACGGCTCCGACTTTACTGCCGTTCCCTTTGAGGGTGACGGCTCGGAGGGAAAGATGGAGATCGGATACATCGTCAAGAAAAACATGATTCTGAGCGAAATTGCCAGCCGCTATGTGGAGGAGTTAAAACGGTACCTGGCAAACTGCCTTACAAAGGACGTTTAGAAAGTCAAATTCTGTGCCGCCAGGAAAGGAAATGATTTCGCTGCAGCACAGGAATGGGAATCCTGCAAAAAATTTGCGGGATTTGAAAAGAAAGGCTTGAAATATAAGGATTTTCATGTTATGACCCGAGTTTGCCACTTGTAAACGCGAAATGGAGCCTTTTTCCGGCTCCATTTCCTTGTATATATGCGGATTT
>CANQUI010000086.1 GCA_947626995.1 uncultured Eisenbergiella sp. | reverse complement strand
ATAAGAATGGCAAGAGGAATTGAGACAAAATGTCTGCATCTGGAAGAAGAGGAGGGCTGCGGCGGCAATTACGGGGCAATCAGCTATCCAATCTATCAGACCGCCACCTTTGCGCATCCCGGCGTGGACAAAAGCACAGGTTATGATTACAGCAGACTGCAGAACCCTACAAGGGAACATTTGGAAAAGGTAGTGGCAACGCTGGAAAACGGGACAGATGCGCTGGCCCTTTCCACGGGGATGGCGGCGATCACCCTGTTGATGGAACTGTTTGCTCCGGGGGATCATCTGATTGTGGACGCAGACCTTTACGGAGGGAGCATACGGCTTTTTCATAATGTATCGGAAAAAAACGGAATTACATTCTCAAGTATTGATTGTGCGAAGGAAGATGTGGAGAGTTATATCAGCGAAAATACAAAGGCGATTTACATTGAGACTCCCACGAATCCCATGATGAATGTGACAGATATAGAGGCGCTTGGGAAAACAGCAAAAAAGCATCATCTGCTTTTGATCGTGGACAATACCTTTCTTTCCCCGTATTTTCAGAACCCGTTGGATCTGGGAGCGGATATTGTGGTACACAGCGGGACGAAATATCTGGGCGGCCATAATGACACGCTGGCAGGCTTTTTGATTACAAACAGGAAAGACATCAGCGAGAAGCTCCGGTTTTTCATCAAGACGACAGGGTCGGGGCTGGCGCCGTTTGACAGCTGGCTCATCCTGAGGGGAATTAAGACGCTGGGTATCCGTATGGAGAAGTCCCAGCAAAATGCAATCGCCATAACAAATTGGTTAATGAAACAAAATGCAGTGACGAAAGTTATCTATCCGGGGCTTTCCACGCATCCGGGATATGAAATCATGAAAAAGCAGGCAAGGGGATTTGGGGCGATGATCACGTTCCAGCTGGAAAGCAGAGAATTTGCCCTGTCGATTTTGGAAAAAGTCCGTATGATTCAGTTTGCGGAAAGCCTGGGAGGCGTAGAAACGCTGATTACTTATCCGACGACGCAGACGCATGCGGATGTGCCGAAAGAACTCCGGGAAAGAAACGGCATCACGAAAAGCACGCTCAGGCTTTCGGTCGGAATTGAGGATGTAAACGATCTGCTGGAAGAACTGGACCGCGTATTTAGAGAGACAGAAGGAGAATTGCATGACGGAAAGAAATCTTGATTTTGACAGTGTGACAGACAGAAGAGGCACAAAAAGTCTGAAATATGATTTTGCAAAAAGGCGCGGAATGCCAGAGGATGTGCTGCCGCTTTGGGTGGCGGACATGGATTTTAAGACTTCTTCTTATATTGAGGATGCGCTTGTGAAGCAGGCAAGGCATGGGATCTTTGGCTACAGCGAGGTGCAGAGGCCGTATTTTGAGATCGTGAGCGCATGGATGAAAAAACACCATGACTGGGAAGTCCAGGAAAACTGGCTGGTCAAAACACCGGGGGTCGTCTTTGCGCTGGCGATGGCGGTCAAGGCGTATACCGAACCGGGGGACGGGGTGCTGATCCAGATGCCGGTCTATTATCCGTTTTCGGAAGTGATAGAAGACAACGGAAGGAAGGTGGTAAGCAACACTTTATATCTGGGAGAGGATAACCGTTACCATATTGACTTTGCCGATTTTGAAAAAAAGATCATCGAGGAAAAAATCAAACTGTTTTTCTTATGCAGTCCGCACAATCCGGTGGGAAGAATCTGGACGGGGGAGGAGCTGACAAGGTTGGGAGATATTTGCGTGAAGCATCATGTGATCGTTGTCAGTGACGAGATCCATCAGGATTTTGCCTTTCAGGGAAAACATCTTGTCTTTGCAGGCCTGAAAAAAGAATATGAGGAAATCAGTCTTGTCTGTACTTCGCCAAGCAAGACCTTTAACCTTGCCGGTATGCCGTTGTCCAATATTTTTATCCCGAACCGTGAGTTAAAGCATACGTTTTGTAAGGAACTGGATGCGGCAGGCATCAGCCAGCTTGGCGTCATGGGACTTGTTGCATGTGAAGCCGCATACGGCAGGGGAGAAGAGTGGTATCAGGCAATGCGTTCCTATGTGGCGGAGAATATCGCATTTACCCAAAAGTATGTGAAGGAAAGGCTTCCCGGCGTGCGTATGGTAGAACACGAGGGGACATACCTTGTGTGGCTTGATTTCAGAGGGACCGGACTTTCCGCAGAAGAGCTGGATGAGCGGATCGTCTATCAGGCGAAGCTGTGGCTGGACAGCGGAAAAATATTTGGCGAAAGCGGCAGGGGATTCCAGAGGATCAATGTCGCCTGTCCCAGAAGCGTGCTGTCGGAAGCGTTGGAAAGAATCAGAAAAATCATATAGCCTATGTCAGGTTGATTCCAAAGCGTGTGGGAAAACAGACAAAAAAGAACCCTGGTCTTAATACCATTGTATCAAGATCAGGGTTTTTAAATGGACCCGAAGGGATTCGAACCCTCGGTCTCTGCGTTGCGAACGCAGCGCTTTCCCAGCTAAGCTACGAGCCCATGAAACGCCGTATTGCTTACGGCGTCCGTCTTGGATGGAAGCAATGGGGCTCGAACCCATGACCTCTCGCGTGTGAGGCGAACGCTCATCCCGGCTGAGCTATGCTTCCATGTGCTGACAGAGACTATTGTACCACTTTCCTGAAAAGAATCAAGCCCCAAATTGAATATTTTTTCGGGGCTTCGTTTCTCCCTCAGGACTGCTTTTCTCCCTTATGGGACCGTTTCTCTTCTTCGGATTCGGACTGCGCGCGATAGGAATCCACCAGTTTTTCAATGATCAGCTTTTTGACATAGACGTCGAAGCTGAGCATACAGATAAACGAGAAGAGGCGCAGGAATTTCTGATCCTGTTGCGCGGCATCGGAAAAGGTGGAATCGGCGACGCGGAATTTTTCCGCCACGTCCTGTTTGAGACGGTCTACCTCCGCTTTTTCCAGCGCAAACACTTCGTTGTATACGTCCTCCAGTTTAAAGTCCCCGTCTTTTTGAAAATACGCGTCGGTGACCGGTTTTAAGATCGTCTGAATATCGTTGATGGACAGAATATTCTTATAATAATAAATAAAGATCAAAAGCAGTACATGTTCTTTGGAATACTTCTTCTTTACCGGGGGAGGAAGCAGATCGTTTTTGGCATAGTTGTTGATCATGGTCTTGGTAAGGATCTTATCCTCCTTCGGATTGCGGGTCGTGTGCTTTAACCGGCTGCCGATAAAGGTGGTTACCTGGTCCACGTACAGGTCGATATCCGGGATTTCTTCCGGATCGATGTGATCAATACGATCCAGACTTGCTAAAATGCTCTGCAACAGATCTTCTGTTTCCAGCGTCATAGTCATTCACCTCTTTTCCATTATATCGTGTAAAAAAAAGGATGACAAGCGTTAACCGCCCTTTTGGACGGAAATTTTTGTTTTGGGGTTGACTTATAAAACAGTTTGCGGTAAGATATCATTTGTCCGGTTGTGGACCGATATCGGGGTGTGGCTCAGGTGGTAGAGCGCTTCGTTAGGGACGAAGAGGCCGCAAGTTCAAGTCTTGTCACTCCGACGATCAAAAAGAGGATGTCAGATTTCTGACATCCTCTTTTTTGCGGCGCCGATCCGGCTGTTGTGATAGGAGCGGGATTTTGCCATTTTTTACAGATTGAAAGCGCCTTTTGGCGCTCTTATAATAAAAGAAGGGGGACGCCAAAAGGGCGGGAACGGCAGAGGATACAAGGAAAAACGGAGGGCAGGGCAGCGTGAAGAAAAGGGTATGGATCGGATTGTTTATCCTGGCCGTTTTGATCAACGGGCTGGCATGGATCAGCCGTAATTTCTGTGATTTTTATATCCGGACGGTCTTTCCGTTTCTGAGTGCGCCCCTTTCCCGGTTCGCGTCCTTTTTTCCGTTTAGCCTGGGAGAATGGATGCTGGTGTCGCTGGGGGTCTTTCTGATCGCCCTTTTGGGAGTCGCAGCGGTTTTTCTGATTGGAAAAAGGGCGTGGGCAAAAAAACTCCTTTGCCGGTTGGGACGTGCCTTTGCCTGGATATTTCTCCTGTTTTTCTGGATCATGACCTGCAATTGTTTGATCGCCTATCATACGTCGCCTTTTGCGGATCTTTATCTGCAGGAAAGCGGGCGTTTCCATACGAAGGAGGAGCTGGCCGTTTTGCGGGATTTTATGGTGGAAAACGCAAACGAACTGGCGGGACGGATGCTGCGGGACGAAAAGGGAGAGGTGATCTATGAGCAGGATATGACGCAGACGGCGATTGCGGCCATGCAAAGGACGGGGGATTTTTGTCCCTTATTAAAAGGGGAGTATCCGCCGGCCAAGGGGCTGTATTTTTCCCATCTTTTCAGCCAAATGGATATGATGGGATATTTTTTCCCTTTTTCCATGGAGGCAAACTACAACCGGGATATGTATCTGGTCAATCGCCCGGCCACCGTCTGCCATGAATATTCTCATCTGAAGGGATTCCTGCGGGAGGATGAGGCGAATCTGATCGGTTATCTGGCCTGCGTGAATTCGGAGGATCCGTTTTTTCGCTACAGCGGGTATCTGAGCGTCCTGGGATATGTGGAATCGGCGTTTCTGGATTCCATCCAAAGGGATGCGGCCGTTTACCGGCAGCATCCTGCCATTTCGGCGCAGGTCTGTGCCGACGCCGTTTTTCTGACCGACGAGGCGTGGGAGAAAGTGGAAAAAACCGCCGCGCTTTCCACCGAATCGACAGCCAAAGCGTCCAGGGCCGTCACCTCCGCCGCACTGAAAATGAACGGCGTAAAGGAAGGGACGGAAAGCTATCGGGGCGTGGTCGCGCTCCTTTTGGACTATTATTTTGCGGGAATAAAATAAAAAAAGCCGCGCACCATAAGAAAAAAAGGAGGCAGTTTTCATGGATTATTTCAATGCTTTCTGGGTGGGCGGCCTTATTTGCGCCCTTGTCCAGATTTTGCTGGAAAAGACAAAGCTGATGCCGGGCCGCATCATGGTCATGCTGGTGTGCACCGGCGCTATCCTGGGAGCGGTGGGCGTCTATGAGCCGTTTTTAAAATTTGCCGGAGCCGGGGCCAGCGTGCCGCTTCTGGGTTTTGGCAATGTGCTGATGAAGGGCGTGAAGGAAGCGGTGGATGAACAGGGATTTCTGGGGCTGTTTTCCGGCGGGTTCAAAGCCGGTGCGGTGGGAACCTCCGCGGCGCTTATTTTCGGTTATCTGGCGAGCCTGATTTTCAATCCGAAAATGAAAAAATAAGGCGGAGGTTATCGCTCCAAAAAGGCGATGCCCTTTTTGGCAAGAAACAGGCGGACGGTTTTGTCCCACTGCGCGTCCAGGGTCTTATCCGGGAGAAAGGAATCAAAGGCGGTGCCGGTGATCAGAAACAGACCGGCGCTGTCATAGCGGACGGTCAGGACTAGCGCCCGCACCTGTTTGGCGGAAAGAGAAGGATCCGCGCCCTTTAGGACGCCGGGCACATATTCCGGCATGAGATGCAGTACAAACTTAAAGCGGGAAGGGCTTTTTTTGCCTTTGATCATCTGGAAACAAAGAGGGCGTACGCTGTTCCAGGTTATGAAATCATAAGGGCAGATTCGGGGATCGGAAAGCTCTTCTTTCGTATAAAAATCCCGATTGAGATGTCCGTCGATGCTGTATTGCGCCTGCGCGCTCACAGAGGCCTCCGAAAGCAGGAAGGAGTCAAAGCAGTCTGTCGCCAGAAACTTTCCCATGAAATTTTTTAGTTCCTTGATCTGAAAAGAGGTCATTTCGCGTCCTTTCCGTCCTCCGGTGGAAGATGTCGTGTCACCTGCAGGAAATCTATCTGTAGTATAGCAGAAAGAAAGAAAAAATCCAGTCCTGCAATTTGGGGAAAGAAATTAAAATAGGGCTTTACAAATAGTCGTAATAGGTATTATAATAAGTAGTAATGAAAACTACTTGAAAAAGCAGGACGGATTCGGAGGAAGTATGCGTTATAAGATTGTGGTTGACAGCTGTTGCGAACTGCCGGAGGAATGGAAACAGGATCCCCGTTTCGAGATCATCCCGCTGGGGCTGGAAGTAGGGGATTATCATATTCTGGATGATGAGCATTTCGATCAGGCGGAGTTTATCCGGAAGGTAGCGGAGTGTCCGCAGTGCCCCAAATCCGCGTGTCCCTCTCCGCAGCGTTATATGGAGGCTTACCGGACGGAGGCCGAGCATGTGTATGTGGTGACGCTGTCCTCCAATCTGAGCGGAAGCTATAACAGCGCCGTGGTAGGACGGGATCTCTATCACGAAACCTATGGGGATAAGAAGATTCATGTGGTGGATTCCCGTTCGGCTTCCTGCGGAGAAACACAGATCGCCATGAAAGCGCTGGAATATGAGGAAGCGGGTTATTCGTTCGAACAGGTGGTAGAAAAACTGGAGCAGTTCCGGGACAGGATGCGGACCTATTTTGTGTTGGACAATCTGGAGACGTTGCGCAAGAACGGCCGTTTGAGCGGCGTGAAAGCCATTGTGGCGTCTACGCTGAACATCAAGCCCGTGATGGCAGGGACGAGAGAGGGGACCATCGAACAGCTGGGACAGGGCATCGGGATCAAAAAGGCGCTGCAGAAGATGGCGGATACGCTGGTAAAGAATGTGGGAAACGCCCAGGGCAAGGTGCTGATGATCACCCATTGCAACAACCGGATGCGGGCGGAGAGCTTAAAAGAGCGTATTTTGTCCCAGATAAAAGTAAAGAGCGTACTGATCATGGATACGGCGGGCGTCAGCAGCATGTACGCCAACGACGGAGGCGTGATCGTCACCATTTAAAACGCGGGGAAAAGACCTTCTGGGGGGAGGTTTTTATAAAACAATATTTGTTT
>CANQUI010000085.1 GCA_947626995.1 uncultured Eisenbergiella sp. | reverse complement strand
AACGATCGTAACGTGCATCCCGGCCGTGAAAACGAATTGACAAGGAACCTGCGGATTCGTATAATAAGGATAGTTTTGGGATTCGGCCCTCTTTTATCTTTTCACAATGCGTCGGAAAGCTGATTTTTGACGTAAGCGCCCTTTTGTATTGCCGCAGTGTGTGATAGAATGACCGTATCGTAACCGGGATGGGCGAAAAAAGGAAAGGAAGGGCGAAATATGAATCATTCATCTTACGAAACGAACGAGGATCTCAAACAGGCAAAACGGCAGTATACCATCGTGGGACTGGGCCTGTTTGTCATTGTGTTGACGATGCTTTTGCTGCAGTTTTTGGAGACCTTTATTGTACTGAGAATTTATCCGCAGGGGAACGTGCCTTTTTGGCTCATTTGGCTGCTTTCTTTCTTGCCGATTTATCTGGTGGCGGTTCCCATCGGTCTTGTGATTTTACGCAAAGCGCCGGTCTGCCCGCCGGAGCAGCATGACCTGAAACCGGGCCGGGTGGTGGCGGCTGCCTTCATTGCGATTTTTATGATCTACGCGGGCAATATTCTGGGAAACTTTGTACAGGCGCTGCTGCAGACGGCGACAGGACTGCAGTCCCTCAATGCGGTCGAAGAGCTCGCGATGGACGATTCGCTGTTCTTTTCGATTTTGTTCATGGGAATTCTGGCGCCCATAGTGGAGGAATATATTTTCCGCAAGCAGTTCATTGACCATACCGGCATGTACGGCGGGAAAGCGGCGGTGATTGCGTCCGCAGTTTCCTTCGGGCTTTTTCACGGGAATCTGCCCCAGTTTTTCTATACCTCCATACTGGGGCTTTTGCTCGGGTATATCTATCTGAAAACCGGAAAACTCAGATATACCATTGGCCTGCATGTCATGGTCAACTTAATCGGCGGGGTACTGATGCCGATGGTCTCCCGGCGTTCCATGCAATTCGGCCCGATAGATCTTACCGATGCGGCAGCGGTGCAAGCGGCTGTCCCGTATTTGCTTCCCGTGCTTCTTTTTTCTTTCGTGCTGATTGTGTTTGTCATCATAGGCCTTGTTTTGTTTTGTATCAATATCCGCAAGGTTCATTTTTGTGCGTCTGAACACGATATGCCAAAGGGGCGCGTCTTTCAGACGGTATGCCTGAATGTGGGGGCGATATTGTTTGTCGTGATCTCTCTGGTGACGTTTGTTATTTCGTTTATGAGCTGAGATGGAAAAGAGGAATGGACAGGATGCAAAAAGCGTTGACAGAGCGAAAGGATGATATGACCGCTTTTTTCCGGAGGAATCTTCGGTTCCTCATAGGGGGATTTTTCATCGGCATCCTGTCGTATTTCATGATGTTATCCCTAAATCTGGTAAACGATATTGACGGGATCTGGCATTTGTCCAATTTCGTTGCCGGAGACTGGGAGATTTCTCTGGGCAGGGGATTGCAGCGTTATGCGGATCGGATGCGTTTCGGCATCGTGTCCGATCCGTTTAATTCCATGCTGACCTTATTGCTTTTTGAAACCGCCAACGTCATGATTCTGGAGCGTTTTTCCCTGACAAAAGGAGGAACGCCCTGGCTGGTGCTTACGATTCTGACAGCCAATCCTGTTTTGTGCAATACACTGACCTACAGCTATATGTCTGTGAATTTTGGGTTGGCGTATTTTTTTGGCGTCCTGGCGTTTTATCTGCTGACAAAACGGGACACCCCCAAAAAGACGCTTTTGCGGGGGATCGCCTGCGGCGCCATCCTGGGCGTATCGATGGCGTTTTATCAGGCTTATCTGAGTATCACGGTGCTGCTGGCGTTTCTTTGGATGATAAAACGGCTGGAAGAAGAAAAGACGATCCGGCCGATACTGGAATATTTTGCTTTATTTGCCTGCACGGTGCTTTTTGCCGGCGGGTTTTATCTTCTTATCGTAAACGGACTGCTGTTTAGGGCCGGGGTTTCGCTGGCCTCGTACCGGGGAGCCGATCAGCTTGGCTTAACGCAGATGGTGCTCCATCTTCCGGCTTCGCTGGGAAGCTGCTATACCGAGTTCTTTTCCTGTTTTCTTGAAAAAAAGGCTTTCGCCCGTCTGGAAGGAATCGATCTGATCCTGGCTGCATTGGCCGTGTACGGTCTGACCGCGGGGATGCTGCGGTTTCTCAGGCTCTACAGGGAGAAAAAAGAAAAGGCGTTCCTGTTTTTGATTCTGGTGGGCTTGCTGCCGGTCGCATCCTGCGCGGTTTTGCTGCTTGCCGTCGGGAACCCTCTTTCGGTGCTCATGTCTATGGGTCCCCTTCTTTGTCTGACGCTCCTTGGAATTTTGCTTCTTCCGGATGGTTCCCGGGGATTCTGGGTCAGGGGGGCCGGGTTGTTTTTCCTGGTCCTGTTTGCCTGGTATCAGCTTTCCGCCACGCAAAACGATCAGCTGGCGCTGAAAGAAGGGAAGGCGGCAACCGTAACGCTGACCGAAAATATCGTTTCCCGTTTATACAGCGAAGGATTCATGGAGGAGGAGCCGGTGGTCGCTTTTATGGGACGTCCCGGGGACAACCGCAGGTTTGCAAAGAGCACGGCGTATCAGATGGCCAACGAGTACGCGCGGTTTGGCTGTTGGAGTACGGACGCCAGGAATAACAGGGTTTCCTGGTATGGCGTCACCTCCAATTTCCTCGGCGTCAATTTAAACCTTTGCAGCGTAGAAGACTACGAGGCGCTTCAGTCCCAAAAGCAGGTGGCCGATATGCCCGAATTTCCCCTGGAAGGGTCCATCCGCAAAATCGACGGCATTGTGGTGATAAAGGTTTCGGAATGACCGTCCAAAGCCCCGTTGCAAAAGCGCTTTAAAAAGGAGAGGAAAATGGAAAAAAAGTACCGGCTTGATGCGCCGGAAAACCGTGCGTTTTTAAAAGAATTGAGAGAAGAACTGCTCCGCTTTGGCCGCGCCTTTGCGTCCGAAGGGGGGTCTTCTTATTACCTGGGGGACGACGGCGCGCCTTTAAAGGACCGGCCCCGGGAAACCTGGATCACCGGACGGATGGCGCATGTTTACAGCATCGGCGCGATGCTGTCGAAAAAAGAATGTGAGCCGCTTGCCGACGCCGCCCTTTTGGGGCTTTTGGGCGAACTGCGGGACAAAAAAAACGGCGGCTGGTATTTTGGGATTACAAAGGAAGGGGAGCCGCTGCCGGGCAAATCCTGTTATGCCCACGCGTTTGTGATCCTGGCCGCCTCTTCGGCGTATCTGGCAAAAAGACCGCACGCAAAGGCACTGCTTGAGGATGTGCTGGCAATTTATGACCGCCGTTTCTGGGATGAAGAGGCCGGTCTTGCTTATGATACCTGGAATACGGAGTTTACGGTTTTGGATGGGTATCGCGGGTTGAATTCGAACATGCACACAGTGGAGGCGTTTCTGGCCGCGGCGGACGCCCTGGGTGATGAGACATATCGTGTGCGCGCAGGACGGATCATTGATCGGGTCATCGGCTGGGCTTTTGATTGTGATTTCCGGATCCCGGAGCATTTCACCCGCGACTGGGAGCCGGATCTTACCTATGGAAGAGAGAATCCCGACGATCCGTTCAAACCGTATGGCGCCACGCCGGGACATGGCATGGAATGGGCGCGGCTTATCGTGCAGTGGGCGTTTTCCACGTACCGCAAAGAGGAGGCAAAGCGCCTTCCCTATCTGGATGCGGCAAAGCGGCTGTACCGACGCGCCCTAAAAGATGCCTGGCAGGCGGACGGCGAGCCGGGATTTGTCTATACCACGGACTGGGACGGGACGCCGGTGATTTGCGACCGGATGCACTGGACGCTTGCGGAGGCGATCAATACGTCGGCGGTTTTGTTTCGCGCGTGTCAAAAAGAGCGGTATGCGGATGATTACGGGATGTTTCTGAAATATCTGGATGAGAAGGTGTTAGATCACAAGAACGGGTCCTGGTTTCATCAGCTGGATGCAAAAAACCGGGTGATCGGTACGGTGTGGCCGGGCAAACCGGATCTTTATCACGCGTTTCAGGCTGCGCTGATTCCCTATGCGCCGGCGGATCTGTCCGTGGCAAAGGCTGTGGCAATGGGAATTTAGCGTACATGCTGCTGTAAATTTTCATCTTCGTATTCAAACACGCATTTCTCAAACGCATTGATGATATGCGTGTTTTCGTATTTATCATAGCGCTTATGCCGGCGGCCGTAGGACATGTGCACATGGCCGTGGATGAAAAACCGGGGGTGGTATTTGTCCATCAGGTCCCGGAAGACCTGAAAGCCCTGATGCGGGAGATCGCGCCCGTCGTTGAGAGAAAAAGCGGGCGCGTGGGTCAGCAGAATGTCGAATCCGTGATTCATAAAAAGCTTTAAACGCAGGCGGTGTACGCGCCGCCGCATTTGCCGTTCGGTATACTGATGGATGCCGGAATGATATCGCATGGAGCCGCCCAGGCCCAGGATTCGGATTCCGTTGTAAACATAGATCTGGTCTTCGATGCAGATACAGCCGTCCGGCGGCGTCGTTTCGTATTTATCGTCGTGATTGCCGTGGACGTAAAGGACGGGCGCGTGGGCGAAGGTAGCCAGGAAGGAGAGGTAGTGCGGATCCAGATCCCCGCTGGAGAGGATCAGGTCGATACCGTCAAACATTCCCGGCTCATAATAGTCCCAAAATAATTTGGATTCTTCGTCTCCGATCGCCAATATCTTCATAACGTGCTGCTCCTAAAAACGGTTTTTCATAAGAAAATCCCGCCGCAGCCGGGTCACGCCTGATGAGAAGAGGCGGCCTCCCGCGCTGCGCTGCCGGTGGTCTCGATCCCCTGTATGGTGACAACCGGCTTTGCGCTTTCGACCAGCTCCTGCGGTTCCGGAATAGAGCCGATGACGTTTTCCGCCAGCCAGTCCATGAGAATGATTTCCTCGGGGGTCATCGTCTTTTCGGGATTCGTCTGTACGATTCCCTCCTGAGAATATAATACCCCGGAAAACGGATTAAAATCATCGCGGCAGATTGTAGTTTTTAACAGGTCGATCAGACGGATTGTGCCGATGGGAAGCTGATGGGAGCAGATCACGTCGACGATGCCCGCCGACATGCCCCACCAGTAATTGAGTCCCTTGGTTTCGTCGGACACGTCGTCATATTTCCAGGAGCCGTCCATAATATTGCGAATCATTTGTTCATAAAATTTTCCCCAGTGCCATACGGGCATGGCAAGATTGAAAGGAAGACCGTTCTCCCCCATGTTGTACAGGCCAAACTGTCTTGTCTGTTCTCCGGGGGCGATCATATCCTGACCGGAGATGATCGTGACGCCGTTTTGACGGAAGGTCTCATTGGGATCATGGTCCTTTAAGGTGGACCATTCCAGATAAATCTTTGCCCGGGGATTGACCATTTTGGCGCCCAGGGCGAAGGCGTTGATGTTGGCCACCATGCCGAAAATGGGATAATCCGCTATGTAGCCCAGCTTTCCGTTTTCCGATACCGCGCCCCCGATGGCGCCCATCAGAAATTTCGCTTCATACATGCGCGCATAGTAGGTGCGGATATGGCGATGGGACGTATTGAGGGAGCAGTTGAGGATCTTTACCTGGGGATTCTCGATCGCCGCCTTTAAGCTTGCCTTTAACAGCGGGGGAGAAGTGGTAAAGATCAGGTTGTTGCCGTCCGCGATGGCCTTTGCCAGCAGATCGTCCGCGTTTTGCGCCGTGGCGTTGTCGTAGCAGGTGGTGCTCACCTGATCGGAGAAGGTCTCTTCCAGGTGCATCCGGCCCAGTTCGTGTCCGTAGGTCCAGTTGGAGGTTGCCGTGGAGCGTTCATGCAAGAACGCCACGTTGATCCGCGGGGTGCTCGCCGGGATCAGCCGGGTCAAAAGACTCTTTTTGCGGTTCCCGTCTTCGGGCGCCATCTGCAGCGCAAGGGAATCGTCCGTAGCAAGCAGATTGAATTCTTCCCGCGCCTTGGCCAGCTTTTCCTTTAACTCAGCCGTGGTCATGTCGATCAGGGTATGATAGTCATAGAGCCCGATGAAGAAAAGGAAAGCGTCTCCGGGCGTGATGGCGAATTTTTTCCCGCCCACCGCGTTATATTCGGTGCAAAAACGGGTATAGACGGCGTTAAAATCCATCTGATCCTCTACGGTCCACATTTCGTCCGGCCTTTTGCCCACCAGCTGCTGGAGCTTGGAAAAGCTTTCCTCTTTGGTAAACCAGATATAGTTGATGGAGGAGAGACGGTAAAAGTCCATGAACGCGTAATAGATGCGGGTCTCCTTATCGTCGGACCAGGGCGGGATAATCCGGGTGACATAGCCGGGAACGGATACGGCGTCAAAAAACTTCAGGACGCTGACCCGTTTGTTGCCCTCCAGCACATAGAAGCGGTTCATGAATTCATAGGCCTTGATGGGATCGCGGATGCCTTCGTTCAGATGCGCACGGCACAGCGCCGACCACTTGGCCGCAAATTCGCTTTTGTCCTCCAGGAGCGGATAGAAGCTCTTGCTAAAGGCCGTGCCGCGGCCCTCCGTCTTGGTTCCGGCAATCTGATCCATCGGGATCTGCACCAGTCCCAGAGGGATCTCTCTGGGCGCGGTGATATGTTTTTCTTTCAGAATATCGTCCAGGACGGCGATGGGCTCGCCCTCTTTTTTCCCGAGACGATAGGCTTTTTCGTAATAATCAGTTGTTTCCGTGGGTAAAACCAGTGCCATACAGGATCCTCCTTTGTCGCTTAACAGAAGATTTGCGAGATAATAGTAGCATCATACAGGGGGAAAATCAAGCGCAAAATATGCGCTGCCAAAACTTGTGAAGGGCTCTGTATTGTGGTATCATAAAAAAGATAAAAAGGCGTAAAAAGGGCAAAAGGAGGCAAGAGGTGTCGGCAAAGGAACGAATCGAAAACGCGGCGCGGTATGCGGCCGATTTGTGTATGCGCGCAGGGAAGGA
>CANQUI010000084.1 GCA_947626995.1 uncultured Eisenbergiella sp. | reverse complement strand
AAAGCATATCATGATCAAATTTTCCCTGCATTATCTGCAGCTGCAAAAGACGGGAAAAATGGCGGCGTATCTGGAAAACGTCCGAAAAGTCAAAAACAGCGCCATGTCGTATACCATCGAGATCACGCCGGACGATGAACTGATCGGCCATATCGAAGAAGTAAAGGCGTTTGCGCAAGAACAGTTCGGGGCGCTGCCGCATATTTCGGTGGCCCGAAACGAGGCGAGCAGCGGATGGGAGCTGCTCAGCCGTTATGACAAAGAAGAGTATCGGCGGATCTGGTCCGTGTTTGACAGTCCCCTGTTTGATTTTAAAATGGAAATCTTTGGGCAGAAGCGGACCGAGTTTTGCCACGCCGGGGATTGGAGCTTTCTGCTGGATCTGGGAAGCGGCGTCTATCGACAGTGCTACTGCGGCGCGGTGCTGGGCAATATCTGCACCAGGGGCCCGCTTTTTTTGCAGGCCATCGGAAAGTGCCCCATGCCCCACTGCTTCTGCGGCCATGCGTTCCTTGCGCTGGGGAGCATCCCGGAGCTGGAAACGCCCTCTTACGCCCGGATACGGGATCGGGTGACGCAGGAGGGGGAGCACTGGCTGAAGGAAGACTGCCGCGCCTTCTTTGACACCAGGCTTTGTCAGGCAAACGCCGTCTATACCGAGAAGCAAAAGCGCAGGGCGCTGCGGTCGGCCGGTCTTTTAAAGGTACGGGGAATGGCGGTCAAGGTGGTCACAAGGCTTGGACGGGCCGGGAAGAAAGACGGTAACCAGTGTAAAAATTAACAGGCAAATGCAAAAAAAATCAGTTCCAATCCGGGTTGTTTCGGTTGCAAGCGGAATAGGAAATGGTGTATAATGGCGAATGTGAGTGTTCACCAAAAATCGGCGTTTCATTCTGCAACATGCGCAATATCGTCAAATAAACGAACCCTGGAGGAAATGATATGACAAAAGCACAGATCTTAAAGAAAGAGATATTGAGCCAATACAGGAGCGTGAGGCAGTTCGCTCTGGAAATGCAGATTCCCTACAGTACGCTGGTGACGGCGCTGGAACGCGGGATCGACGGGATGGCCTATGGAACGGTGATCCGGATGTGCAATAAACTGAATCTCAATCCCGTGGATTTCAGTTCCCTGGAGCGCGACACCACCATCAGCGAACAGCTTTTGGAGAATCACGTGATGCAGTATTATGTGAAACTCAATCAGGAGGGCCGGGACAAGATCCTGGGTCTGATGGACGATCTGGTACAGATCAAAAAATATAAAGCAAAATGAGAAAAGCGGGGAAGATCGCCCATGCACTATGATTATCTGATTGCGGGAACGGGTCTGTTCGCCGCAGTATTCGCCCATGAGATGCACAGGCGGGGCAAAAAAGTCCTGCTGGTGGAAAAAAGGGATCATATCGGGGGCAATCTCTATACCAAAAAGGTAAGAGAGATTTCCGTACACGTATACGGCGCCCATATTTTCCATACCTCCGATCGGGAGGTGTGGGATTACGTAAATCAGTTTGCCGCGTTCAATCATTATATCAATTCCCCCATCGCGGTCTATCGGGACGAGCTTTACAATCTGCCCTTTAATATGAACACGTTCAGCCGGATGTGGAAGATCCGGACGCCGGACGAGGCGAAGGAGATCATAAACCGGCAGATCGCCAGCCTTTCCATCACAGAGCCCAAGAACCTGGAGGAGCAGGCGCTGCTGCTTGTGGGCAGGGACGTCTATGAAAAGCTGGTAAAGGGCTACACGGAAAAACAGTGGGGAAGGGACTGCAGAGAACTTCCCGCCTTTATCATCAAGAGACTGCCGCTGCGTTTCACATATGACAATAACTATTTTAACGATCCCTATCAGGGGATCCCCGTGGGCGGCTATACGCAGATCGTGGAAAAACTGCTGGAGGGATGCACCGTGCGGACGGGGATTTCCTATCAGGCGTTTTTGGCGGAAAACGAAGCGCGCCCCGCAGGGCAGAAGGACAGCTGGGACCGGCTTCTTTATACCGGCATGATCGACGAGTATTACGGGTATTGTTTCGGAGAGCTTGCCTATCGTTCCCTGCGCTTTGAAACCTGCGACCTTCCGGATGTGGAAAACTGGCAGGGCAACGCGGTGGTCAATTACACCGAGCGCAGCGTCCCCTATACGCGGGTGATCGAGCACAAGCATTTTGAGTTCGGGAAGGGAACGGGGACCGTGATTACCAGGGAGTACCCTGCAAAGTGGCATAAGGGAGAGGAGCCCTATTATCCCATCAACGATGAGGAAAACGGGAAGCTGTACGAAAAATATGCCGCGCTGGCGAAAAAGGAACAAAACGTTCTCTTTGGCGGACGTCTGGGACAGTACCGGTATTACGATATGGATCAGGTGATCCGCAGCGCGCTGGATCTGGCAAAGAGGGAGGCGTGAGCGCCCTCTTTCCATTTTTTGCGCAAAAGCGGTTGACGGATGGACACTCTTGTGCTATAGTCGAATAGCAAGATGGATTTTAGGTCTTTTTTTTATGCTCTGAATCACGGAGGCGACGGCTTTCGCAGGGCGTATCCACGGGAAAAAGGCCCGCACCAATACGGATCAGAAGGATACACGGAGGTGGAGAATATGCGTACCAGGATCACATTGGCATGTACGGAGTGCAAGCAGCGCAATTACAACACGACAAAAGATAAGAAGACGCATCCGGACAGAATGGAGACCAAGAAATATTGCAGATTCTGCAAGAAGCACACGACGCATAAGGAAACGAAATAAGCTTTAGCCGGTGTTTGGAAAGGGGTTTTCATATGTCGAACGGAGAAAAGACGTCCGTAAAGAAATTTTTTGAAGGCGTCAAAGCCGAAAGTAAGAAGATTATTTTGCCGGATCAGAATACTCTTTTAAAACAGTCCATAGCGGTGGTGGGAGTTTCCATCGTAATCGGCGCGATCATTGCGCTGATCGACACCGTTGTGCAGTATGGCGTCAATTTCTTGACGATGTGACAGTGAGGAGATTCGTATGGCAGAAGCGAAATGGTATGTGGCCCACACATATTCCGGATATGAGAATAAGGTGAAGGCCGATCTGGAAAAGACCATTGAGAACAGGCATTTACAGGATGAGATTCTGGAAGTCCGCGTTCCCATGCAGGATGTCGTGGAAATGAAAAACGGCACAAAGAAGACGGTTCAAAAGAAGCTGTTTCCGGGCTATGTGCTGGTGAATATGGTCATGAACGACGAAACCTGGTATGTGGTCCGCAACACCAGAGGCGTGACCGGATTTGTAGGCCCCGGGAGCAAGCCTGTTCCCTTAAGCGAGGCGGAGATGAAGCCGCTGGGCATCCGGTCTGAGAACGTCACCATTGATTTTACGGAAAACGACGCCATCGTTGTAGTCGCCGGCGCATGGAAGGATACGGTAGGCGTGGTACAAAAGATCGACTACAACAAGCAGACCGTTACGATCACGGTAGAACTGTTCGGCAGGGAGACGCCTGTAGAGATCAGTTTTGCCGAGGTGAGAAAATTACAGTAACGAGACGTTCATGGAAAAAGCGGATTTTCGGCTTTTTCGTTGAGCAGTGGAAGCGGCGCCCTACCTTCGGGGAGAGAACGCCGCGCCATACCACAATATATATAGGAGGTGCCTAAAATGGCAAAGAAAGTTACCGGTTACATTAAGTTACAGATTCCTGCTGGCAAGGCGACGCCGGCTCCCCCGGTTGGACCTGCGCTTGGTCAGCATGGCGTCAACATCGTTGAATTTACCAAGCAGTTCAATGCCAGAACCGCGGACAAGGGCGATGTGATCATCCCCGTTGTCATCACGGTTTACGCGGACAGAAGCTTCAGTTTCATTACCAAGACTCCGCCTGCTGCCGTTCTGCTGAAAAAGGCCTGCAATCTTAAGAGCGGGTCTGCGGTTCCCAATAAGACCAAGGTCGCCAAGATCTCCAAGGATAAGGTCCGCGAGATCGCGGAGTTAAAAATGCCGGATCTGAATGCGGCGAGCATTGAGGCGGCAATGAGCATGATCGCCGGCACCGCGAGAAGCATGGGCATTGTAGTGGAAGACTGATATAAAATATGGGAGTGACGGCAAAAGGCGCCGTCACGTTAACAACCAATGGAGGAAACGGATATGAAACATGGAAAGAAATATCGCGAGAGCGTCAAGCTGGTGGACCGCGCAGTCCAGTACGAGCCCGCTGATGCCATCGCATTGGTAAAAAAGGCGTCTACCGCCAAATTTGATGAAACCGTAGAGGTGCACATCCGGACAGGATGCGACGGCCGTCATGCCGAGCAGCAGATCCGCGGCGCGGTGGTGCTGCCCAGCGGAACCGGCAAGACCGTGAAGGTTCTGGTTTTCGCAAAGGGAACCAAGCTGGATGAGGCGCAGGCCGCCGGTGCGGATTATGTGGGCGGCGAGGAGCTGATCCCCAAGATCCAGAACGAAGGATGGATGGACTTTGACGTAGTGGTAGCCACTCCGGACATGATGGGCGTGGTAGGACGTCTGGGCCGGGTTCTGGGCCCCAAGGGCCTGATGCCCAACCCCAAAGCCGGAACGGTCACCATGGATGTGACAAAGGCCATTGCGGATATCAAAGCCGGTAAGATCGAGTACAGGCTGGACAAATCCAACATTATCCATGTGCCCATCGGGAAGGTCTCCTTCACCGAGGAAGCGCTGATGGAAAACTATCAGGCGCTGATCGACGCGATCCTGAAGGCAAGACCCAGCGTATTAAAGGGCCAGTTCTTAAGAAGCATTACCCTGGCCAGCACCATGGGCCCCGGCGTGAAGGTCTCCACGGCGAAGTATGTCTGACCGTTACGGCCCCAAACCAAATAAAAAGAAGGGAGACGCTCCGGCGATTTTTCGCCGGGGCGTTTTTGCGCGGCCGGTCGGGATGGACAGCGCAGGGAGAGTATGCTAACATAGGAGTGAGGACGGAAAAAAGAGCCGTTTTTGGAGGAAAGCCGCGACATGGCATCGAAAAAGAAGAGGAGAAAGAAAAAAAAGAAGCAATACGGGTTTGTGTTTCTCATCACGCTGGCGGCGACCATTGCCGTGGGAGGCGTGGGACTGTTGGGGTACTGGGCGGCAGTAGGGATGGATGTCAAAGCGCAGCGCCAGTCCGATCCGGCGCCTGTGTTACAGGAGACTGCGGCCGCCGCTGCCGATACAGGGCAGACCACCGAGAGCCGGACGCTACAGGAGACGGAAACGGTCGCCGATGCGGGGGGCAGATACGCCTCGCTGCTTTCGGATCCACAACGCTGCAGGGAGGAAAACGTCTATCCGAAGGAAACCGCGGATCCGAATGAAATCTCCCTTGTCTTTGCGGGAGATATTCTCTTTGACGATCAATATGCCATTATGGCGAAGATGCGGCAGCGGGGCGGCGGGATTGCGCAGAGCATTTCCGTAGAGCTTCTGGAGCAGATGCGCAGCGCGGATATTTTTATGGTAAACAACGAGTTCCCCTATACCGACCGGGGAGAACCGGTGCCGGATAAGACCTTTACGTTCCGGGCCCGGCCCGAGTACGCCGGATACCTGACCGATATGGGCGCAGACATCGTGTCCCTGGCCAACAACCACGCGTATGATTACGGGGAGGTTTCCCTGACGGATACGCTGGACGTTCTGGACGGCATCGGGATGCCGCATGTGGGAGCCGGCCGGAATCTGCAGGAAGCATCCAGACCGCTTTATTTTGTGGCGAACGATATGAAAATCGCGATCCTGTCCGCGACCCAGATCGAGCGAATGGACAATCCCAGTACAAAAGGGGCGACAGAGGATTCCCCCGGCGTGTTCCGTTGCCGGGAGATCGACCTGCTTTTGCAGAGGATCCGAGAGGCAAAGGAGAACAGCGATTTTGTCATTGTGTTCATTCACTGGGGGACGGAAAGCACCGATGAGATCGACTGGGCCCAGGAAGAACAGGCGCCGCTGATCGCGGAAGCCGGAGCGGATCTGATTATCGGGGCGCATCCGCATGTGCTGCAGCCCATAGGCTACTGCGGGAACGTGCCGGTGGTGTACAGCCTGGGGAATTTTTTGTTCAACTCCAAGCCGCTGGATTCCTGTCTGGTAAAGGCAGTGCTTAATGAAAACGGATTAAAGAGCCTGCAGTTTATTCCCGCGCGGCAGCAGGATTGCAGCGTGTCTATGTGCAGCGGCGCGGAAAAAGAACGGGTGCTTTCCTATATGAGAAGCATCTCCCCTCAGATCAACATGGACGACGACGGTTTTATCACCAAAGCAGGATGAAAAGATGGAAAAATTACTTGACAGGCCCAAACGGGATGTGATATGGTAGTAAAGGTCTATCAGACCGTGCCGAAGACAGCAGGTACCGGTGAACCGGGATAAGAAAAAGCGCCTGCCGAGGAAGAAAGCGTTTTGAACAGTCTTTTCCCTCTCTGTCTTTATGGCGGAGAGGTTTTCTTTTTCCAGGGACGCGCCCTCTGGCGATATGTCCGTGGTTTTCGGCAGGAATCTATAAGGAGGGAAACAAATGGCAAAGGTTGAATTAAAACAGCCCATTGTGGCGGAGATCTCCGAAACGATCAAAGACGCCCAGTCCGTTGTGCTTGTGGATTACCGGGGCCTGACGGTGGAGCAGGATACCGCGCTTCGTAAGAAACTCAGAGAAGCCGGTGTAATCTACAAGGTTTACAAGAACACGATGATGAATTTCGCGTTCAAGGGAACGGATTGCGAGGCGCTGGCGCCTTATTTAAACGGCCCTTCCGCGATCGCGGTCTCTGTTTCCGACGCTACGGCTCCGGCAAGAGAGCTTGCCGATTTTGCAAAAAGCGCCGACAAGCTTGAGATCAAAGGCGGCGTAGTGGAAGGAGCGGTCTATGATGCGGCGGGTATTTTGGAGATCGCGAAAATCCCCGGAAGGGATACGCTTATTTCCAAACTGTTGGGCAGCATCCAGTCTCCGCTTTCCAATCTGGCCCGTGTGCTGAACCAGATCGCAGAGGCGGGCGGCGCCGGGGC
>CANQUI010000083.1 GCA_947626995.1 uncultured Eisenbergiella sp. | reverse complement strand
TGCTTTTCATTCAACCTGTGTAAAATTTTCAAAATTCACAAATTTCTGCTTGACTTTTTATTTGCAGACTTTTTTAATGTTTTTATTATAAGCCAGGGAGCATAGAAAGGTCAATCTACTTACACGCTGTCCTTTTGCTGCCTTCGCGACGTTTATTGTTCTATTGGCGACATTTGGCGAATCAGGGACAAATCCGGTGAAACACCACGCAGTTTGGCTGGCTGACAGGGATTTCTCTGCCGTTCATGACGATCAGCCCACGATCCAGATCCACAGTGAAAAAGGTCATGGTGTTGGATTCGTGATTTAAGGATACCAGATGGCGGTTGTCCGGAAAGAGCGCCGCGTCCTTTGGATATTCGCCGCTGATGGGCAGACACAGCAGCTTTCGCAAAAGTCCCGTCCCGGCGTCGATCCGGTAGATCACCACGCTGTTGTCCCCGGCGTTGGAACTGACCAGACAGGACGAATCCTCCGAAAGATTCAGCGCGCTGGCCGCCGTCTGGCCGGCATAGTATTCATTTACCGTAGAAATCGTCTGGATCTTTTCAAAAAACGGGTTGTCGTTTTCTTCCCGATAGGTATACACATCAATGATCCGTTTCAGTTCGTGCACGATATAGGCAAACTTCCCGTCCCGGCTGAATTTGATGCGGCTGGGGCCCGATTCCACCTCGCTGCGGATCACGTCCGCCATGCGAAGCTTCCCGCTTTTGTGATCCAGCCGGTACACATACGTGTGGTCCAGCCCCGGATCCGCCGCGCAAAGATACCGATTATCCCGGGTCATCTTCACACAGCTTACATGGGGCCTGAAATTGCGCTCCGCAATGCTGCCCAGCCCCCGGTGAAAAATTTCGTCCGTGATCTCTCCCACGCTGCCGTCCTCATGTATCCGAAGCGTGGTGATCTTCCCGTCATGCCAACCCGCCACGAACAAAAACCGGTCTTCATAGTCGGTGGAAAGATGATGTCCCCTCATCCCGTTGATGCCAGCCTCGTTGATATGCCGCAGCTGTCCGTCCGGCAGGATCTCGTAGGCTTCCACGCCGAAATCCGTGATGGAATACAGCCATTTGTGATTATGGGAAAGGGTCAGATAGGAGGAATTGGTGATCTCTACCCTGTCTTTTAAGGAAAATCTTCCGTTTTCCATATCCACATCATACACCGAAATGCCGTGATGGGTTCCCATCGTATAAGTGGATACGTATGCCACATATTTCTTTTCCGCCATATTTTTCTCCATTCCGGCACAAATTCGCCTCTTTATAATGCCAGTATAACAGACATCGTTCCATTTGTTAATCAAAAAAGAAATTTTTATATGCAACCCATTGACATCCCTATAAAAGCCGCTATAATAGTTGTCAGTGCGTTTGTTTACTTTTATTAAACTTTAAGTTTAAAATTAGTGTTTTTACAAAAGGCGGCTTATGAATATTGGTGCGAAAGTAAAAGAACTGAGAGTGGCGAAAAATCTCACCCAGGAGGAGCTGGCGGACCGGACCGAGCTTTCCAAGGGATTTATTTCCCAGCTGGAACGGGATCTGACTTCCCCTTCCATCGCCACCCTGATGGATATCCTGCAGGCCCTGGGCACGGATCTGAAGGATTTTTTCCAGGAAGAAACGGATGAACAGATCGTGTTTCACGATGCTGACTACTTCGAGAAAAAGGACGACGGGCTGGGCAATAAGACGGAATGGATCATTCCCAACGCCCAAAAGAACATCATGGAGCCCATCCGGATCACGCTGCAGCCGGGCGGCAGCACCTATCCGGACAATCCCCATGAGGGAGAGGAGTTTGGCTATGTCCTCTCCGGCAGCATCGCCATCCACATCGGCAAACGGGTCATCCGGGCAAAAAAGGGCGAATCCTTTTATTTTACCCCCCGTTCCACCCACTATATCTCGGCCGGCGGCAAAACCGGCGCAAGCCTGATCTGGGTTTCCAGCCCGCCCAGTTTTTAAACCCGAAAGGAAAACAGGAAGGAACCGCGTTTACAAATGAGCGAAAAACTGATTGATCTGCAACATATCACCAAGAGCTTTGACGGCACCGTCGTTTTGGACGACATGAACCTTTATATCCGGGAAAACGAATTTCTCACCCTGCTGGGGCCCAGCGGCTGCGGCAAGACCACCACGCTGCGCATCATCGGCGGTTTCGAGAAGCCCGATCAGGGCGCGGTTTTGTTCCACGGGCAGGATATTACCAAGCTGCCGCCCAACAAACGGCAGTTAAACACCGTTTTCCAAAAATACGCCCTTTTCCCCCACATGAACATTGCGGAAAACATCGCGTTTGGTCTGAAGATCAAAGGCAAGACCAAAGCCTATATCCGGGATAAGATTCAATACGCCTTAAAGCTGGTGAATCTGGACGGCTATGAAAGCCGTATGCCCGATTCCCTCAGCGGCGGCCAGCAGCAGCGCATCGCCATCGCCCGGGCCATTGTCAACGAACCCCGGCTCCTGCTTTTGGACGAACCGCTGGGCGCGCTGGATTTAAAACTCCGTCAGGATATGCAGTATGAGCTGATCCGCCTGAAAAACGAACTGGGCATCACCTTTATCTACGTCACCCACGACCAGGAAGAGGCGCTGACCATGTCCGACACCATCGTGGTGATGAACCAGGGCTATATCCAGCAGATCGGAACGCCGGAAAAAATCTACAACGAACCGGAAAACGCCTTTGTGGCCGATTTTATCGGCGATTCCAATATTCTGCCCTCTCTCATGATCCGGGACGAACTGGTGGAGATTTTGGGCGCGCGGTTTGCCTGCGTGGATAAGGGCTTTGGGGAAAACAAACCGGTGGACGTGGTCATCCGGCCCGAGGACGTGGATCTGGTAAAACCCGAAGAAGGAACCCTGCAGGGCGTGGTCACCCATCTGATTTTTAAGGGCGTCCATTATGAAATGGAGGTCACCGCCAACGGCTATGAGTGGCTGGTACATTCCACCGATATGTTCCCGGTCGGCACAAAAGTCGGGATCCGGGTGGACCCCTTCGATATCCAGATCATGAATAAACCGGAGTCCGAAGACGAGGAGGCGGTTGCCATCGATGCGTAAGAAAACAGACAAAAAAACGGGCGGTTTTGGGACCATATCCCTGCGCCGGTCCGCCATGTCGGCGCCCTATCTGTTCTGGGCCGTCGCTTTTATCATCATTCCGCTGCTGATGATCTTTTATTACGGCCTGACCGACAAAACCGGCGCCTTCACGCTGGCCAATGTGGCCGCCATCGCCTACGCCGAACATTCCAAGGCGCTGTGGCTGGCGCTGGGTCTGTCTTTGATCAGCACCGTCATCTGCCTCATCCTGGCCTATCCGCTGGCGCTGATCCTGTCCCAACGGAAGTTAAGCCAGCAGAGCTTTCTCGTTCTGATTTTCATCCTCCCCATGTGGATGAACTTTCTGCTGCGCACCCTGGCCTGGCAGACCCTGCTGGAAAAGACGGGCGTTTTAAACTCGGTCCTGTCCTTTTTGGGACTGCCCGCCCTGAACATCATCAACACCCCGGGCGCCATCATTCTGGGTATGGTCTATAATTTCCTGCCCTTTATGATCCTGCCCCTGTATAACGCCCTGACCAAAATCGATCCCAATGTGATAAACGCCGCCCACGATCTGGGCGCCAACGGCGTACAGACCTTTTGCCGCGTCATTTTCCCGCTCAGCATCCCGGGCGTGATCAGCGGCATTACCATGGTGTTCGTTCCGGCCCTTACCACCTTTGTCATCAGCAACCTGCTGGGCGGCAGCAAGATCCTTCTGATCGGGAACGTCATCGAACAGGAATTCACCCAGGCAGGCAACTGGCATTTGGGCAGCGGTCTTTCCATTGTGCTCATGATCTTTATCCTTGTAAATATGGTGTTGACGAACATCTTCGACAAAAACGGGGAGGGAACGGTATTATGATGAAAAAGAGCGCGGAAAAAATCTATATCGCCCTGATTATCCTCTTCATGTATGCTCCCATCGTGACGCTGATCGCGCTTTCCTTCAACAACAGCAGGACCCGCGCCAAATGGGGCGGCTTTACCCTCCGCTGGTATGGCGCGCTTTTTGAAAATCAGGCCATCATGCAGGCCCTTTACAATACGCTGGCCGTCGCGCTGCTCTCCGCGGCGGCGGCCACCCTCATCGGAACCGTGGCCGCTTTGTCCATCTCGGGCATGCGCCGCCGCAGCCGGACGATCTTTATGAGCATCACCAACATCCCGATGCTCAACGCCGAGATCGTCACGGGCATCTCCCTGATGCTTTTGTTCCTCTCCTTCGGCATCCGCTTCGGCTTTGGGACGATCCTGCTGTCCCATATTACGTTTAACATTCCGTATGTGATATTGAGCGTGCTGCCAAGGACGAAACAACTCAACCCCAGCATCTATGAAGCCGCGCTGGATCTGGGCGCCTCCCGCTTCCAGGCCTTTTTCCGGGTGGTGCTGCCGGATCTTCTTCCCGGCATCCTTTCGGGCTTCCTGATGGCTTTTACCATGTCGCTGGACGATTTCATTATCACACATTTTACCAAAGGACCCGGCGTGGACACCCTGTCCACGAAAATCTATACAGAGGTCAAAAAAGGAATCAAACCGGAAATGTATGCCCTCTCCGCGCTGATCTTTCTCACGGTACTGATCCTTTTGCTTCTCGTCAATTACAGACCAAAGCTGCAGAAACCCTCCGTTTCCGTGGCGGAAAGGAAATAAAAAATGCAAAAAAGAACTGTGATTACCAAACTGGGCTGCCTTGCTGTGACAGGAACGCTCCTGGCCGGTCTGCTCTCCGGCTGCGGCGCGTCCCCCGCCTCCTCCGATTCCGCCCAAAACGGCGAAGTGGTGGTTTACAACTGGGGCGAATATATCGATCCCGATGCGTTGGAGATGTTTGAAGAAGAAACCGGCATCCGGGTCATCTACGACGAATTTGAGACCAACGAAATCATGTATCCCAAGGTGGAGGCCGGCGCGTCCCAATACGATGTGATCTGCCCTTCCGACTATATGATCCAGAAAATGATCGACAACGACCTGCTGCAGGAACTGGACTTTACCCACATTCCCAACGCCAAAAAGAATATCGGCGCGCAGTACTGGGAACAGTCCGAACAGTTCGATCCCGGCAACAAATACTCCGTTCCCTACTGCTGGGGCACCGTGGGAATCCTCTATAACAAGACCATGGTGCAGGAGCCTGTGGACAGCTGGTCCGTTCTCTGGGAGGAACAGTACGCGGATAACATTCTGATGCAGGATTCCGTCCGGGACGCGTTTATGGTGGCGTTAAAATTAAACGGCAATTCCATGAACTCCACCGATCCCGATGAACTGGCGGCGGCCAGGGATCTTTTGATCGAACAAAAGCCTCTGGTGCAGGCCTATGTCATCGATCAGGTACGCGATAAGATGATCGGCGGCGAGGCGGCGCTGGGCGTCATTTATTCCGGCGAAGCAATTTACACCCAACGGGAAAACCCGGATCTGGAATATGTGATCCCAAAAGAAGGCACCAACGTCTGGATCGATTCCTGGGTGATTCCCAAAAACGCGCCCAACAAGGAAAACGCGGAGGCGTTCATCGACTTCATGTGCCGCCCCGACATCGCGCTGATGAACTTTGATTACATCACCTATTCCACGCCCAACGACGCGGCCCGGGAGCTGATTGAGGACGAGGAGATCCGGAATTCCTCCATCGCTTTTCCGGACCTGAGCCAGTATGAAAATCTGGAAACCTTCCGCTATCTGGGAGAAGAAGGCGACGAACTGTACAACGAAATGTGGAAAGAAGTCAAGTCAAAATAAACATGGAACGAACGCTTACCTACGCCATCACGGAGGACGACGCGCCCTCCGCGGTGGCGCAGTTTTTAAAGAAAAAAGGATTCTCCTCGGCCAATCTGACGGAGCTGAAAAAAATACCGGACAGCGTCCTTATAAACGGCCGTCCGGCCTATCTGGTCCACCTGCTGTCCGCCGGGGATATTCTGACGGTCCATATTGTGGAAACCGTCTCTTCCCCCAGGATTCCGCCCGCCGACATCCCGCTGGAGATCGTGTATGAAGACGAGGACCTGATGGTCGTCAACAAGCCCGCCGATCTTCCCATCCATCCGTCCATGGGCAATTACACCCATTCCCTGGGCAACGCGGTGGCTGGCTATTTCGCGCGGCAGAACTGTCCCTTTGTCTTTCGCTGCATCAACCGGCTGGATCACAATACGTCCGGCCTGACCCTGATTGCAAAGCACATGGTCAGCGGCAGCATCCTCTCTACCATGGTAAGACAGCGCCGGATCCGCCGGGAGTATCTGGCCATCGTCCGGGGGAAGGTAACGCCCCCTGCCGGTACCATCACCGCCCCTTTGGGACGCAAAAGCGGATCTCTCATCGAGCGGACCATTGATTTTGAAAACGGGGAATTTGCCGTCACCCATTACGAAACGCTTGCGTTTCAAAACGGGCACAGCCTGCTCAGACTGCGTCTTGAGACAGGCCGTACCCATCAGATCCGGATCCATATGAAATATCTGGGGTATCCCCTGATCGGAGATTCGCTGTATAATCCCGACATGGAATACATGAACCGTCAGGCGCTGCACTCGGCCCGCCTGACATTTTCCCATCCCATTACGGGAGAGGCGATGGAATTTCGCGCGCCGCTGCCTGCGGATATGCGGCGCCTCTTTTTGTGAGCAGGCATTTTTCCACACAAAAACTTGAACCCCGAAAAGGGAAGTGTTATACTGAAAAGAAAAACGCAATCCGGCAGCGTAAAACCGGAAAGGGGCAAAAACGATGAAGGGGAACGAATCAGCTGAGAATTATCTGGAGACCATACTCATATTAGGGAAAAGCCATCCCGTGGTGCGCTCCGTGGATATCGCCGAGGAGCTTGGTTTCAAAAAGTCCAGCGTCAGCGTCGCCATGAAAAACCTGCGTGAGAAAAAACAGATTACCGTTACCCGTGAGGGATTTATCTATCTGACGGACACCGGCAGGCAGATCGCGGAAATGATCTATGAGCGGCATGAATTTTTTACGCAGTGGCTGATCAGCCTTGGCGTAAATCCGGATACCGCCGCGCAGGACGCCTGTAAGATAGAGCATGTGCTCAGTCCCGAGAGTTTTGCGGCGGTAAAAAAGTATGTGACCGGCACGGCCGGAAAGGCATAAGCCAGCCCTGCACGGCCTTTTTACACAA
>CANQUI010000082.1 GCA_947626995.1 uncultured Eisenbergiella sp. | reverse complement strand
CACCTGATGGAGGTGGCGATACTTTTTCGGGCAGGCGAGTTATTTGCCTGATACAAACAGACCGTGAAACGGGCTGCTGACAACAAATAAAGGCTGAGTATCCAGCACTGGGAAAGTGCGAGATATTCAGCCTTTTTTGTTGTCTGGGGTTTCCAAAGGGTATCCCTTTGGCACACGACTTTGCTTGCAAAGTGTAGTGTGTTATACGCTCTGTCGGCATTGCTGCGAAAATGAGGTTTCCAACCGGGAGGGCAAGCACATTTGAAGCAGCAGGAAAACAGAACTGTGATTGCGTGGCGTGGAGCCGCAAACACAGGGCTGGTTTCATCAGCAGACAGGGCGTATATGAAGGGATCTTCGCTTATCCTACTCCCATGATTTACAATCGCATTTTTTCATAAGCCCCAATAAGCAAAATTTTCTATATAAGTTCAATTTTAGTTCTTTTATGTAGAGTATCTTCATACCAAAAAGTCAATATGTTTGAACTAAGTTTTTGCATCTTCTTTATTTCTCTTGAAGCCTTATAAATATCCGTATCAAGATATGTCTGTGGTAATACTGTAATATTTGTTTGTTGTTTCAACGCTAATGGATTTTCACTATTACCTTTAAGAAGTTTAACATATTCGCCAAACATTACAGGGCAATTCTTTTCTAATAAGGCAGGAATAGACGGATATACAATTTTGTTAATTATATCTGATGCCCAATACCCTGTTATTGATAAGTCAAATGGATTCACATATATATGATTATAAAAATCAATGTCAACTATGCTACCATGAATTGTGCCAATTCCACCAATTTGTTTTACCATATCTGCAATTCGTTTTTGAAATGAAGTAAACTTGTCCAGCGGCGTTTCTATCGTAGAAATCATGGTATCCATATTATCATAATAATACTGAACATCTTGAATTTCCAATTTTTTCATGGCACCACCGTTAAGGATAGTAAGACTACCACTTCTTGATTTGTGAACAAAACAGTAATACCCATTCTTTTTTAACATATAGAGTACATTTACTTCTCGTTGGAAAGTCATTGATATATTTTTCCCTCGGTAGAAGTCATTGTACTGCTCACTCGTAATCTCAAATATACCATCTTCATAATCAGAAAAGCAATCATAATCGTTATCAATTAAAAAAGTTTTCAAGTGAGGGTTTTCGATATGGTATCCAACTTGATTGTCTGAATAAACTCGATATTCACCATCGTCATAAAAAAAATTCCTGTGTGTATGTCCACTTACATAAACATAATTTTTATCAGGTTTTGTTTCTCTGCACCAATCTTTTTTGGGTGTATGTGTTAAAATAATTGTATTCTTATTTGAAAGAATAGGGCATAACCGATTATACAAATCTTCAAAAATTTTAGATTCTTTTATTTCAGTAGTCCTGTCCACAGTCATTCGATAAATGCCATTATCAGCATTAAATTCCGTATTATATCCTGAAAAACCCAATCCGCCGAGAATCACATATCTTGCACTTCGCAAGCGGTCAGCAATTTGCAGTTCATTCATTTTGCACAAATCATGGTATTTAATCAGGTGTATTCCTGTTTTCGGATCAGCAGGCAAACTACAATCTTCTTTGTAAAGAAGATCGTTATGAAGTAAATACATACCATGCTTTTCCAAAATAGTTCGATACTTTGAAACAATCTGCTCTATTTGAAAGCCAGGAAAACTCCATAACTCATGATTTCCAATCGTAAACACAACCTGTGTGTTTCTGCGTAATGTTTTGGAAAGCATCTCTACAAATAACTGAAATATTCCAATATCTGATGCCACATCACCGTCAATCAATAATAAGCTTCCCGCTTCATTAGCAATAGTATTAACTATTCCTTGAATTACATATATAATATCTTCTTTTGAACGACAGCCTGCATTTTGTATTCTGTGTATAAGATGAAGATCTGAAATATAGTGAACTCTTTGGCATTTGTTATCAAAAGCCAAATTGAAATATGATAAGTCTCGTCCTGCTACTTCTGATACCAAATCTCTCGAAGATTGAAGAACTAAAGCAGTTTCGGATTCGTTTTTTTCAATACACTCAAAGGATTCTATAACATTCAAGTTAATTGTATAAGTATCATATTGTAAACCAAACTTTTCACACAAACTGCTTTTCAGTTTTGCACCTGTAAAGTCAATAAAATCCCACTGATCTAAATTGTCAATTCCATCACAAAAAAGCAAATTTGCATTGGACAGATTTCCTTTAAGAAAAGCAACAAAATCAAAAAAATAGTTAAATGTATGATTATATTCTTTAAGTATACTACCAGATTTATTGAGCCACTTCTGTGTTACATAAAATTTTTTGTTATGATAGTATTTCTTTACAGAATATGTGACATCCATATTTGCATGAATCGGAAGCTTTGTTGTTTCATCAACGATATACTTAGAAAAATCCGCATTACATTCAAGTGCATCTGATAAATCGCAATGTGTCAAATCCCCATTTCGATAATTAACAAACTCATCAAATGTTTCAAAATACCTATAAATTGTTGTGATTGTATTATCCTTTTGATATCCTTTAGTTTTTTCACAATAGTAGTGCGTTTCCTTGTCAAATAATGCTTCTGAATAAAAATCAATTTCTCCCTCTTTCAAGAGATCAATATACTCTTTTAATTTCTTCTTATGCTTATATATTGTTCCCTTTGCTCCTAAAGAATAATTGAAAGATTGCATAACATCATCAGGATCATATATTGAACATAAAGCATTTATCATTTTGTTTTCAGGATAAGTACCGGAGGACATATATTCCATAATAATAGAGAATCTTTTTTTATTCTCAACATCTGCAAAAATGTATTGAAAGAAGAAAAAGCTGACATCTACAATGGAAGAAATCTTAGATTTTTTATAATTCTCCACGACTTTTACTAATTCATCATAGCTATTACAATTACTAAATTTTTTGTTCCACTGTTGACATGATTTATGAATTTGTTTGCCTTCCTCATAATTTTCTTGTTCTTTATTCGATAATG
Source organism: uncultured Eisenbergiella sp. (assembly GCA_947626995.1). Taxonomy (GTDB): domain Bacteria; phylum Bacillota; class Clostridia; order Lachnospirales; family Lachnospiraceae; genus Gallintestinimicrobium. The sequence continues at coordinate 4,381 of CANQUI010000082.1, read as the reverse complement.
ACAATGAATAATCATCTATTGTATCTTCGATGAATGCTTTTTTTGCCATTAACTTTTCAGCGTCAATTCTTTTAGAAGTAGAGAACTTCGAAAAAGGACAAAATGTATAGCAAGCATTTTCATAAATATCTCCGTTTAAAAATTCAAAATAAGAATCAAAATCATCAAAGGATAAGAAAATATCTTTCTTTCGTTGTTCACTATTTGTATCAATGTGAATTAAGGTTTCTTCAACAAAAAAGGTGTTTGAGATAATATCGAATCCTTTTTTTCCAGTTATGCGCAACCCCGCTTTTCGTTCAAAAGTTACAATCTGAATTTCATTCTCATATTCCTTCGAAACATCAAAAACTCTAATCTCTTTTTTCTTTAATTGCCTGATTATTTTCTTTATTTCTGATTGTGCCACAGTATTTTCACCCTTTCTCTACCTGTTTAATCATTTTCTTCGCCAACTGCTGGAACTGTTCTATGGTTTCCTCGTCCATCGGAAGAAGCTTACCAATCTGTTCGGCAATCATAGCAGTTACATCGTCCATAGAAAGCGGCTCCTGCTGGTGGTCTTTCATGGTTTCCTGCATGGTTTGGAACATAGCGGCAGTCACAGCTTCTCCCGGCTGTTCTCCGTTGTCCATATCTTTCTTAATATCTCGCAGGATAGAAAGAAATACATTCTTAATTTTTTCAATCTCCGCTTCATGTTCTCCCATCTCCTGTGCGTTCAGAAGTTGCAAATCCTGTCTTGCTTCTGCCCGATGTTCCGGGTGTTCTTTCATCAGATCGGACAGGGAAGCTGTTGCCAGTTCAATCAGCTGGTTTCTTGCCATGATACCCTTTGCCGCTGTGTCTTGAAAATAAATCCGTATCAAATCCATCAGTTTCGGGAAGTTCCTGTGTTCCAACAGACGGTTTAGGATTTGCACATCGACTGTACCTGTCACAAGCCCTCTCACAGCTCCCTCGGACAAGCCCAATTCTGAAATATCATAACTTTTACGGACACTCAAAGTAGACAAACCCAGTATGTAGTCCGTTGATACTTTAAATTCCTTTGCCACGCCTATAAGAAATATCGCTGCTGACCGTCTTTGTTTCACCGCTGACAATGCAGCTCAACTGGGAAGCAGATACGCCTATCTTCTCCGCAAGCTGCTTTTGAGAAATATGATTGCCGTTGCACAAATCAGAAATCCTCTGTCCGGGTGTTCCGGGTAAAGCCATACACAGTATCTCCTTTTCCTATTTCCCATTATACAGGGAAATTGCAGAAATGCAATTTTGAAATGGAATATTGACCTAAAATGCAATTCTCGCAAGATTCCGGGAATTGCATTTTTACTGTGACACAAAGAAAACCTCCCGCAATGCCGCAGGCATGCAGGAGGTTTTAATACGAAAGGAAGCGCTTACCGATTACTTCTTTTCTTTCTTCGCGATCTTCGTGAAGGTCTGAACGCCTTCCACTACCAGGATCACAGCCAGAACGACCATTGCCGCCGCAAAGAGCATCTGGAACCAGTCGCCCCAGGCAGCCGTTCCTGCCGCAACCGCTTTGATCTTGGCAATCACGGTCATGCACAGGCTGGTGATGGTGGCAACAAGCATGAAGACCATCGGGATATAGAACATCTTGTTGTTCTTACCCACATTGCCCAGCCACGCGGCAACCGCCATCAAAGCGATTCCTGCCAGCAGCTGGTTGGCAGCGCCGAACAGACCCCAGATCTGAGAAAGGCTCAGGCCGCCCAGTACGCAGCCGATGCCGACCATGATCAGCGTACCGGTCAGAGGATAGGTCAGCACCTTGCGGATGCCGGTGGCATCCTTGTAGGAAGCCTCGCCGTCCTTTAAGAACAGCTCGGAGAACATGAAACGGCTCAGACGGGTACCGGTATCCAGACTGGTCAGAGCAAATACGGAAACCGCCAGGGTCAGCAGCGCGTAGATCGTGCCGTAAACCGCGGACTCTTCCGTGCCGAACATGGTGGCGATACCAGCCGCAAACGCAGCCGCGGGAGAACCGAAGCCGCCGCTTGTATAAGTGGTAAATACCATACCTACCGCAATCAGGGAGATGATGCCCAGCGCGGACTCGATCAGCATGGAGCCGTAGCCGATGGGCTTGGCATCCTTCTCACTGGCCAGCTGCTTGGAAGAAGTACCGGTGGAGATCAGGCTGTGGAAACCGGAGCAGGCGCCGCAGGCCACGGTAATAAACAGAGCCGGGAACAGCGTGCCGATGCTGGTCTTCCATCCGGTAAACATCGGGATCTCGAAGGTTGCGGTCCCGGAGAAGGCGGAGAAGAAAATACCGATCAGGGCTACGCCCATCATCGCATAAAGCAAAAAGCTGGACAGATAATCACGAGGCTGTAAGAGGATCCATACGGGAACCAGGGAAGCCACCGTGATGTACACGCCGATCAGGACGATCCACGCGGTACGGCCCATCGCAAAACCGGTGTTCAGACCAAAGGCCAGCATCAGAACGATGCAGACAATGCCGCCGATGGTGGCGGGCAGGGTCTTTACACCGAAACGGTTGGTCACCAGGCCGTAGACAATCGCCAGCACGATAAACAGCAGGGAAATAATGGCCGTGGTCTCATTGCCGGTCGGCTGCGCGGTAAAGCCCAGCGGATTTGTGGATGCAAACGTGCCGGCCACCACGTTCACAAAGGACGCGATAACCAGAATCAGCACCAGCAGAGCGAAAACAATGAACAGTTTCTTTGCCCTGTCTCCCATGGAATCCTCGATGATCTCACCTACGGACTTGCCGCCGTGACGGACGGAGGCAAACAGGGAACCGAAGTCCTGCAGGCCGCCGAAGAAGATACCGCCGATCACGCACCATAAAAAGACGGGAAGCCAACCAAAAACGGATGCCTGAATCGGTCCGTTGATGGGGCCGGCGCCGGCAATGGAAGAAAAATGATGTCCCATCAGGACGGCCGGCTTGGCCGCCACATAGTCCACACCATCTTCCATCTCAACAGCAGGCGTCTTTCTGTTGGGGTCGATGCCCCACTCTTTTGCCAGCCAGGAGCCGTAAAAGACATAACCCAGCACCAGCAAAACGATCGCTGCCACAATGATTAAGATAGCAGTCATAACAACAACACCTCTCCTTGTATTATTTTATATTGCGAAGGAGCTTCCGAAGATTCCTGCCCCGCTTGTTGCAGATCAGGTTTCCGGTAGAAGTCTCCATAGCAATCACATGGTACGCACTCCACCCCTGTAAGGTAAAACGGTAACTTTGGTATCGTTTGATCCGTCTGATATAATCCGCCGCATCCGGATCGATGGTCTGTGCCAAAAGCACCAGGACAACATCCGTACTGCGATGATTCGCATGGGGCCTGACGCGGGAAAGCCCCCTCTCCCAGGCGGTCTCTTCCAACAGCCTGACGCGGTCCAAAGACAGCGAATCCTCCGCGGCAAAAAAAACATATTCATGGGCGTCCGCTTCCGCCAGCCGGGCGCTCTTGACCAGAAAATACTGTTCGTCGTGAGAATGGAACGCCGCCTCCGCGGCAAAAGGTTCCTCTACCTCCTGGGTTTTTACGTTGTAATATTGTCGATAGGATCTTAAAATCTTTTCCAATGCCTGCGCAGGAGTCATCTTCTCATCCTTCCCCTTCGTCTAGATCCTTGGCGGGACGTCCCGGAATCGCATCCGGCGCCAGCGTGGCCATACATTCCATCAGGACCTTCCCCGCCCGATTCCCGGGCAGCTGAATCTGCGCCAGCTCCTTTTGCGCATCACAGATGACAAAATGCTCCACCTCAAAATCCCCTCTCCCGCAGCACAGCTTGGCCGGAACGAGAAGAACGCGGCGAAAATACCGGTGAATATCGGTATAAGGTATGTAAAAAACCCGACGGGCAGAACGGAAAAAGAAAAACGTCTCTCCCAGAGAGATCTTCCCGATCCTGCGTCCGGCCTTATATTCCTCCCGCAGACGCTCCATCTCCCATTGATTCTCTGTCAAAGGATAAAACTTCATTGTCTAACCTCGGTAAAGGACCGTTCAGGGGCGCTGCGTCACATCCTTTTGCGTATGTTTTCCGAAAAAAAAATCACGGCGGCCGTGATTTTCCGCTCCCCATTGAACTGGAATTTTGATAAAGATCCATTCTCTATAACATTAGTCATTTTACCATAGGGGACGCCTTTTTTCAACAAAAAACAATAATTTATACACAAAAATTTTCTTTTTTTTTTATAATTTCAGGAATCCGTTTCTTTTTTCAGCCTGGAAAGAAGCTCGGTGAAGTATGCGGGCAGCGGAGCGCATACCTCCCGAGTTTGCCACTTGCTAATTAATCTCAATTAAAATTTTTCCTTATTTTGCAAGGTTTTCCTTGCTTTTTT
>CANQUI010000081.1 GCA_947626995.1 uncultured Eisenbergiella sp. | reverse complement strand
CGTGAATAGCAGAAGTATAATGAACATAGAAATAGACAGGAGATATTTGAGGTGGAAAATGCGTCCCCATGCGCCACAGCCCGCAAGGGAATGGGCAAAAGAGATTCCGGGAGTGACGCTCCGGACAAATATCTCCTGCTGTTTTAATCATCAGAGATTCTTTGAGGTGGTCAATTTCGTGGCAACCACACGCCTTACGGGCTAAAAGGGATGCAGGGGAACGCCACGCCTGCCAAAGAATCTCTTTTCCAGATCGCAAATCACAACCACTGACCTTGCGCCGGTGGTTTTTCTTTGTCTGTTTTGCATCTTATCGCCGAAAAATGTATCTTACCGTATGACGTATTGAAAAAGCAGCCAAAAGAAGTAAACTATCCTCATAATTCAAAAGAAGGAAAGGTGACGATGATGGGATTGCTCTTATTTGTTTTGCTGGCTGCTTCTGAAATCGGTCTTGTGCTGCTGACCTGCCTGAAAGAAAAGGGAAAGCGGGAGTGGCGTAAAAACCGGATGCTTGTGCGGATGATACAGGTTGGAATGGCTGCGCTGGCGTATGGATACCCGGCCGCACAGAAATGGAGGTTTATGCCTATAACCGGTTTGCTGTGCGTACTTTTGCTGATCGCGATATTGGGATTTGTGGTCACAAAAAGAAAGCCGGATGGGAGAAAGCCAATAGGAAGTGTGGTTGTTTCCGGTATTTGCAGCATACTGTTTATCGGGATTTTCCTGGTTCCGGCATTTGTATTCACAGGCTACAACGGCCTGCCGGTTACGGGAAAAGAGCAGGTGGCGAAAATATCTGGGATCCTGACGGACCGTTCAAGGACCGATCCGTTTGAACAGGATGGGAGCTTTCGGGAAGTGCCGGTACACATTTTCTATCCGGAGACGTTGGAAGAAAACGCAGACAGTCTCCCGTTGGTTGTTTTTTCCCATGGCGCATTTGGATATTATCAGAGCAATATGTCCACTTATATGGAGCTTGCAAGCAACGGCTATGTGGTGGTTTCACTGGATCATCCGCATCACGCCCTGTTGACAAAGGACACAGACGGCAATATGATTTTTGTGGATCAGGGCTTTCTTCAGGATGTGATGAAAATCAATGAAAGCGAAGATCCCAATGACAACGCAGAAGAAAAGCAGGCGCTCTATCAGGACTGGATGAAGCTGCGCACGGCGGATATCGCGTTTGTGCTGGATACCATTCAGGAGACAAAGGCGGCAAAGAAAATCGACGATACGTGGTTTTTGCCGGAAGAAGGACAGGAGACCCTGCTGTCTGTTTTGGAAAAAACGGATACGCAGTCCATCGGCCTGATGGGACATTCCATGGGCGGTGCGGCCGCCGCAGCACTCGGACGGGAACGGACGGACATTTCGGCGGTGATCGATCTGGACGGCACGATGCTGGCGGAGTACACAGAAGTCAAAGACGGCAAATTTGTCATAAACGATGCGCCCTATGAAACGCCGATTCTGGAGTTTGTGAACTGGGATAACCGAAACCAACTGCAGGCATACCTGGAGGATCCGGAGGATTATCCGAATACCAAAGTGATGAAGGATGCCAAAGAGGGATTTTCGGTCGCCCTCAAAGATACAAAGCACATGGATTTTACAGATCTGCCGCTTTTGTCCCCGTTTATCGGGAAGATGCTTGGCAGCGGCAAGCGGGATAATAAGGAAACGATGACGATTGTAAATTCCCTCGTACTGGAATTTTTTGATTGTTATCTGAAAGGAGAAGGCAGTTTTTTGGCGCAGGGAATTTATTAGGAAAGCTGCAGGTAGACGTAAATGCTGGATGTTGCGATTGAAAAAATCGGAAAAGAAGAAACGGAGCAGGTGCTGATCCGCTGCCATGAGATGCGGGAAGAGGTGAAGGAAATTGCGGATTTTGTCCGGTCAAGACAGGGCAGCCTTTCTTGCACCTTAGAGGGGGCGCAGTATGAAATAGCCGTTGCGGATGTGTACTATATCGAATCGGTGGACGGCAGGACATTTCTTTATACGCAGGAAAAAACCTATGAAACCGGCAGCCGGCTCTATGAACTGGAGGAGCTTTTGCGGGCAAAGCGATTTCAGCGGATTTCGAAATCCACGCTGGTCAACCTGATGAAGATCCAATCCATACAGCCCGCGCTCAACGGAAGGTTTCTGCTTTTGCTCAAATCCGGCGAAAAAGTGATTCTTTCAAGAAACTATGTGAAGGCGTTTCGGGATTCCCTGAAAGGAGAAAGAGGACATGAAGGAATTTAAACAGTTTTTAGTGAATAAAATGATCTTATTTTTTATGCTGACCACAGGGATCTCCGTTGCGATCTTTTTCATCGGCTCCGCTTTTGACAAGGACGCCAGATTTGGCTATGACGCGCTGCTTGTCCCGGCAAAATATGCTTTTCTTTGCGTGCTGCCCACCTTTGTGACCTATTCCAGGCGGGAACTTTCGATAAAGATGCAGATTTTTCGGACGCTGCTGGAATTATTGCTTGTGGAAGCGGTTGTTTTGGGGATCGCATTTGACAGCGACTATATGGATACGGGAAACATTTCCGTCACGGTGGCGCTTGCGGCCAGCGTCCTGGTCATATTTGCGGCGGTGTATCTGTTCGCATGGTTCAAGGATGCGGCAGAAGCGGTAGAGATGAATCAGACCCTGGTGGAACTGCAAAAACAGGAAATACAGAAAAATTAAAAAAGCCTTTTACCGGCTTAGGCGAAAAAATGCGGCAGAGGATCCCAGAATCCTTTGCCGCATTTTATCTTTTGCGTGGCGGAGTGGTATTGTTGGTCAGACCGGCGAGATAATCCAATGACACGTCATAAAACTTTGCAAGCGTAATCGCCAGTTCAAACGGAACCTCCCTTTTCCCGGTTTCATAATTATGGTAGGTTGTTCTTTGCATATGAAGAAGTTCTGCCAGTTTTCGGATGGATAAATCTTTATCCTCCCGTAAGTCCCTCAATCTCGGATAATATCCCATAAGCCTCCCCCCATTGACAGTGTACAACAAATGATGTACACTTATGAAAACTGTCCAACGTATGATGGACAAACAAATATATAAAATAGAACATGAGGAAAAAACGCATCTATACGCTCCTGCGCTGCATTTTCATGGCCGGCGCACGGGCCGCCTGTGGGTATCCTTCACAGGAGAGCAAAGAAACAGGAGAACAAAGATGCGGCTGATATAATATACGGATATATGGAAAAGAAGGAACGGAATTAGGAAAGGAAACAGAAAAACCATCCGCTAAGGTGCGGACGTCAAACGGAGATTTTGACATGGAACAATCAGAGACAGGAAAACGGGACAGCCTGACAGGAGTTTGGAAGAAAAAAATTGCGGAAGCGCAAATTGTTTCGGGATTGCATCGAAACCGTGCGGGGGCGCTTTTTTTATGCGATGTGGGTGATTTGAAAAAAATCAACGAGCGGTACGGGCATCAGACCGGTGATGAATGTCTAAAGGAAACGGCGCGGATCCTTGAGTATATGATTCGTTCGAATGATATTTTGGGCAGATACAGCGGGGGCAAATTCCTTATCTTTATGCCGGACTGCAATGATATTAGAATCGCGTCGGAATTTTGCAAACGGATCGAGAAGCGTTTTCGGGCGAATAAAGAAAAAAGTAAGTTCTCCTATTCGGTGACGGCGGTATGCGCTGTGTGGCAGCCGGGGGATACCTGCCGGAAATTATTTGAGCGTGCCGGGAAAGAGCTGGAAAAGCGTAAAATTGCTTTTGGCCTGTCTGCGGGACGGGAAAAAGAGGAAAAGGATTCTTACATAAAAGATGTGCGCCGGGTCCGGAGCGAACTGATCGAACAGATTCGTAAGCCGGGAGCTTATTGTCAGGATTATGAGACTTTTAAAGGAATTTACCGTTTTTTGGAGCGGGGGATTATCAGGAGCGGACAAAAAGTATGTGTGATCCTGATCACTGTGGTAAACGAACAGGGAAAAAGTCTTTTGCCGGACGAAAAGGATATCCTGATGGAACGTCTGGGAGAAGAAATTGGAAACACGCTGCGGATCGGGGACGTATATACCAGGTATTCCAGCAGCCAGTACCTGATCCTTGTGATCGATACGACGGAAGGGCAGGCGGATCTGATCGTGAATCGGATCAAAGACAGATTCCTTGCCAACAACCGGGAAAACAATATCTTAATTCATAACTGTTATGAACTCCAGCCGGCCCGGATCGGAGAACTGATGGGGCAGGATGCGTAACATGGGCGTACGTGCAAAGGAGGGGCAGAGTGTGGCTGAGAGAAAATTATCGGTGAAGATGTTTGGCGGCTTTGCCGTCAGTTATGGGGATGAGCCTCTTCTTTTCGGCAAACATAGGGATTCCAAGTTCGGGCAGCTGTTCCAGATCCTGATGACCAGGCCGGGGCAGGGATTTGATAAGAGGGAAATTGCGAACAGCCTCTATGGGAGGGATGAAGTGGAGGATTCCAATGCGAGCCTGAATAATACGATATTTCGTCTTCGAAAATACTTGGAAACATCTCCGCTGCCTCCCGGGCAGCATCTGGTTTTAAATGCCGGCGTATTATCTTTTGGCAAAGCCGTTGAGACGGAATCGGATGTATGGGATTTTGAATGTCGGGCGAAGCAGTTTGAACAAGAGCAGGACAGGCGGAAGAAAGCGGATATCTGCGGGAAAGCCTGCGAGCTTTACCGGGGAGAATTCCTGCCCCAGCTGTTGAGTGAACAGTGGGTGATAGAAAAGAATGAATATTATCAAAGGCTGTACTCCAGAATGATGGAATATCTGCTCCGTTATCTGAAAGAGGAAGCGGATTACGGAAATATGGAAAAAGCAGCGGCCAGCGCAGTCAGGCTCTGCCCGGACGAAGGGTGGGAACTGTGGTGGGTAGACAGTCTGATTTCACTGGGTTTTTATCAGAAGGCGGAACAGGTCTACCGGGAAATGGCAGAACGTATGCAGGAGAACGGCGGCTTTTTAACGGAAGAGATGCAGGCGCGCTTTTTGGAAACGGGAGCCAGAATCCGGCGGCCGGAGGGAGACGGGGAGGATATCGGAAAATATCTGGCGGAATCCGATATTCAGGAAGGCGCTTATGCCTGCATGCTGCCGGCTTTTTCGGATTGCCTGCACATGCTAAAGCGCATGATCTGCCGGGGTGAGGTAAATGGTTTCAGCCTTTTGCTTTTCACAATTTTGGATGCGAAGGGACATCCTGCCGGAGATCGGGAATATTGTGAACGACAGGGGGAAAAACTGCTTGCGTCTTTCCGAAATTGTCTGCGAAGGGGAGATGTCTATGCCAAATACAGCGACGGTCAGTATCTGGTGCTGTGCGCGGGCGCACGCAGAGAGAATATTGCAGGGATCGGGGTGCGGATCGATACGGATTTTAGAAAGCGAAGCGGCGGACGAGGCGGGATCAGCTGTGGATTTTTGGCGGACGAGACGGTGTGGCTGTGAAAAAGCCGCTGTATGAGAGTCCTGTTTTTGATTGTTCAGAGATTGGCAGGAGCCGAAATTCCCCATAAGATAAGGGGAATTCCGGCTTTTGCAACATATAAAAAAGATTAAATTTTTCAAAAAAAAGCCAAAAAGAGAAAAGATGAAAGAGTTTGTGAAAGAACCGCTATGCTATACTAAGGCATAAATAAAAGTAGAGTCAGGTGAGCATGTTCATTTTGAAGCGAGTCAGTTTTTGACGGAAATGAGAGATGGACATTATCGGGTGTCAGAGGAGGAGAAAAATATGAAAAAGAGAAAGATAGAATACAAAACGAGTAAAACCACTAAAATCTTAAAGGCAGCAGGCGCAGCCGGTATCGTTCTGGGTGGAACGATAGCGGATGCGAATGTGGTTTTGGCGGCGGAAGCGGAAGAAGTGACCAATACGCTGGAAGAGCAGCAGTCAAAAGAAACGGATCAGGTCCTGGAGGAGATGCTGGGAGAGCAGCAAACCCAGGAAATGCAGAAGGAGATTCCGGTTGAAGAACGGGATGAAAAGGATACCCCTTTGGCTGACGAGCAGGACGAACAGCAGGCGGAGGAAGAGGCGTCTGCATCCGAGAGCACCAGTGCATCGGAGTCGGGATCTGAAAGTGCGCCGGAAAGCGCTTCTGCGTCAGAGACGGAAAGTGAAAGCGAATCGGGCAGCGAGTCGGAAACGGAAAGCGACAATGCAACGGTCAGCACGTCGGAGACGGAAAGCGCCGGCGAATCGGGCAGCATCTCTGAATCAGAAAGCGCCGGTGCATCGGTCAGCACTTCGGAATCTGAAAATATCGGCACTTCGGAATCCGAGAGCGAGAGCACTTCGGAAAGCCTGTCCGAGTCGGAGTCTGCAAGTGAACTGGCCAGCGAGAGTGAGAAGGATACATGGAAAGAATGGCTTGCAAATTATGTGAGTAACAGTGCGCTGACGCTTATGGATAATGTGGATTGGGATGCATTGTCTCCTGAGCAGCAAGAGGAGCTTGATAGTTTGCTTGAAGCGTATAAGGATAATCTTGCCGCTTTGGAAGAAGCGAAACAGAGCGAGGACCCGGATGAGGTGGCCAGGATGGAGAAGGCTGTCGCTGAGAGCATTGTGAAGTATGAGGCGGCGGCGAAAGGTACCAATGTAAAATTTAACGATATTGGGAGCAACTCTTATTCTGTTACTTATACGGATGAGACAGGGAAAGAAATCACAGAGTATTATCAATATAGTACGGATGAGCAGGGCAATATCCACGTATATGAGGCGAATGTAAATTTTGTTCATGATGACGAAACCATCGGATATGAGAGTCAAACAGACGAAGAGGGATCATACATTACAGTAAATGGACAAAAGCAGCACTATCAGTCTGTTCAGGAGAATGGGGACGGGTCCGTTTCGTATGTGATTGAGGAACAGAAAAATAGCAATGGTTTTGTTACATATAGAAAAACAATTACGATAAATAAAGAAAAGACGGAAGCAACACTTACAGAATATCGCATCGACGAGGAATTGGCTTCTCAGCTGAAGGATAACGGCGGTGGCGATACTTCCGTGAAAAAAGCTACGGTGAACGGACAACAATATGATGTTGCCGGAGGCAGGGATTCTTCTGAGGCAGGCTGGTTTGGAAGTTATGACGGGAAATACGTTGTTGTTCAGGATTCTGATGGGAACTGGCATAAGTTGATTATGGAAGGTGAGGACGAAAATCATCAACTTATGATTAAAGACGGCGTATTTAGATTTAAATACAAAGAACGGGGCTTTTTTGGAGAGACAGATCGCTATCAAGATATTGGATCGGGTTATACATTACGAACAGATGAAAATGGAAAATGGGGATTGTATGATAGACGCGGAAGACTCCAATATTCCTTTAGGGTTAGCGAGGAACCGGATTATTATCGAATTGAGGGAAAGGGCGAGACGACAACGAACACTTCCTATGGCAGAGAAGTGAATTCAACGAATAGTGAAGCGAACGCTGTTGCTTC
>CANQUI010000080.1 GCA_947626995.1 uncultured Eisenbergiella sp. | reverse complement strand
CCGATAAATTCCAGTCTCATATCCCTGCCTCCCGTTTTTTATTATCTTATCATTTTATTTGGATTTTGTATATCATTTGGATGCAAATTGACAACAATGATCTTTCTTTGATAAACTAAAAAGCAGAAAAAGCCGTGTGAATCCGGCGTTCATATCATGATAAAGGAGGTCGTTTTTCAATGAGCCCGACACCAGAAAAATCATTTGCCGTACATTCCCTGCGCCGATGGCATAAAAAGAACGCACGGCAAAGACTTTTATCCGCTTTTCTCATCCTCTGTCTGTGCGGTATGGCGCTGGCCGGATGCGCCAGAACAAACGCCGGCCCTGCTGCCCAGGACCAGACTGCAGATCGGGCCGTTTCCTTCCCGATGCCGGACGGTCCTGTAGAATCCGACATCTTTGTGGCCCCAGTCCCGGATCTTCCCGATGATTTTATCCGCGGCATGGATGCCTCTTCCGTTCTGGCGGAGGAAAACAGCGGCGTTACCTATTACAATTATGAAGGAAACGAACAGGACGTGTTCATGACGCTGGCGCAGTCCGGCGTCAATTATATCCGTCTTCGCGTCTGGAACGATCCCTACGATGAAAACGGAAACGGTTACGGCGGCGGCAATAACGACCTGCCCACCGCCATCGCGCTGGGCAAGCGCGCCACCCAATACGGCATGAAGGTCTGCATCGATTTCCACTACTCCGATTTCTGGGCGGATCCCAAACGCCAGCATGCGCCCAAGGCCTGGGAAGGCATGAGCGCAGAGGAAAAATGCGACGCGCTCTCCGCTTTTACCAAAGACAGTCTGACCCAGCTTTTGGACGCCGGCGTGGATGTGGGTATGGTTCAGATCGGAAACGAGATCAATAACGGGATGGCCGGAGAAACCCTCCTTCCCAACGTCATGAATCTCCTTTGCGCCGGCAGCGACGCCGTCCGCACCGTTGCAAAGACCTATGGGAAGGACATTCAGATCGCCGTCCATTATACGGACATCGAGGAGAGCGATAAGCTCGACAAAATCGCATACAATCTCCAAAGCTTCGGCGTGGACTACGATATCTTCGGGATGTCCTATTATCCGTTCTGGCACGGCACAATGGAAAACATGCAGACCGTCGCCAAAAACATCCGGGAAAAATACGGGAAAGAGGTTATGATCGCAGAGACCTCTTACTGTTATACCTCTGAAGACGGAGACGGCTGCGGCAACAGTGTTTCGGGCACCGACGATCTGGTGGACGGCTATGCCGCCAGCGTACAGGGGCAGGCGTCCATGATCCGCGATATCTGCGCGGCGGCCAACGAGGCCGGCGTAATGGGCGTTTTCTATTGGGAAGGCGCCTGGATCCCGGTCGGAAAAGCCGTCGCAGACAACTCCTCCATCTGGGAGCAGTACGGAAGCGGCTGGGCCAGCAGCTATGCCGGCGAGTATGACCCGGAGGACGCCGGATTATATTACGGCGGCTGTTCCTGGGATAATCAGGCCATGTTTGATTTTGACGGACATCCCCTGGAATCCTTAAACGTATTCAAATATTTAAAATACGGCGCCACCGCGCCTCTTTCTGTCGAATATGTCCCGGATATCCATGTTACCTGCGATGTGGACGGTACGCTGAGCCTTCCGGAAACGGTGGACGTGGTCTATAACGATCCTTCCCAAAACAAAAAGGCGGCCGTTGTCTGGGATGAAGCGCAGCTTGCCGCCATTGATACCAAAAAAGGCGGTTCCTACGACGTGACGGGCAAACTGGAAGACGGTTCCCCGGTTCTTTGCCATGTGGACGTCAAAATGGTCAACTACGTTCTCAATCCCGGTTTTGAGGACGCCGACACTTCCATGTGGAAGGTAACCTATGCCGGAGAAACCAATCCCACGGATTTTCAGGTAAAGGCGGACGACGCCTACACCGGCGAAACGGCATTTCATTTCTGGTCGGAAAATTCCGATATGGATTTTTCCATTGAACAGGAAATCACCGGCCTGACGCCCGGAACCTATCAGCTCCTTGTCTATGCCCAGGGCGGCGATATGTCCGAGGATGCCCAACTGGAATTATACGCCGTAACGGACGGAAAAGAACAGACGGTTCCTTTTCAGGTCACCGGCTGGGCCAACTGGCAGAGCCCTACGATCCCTGCGCTTACCATCAGCGGCGATTCCGTCACGGTGGGCGTCCGCATGAAATGCAACGCCAAAAGCTGGGGAACGGTGGATGATTTTACCCTGAACAGGATTTCCGACTAAACGGCGATACGCAAATTTCTTCGGATCGTTATAAGATGATAAAAGAACGTGAATGATCCTTCCGCAAAAGAAAATGTGTGTTATAATGATACGTGGGATTTTTCCAAACGTATCAAAGGAGGTAATTATGAAAAAAAACATTTTTCACAGAAAGAAGGCGGTTCTTCTGCCCTTCGTTCTCGCCTTTCTTCTCAGCGCCTGCGCGCAGCAGGCGGCGGGCCTTGAGACGACAGCAGAGAGCGCACAGGAGCAGACTGCGGAGACGTCCGCCGTTTTGGAGACTCGCCAACCAGCAACCGTAACCATTTATTCCACCAACGACGTACACGGCGTAGTAAGCCAAAGCCCCGATGACGGGATCCTGGGAATCCCTCTGGTCGCCGGCATTGCGGCCTCCACGGACAATTCCATCCTGGTAGACGCCGGAGACGCCACCCAGGGCGCCAGCTTTGCTACCGTGGGCCAGGGGGAATATGTGATCCGGGTCATGAATTCCGCAGGCTATCAGGCGATGGCCGCCGGCAACCATGAATTCGATTACGGTTCCGACGCGCTGTTAAAAAATGCCCAGGACGCGCAGTTTCCGATTCTTTCCGCCAATGTAAAAAAAGACGGTTCCCCTCTCTTAGAGCCGTCTGCCATCGTGGAAAAAGCGGGATTCAGGATCGGCTTTATCGGCCTTACCACGGCTGAGACGGCCACTTCCACCAACCCCGAAAAATTGGAAGGCATCTCGTTTGAAGATGAGATCGAAAGCGCCAAAGCAGAGATCGCAAATCTTTCGGATTCCGTAGACGCCATCGTTCTGATCACCCATATGGGCGACAATCCGGTTGCCGTAAAAACCACCTCACAGGCGCTTTTGGACGCTCTTTCGACAGAGGAACGGGCCCGGATCGCCGCGGTGATCGACGGGCACAGCCACACCCTTGAGGACGGCACGGTAGACGAAATCCCCGTCGTTCAGACAGGGACCCGCGACACCGCTCTGGGCGTCGTTACCATCGAATTTGCAGAGGACGGCAGCTTCCATTCGGAAGGAACGGTCTGGGATTATGAGACGGCCTCTCAGTTTACGCTGACGCAGGAAGGGCAAAAAGCGCAGGAGGACACCCAGAAGGTGCTGGATGACTGTATCCTTGACATGGATCCGATTCTGGCGGAGGAAGTGGTCCGTACCGGCGCGCCGATCTGGGGCGGATACATCTACTACGACTATGTGGAATCCCGAATCGTGGAAACCGTTATGGGCGATCTGGTAACCGACGCGTTTCGCAGCTACGGTGAAACCTTTGCCGAACAAAACGGGCTGACGCTTCCGGTGATCGGTGCAGAAAACGGCGGCGGCATCAGTTCTACTTTCCCCTACGGCATCGTGACCAGAAACGATATTCTCAGCGCCTTTAACCATGGCAATCTGGTGGATATCCTGAAAATCACCCCCGCCCAGCTGTATACCGCGCTGGAAGAGGGTCTTACGATGACAGGCCAGGACGAGACCGGGCTTTTGATCCGGGAAAAGGTCAGCGGCAGCTTCCTGCAGGTTTCCGGGATGACATATTCCTACGACCCTACAAAGGAAGCGGGATCCAAGGTTGTCTCCGTGGTTCTTGACGATGGCACTAAGCTGTCCCGCGACGATACTGCCACGGAACTTTTACTTGCCACCAACAATTATGTTTCCACGTTCAACGGCTTTTCCGAAGGCGAAAAACTGGGCGAACTGGGCGGCGAGGACGCTCTGGTACAGGACTACCTGTTATCCCTGACCAACGACGGAGCGGATACCCTCACCATCGACAAACCGGCAGGCAGGATCCAGATCGTCAACGACCGCTCCCCTGAGACGTACGAAGTGGTGATCCCCGTGCGGACGCCGGAGGACAGCCAGAGCTTTGATTTTTCCGGCCATTCCTTTGAAGTGGTGATCGACAATGATGAAATCCAAACCGTCTCCTGTGAATCGGACGGTCTGCACCTTACGGTTTCCAAAGGCGCGCATACCTTCTACCTCACGGAGTCGTCCGATAACGTCCCCGTCTACACCAACAACTATTCCGGTTCCGGCACGGTAACCACTGCCGACGGTTACTATCACCTCTACTTCACTGTAGATCCGGAAACGATAAAGTCCTGACCCCTGATGGATGAAAGGGCAGTTTCTGACAGGCACTTAACCTTAACAAAGAGGGAATCCCGAAAGTCGAATGACTTTCGGGATTCCCTCTTGTTGTTGTGCCATATCCTTGCCGCGCATGCTTTCAGACGTCGTACACCATTTGAACTCACCTTTCGTGTCCAAAGCAGGTACTCTTGTCATAGGACTCTCCTTTTGTTCTTTCCGTGTCGAAGACCTGCCGTATCGTCAGGCCAAAGTCGACTCGTTGAACTCTCGCCGGCATACACAGTGACAGACAGATTTTTTCAATCTATCATTGCCCTCCGTTTATATATGCGTTGATCTCGTTTATGCAGTTCAGCCAGTAAGCGTCATTATTGTCTGCATCTTCTGTGGATGAAATGGTCATCAGGTTACCATCTTCATCATACACAGCATCAAGACCAATGTATTCATCATTTACAAGAAGAGGTAATTGGTAATATGCAGGTTCAGGATAACTTGTTACGTCTACTGTACATGCATCACCGACGAGTAGTTCACCATGATACAGGTTCTCTGCATTATTATACAGGTATTCCAAAAGACCAAGAGCATTGGACATGTAACCCATTGATCCGTTTTCCTCACATCTAGCCGCATCCCAAATTTCTGCCTGAGTATGGGTCTTAACATAATCTTCCAAGCTGTAATATTCGGGTGACACGTTCACATAGTTATAAAAATAACTCTGCATGGCGGATGTGGCGGTAAATATGCTGTCATTTATGGCAAGCCCATCAGCGGTAGTTAAAGCGCTGCCATCTGATCCGGTCACCGAATCAGAATATCCACGTTCAGCAAAGGTTTCACTTGCAACAAGGAAATTAAGGTCAACATTCACAGAACCATAGTTGAACAGGTCCAGCTTGGCGTTGAACATCTGTACCACCTTGTTAAACGCCTGTGTCTCGTTGAACTCTTCGGCTGCAAGCTGCTCCTTCACATTCACCGTTTCTTCCGTATCCTCTCCTTCCTCTTTTTCATCACCGGTCACATAGTCCGGCTGCTGCTCCCCACTCTCAACATCCGTGTTTTCTTCGGCAATGGTACTTTCTTCAGCAGCTGCCTCTACCGCAACGGCGACCTCTTCTTTCTTACCGCAGCCGGCCAGCATGGAACCTGCCACGGACAGGGCCAGAAGCCCGACAACAATTTTCTTTCTCATCTTTATCTCCATTCCGAAGCGTTTACGCGACGGGGCGACGAGAAATTCGTGAATCCGATTTCTCGTCTGCCATCAAAGCAATTTGTGACGCTCCGGCACAAATTGCCCAACAAACAAAGTTCGTTCTGTGAAACAATCCGCGCATCGGCGTGATTTTTCACCCTAAAATTCTCCTCTGCTTTACGTATACAAATCCCACAGAGAATCGTTTCCCTGCGGGATTTGCAAAAGTCCTCTATGGATCACCGGGACATCAGAACTGTACAAAGTATACTTCGCTCGGAAGCGCATATTTCCCATTTATCAACGCAGTTCCGGCCGCCGTTTTTTCCACATCGGATATTGTGCTCTTATCGGCGTCTATATTGTATAAATCGACGGCCCACATTACGAGCTGCTTGTATTCCTGAGAGGTAAAATTCATATCTCCGTTTGTATCGAAAAATGCCAGGGTTTCATCGGGCACTACCGTAAGCAGGCTGGTGATAAAGCCCGCAAAAACGGACTGTGCCTCTTCCGGTGAAATAGTGTTTTCCAAAACGGGCGCCTCCTGCGCAGCGGGCGTTTCTGTCTGCTGTGTAGCCGCAGGCGTTTGGGTTTCCGTAACGGGGGCCTGTGATTCTGCCGGAAGTTCTTCTGCCGCCTGTGTCTGAGGCGTTGTTTCAGCAGCCGCATTTTCCAGATCAGGGATGATAAATGTCTGGTTTGCCCATATTAAGTTGGGATCTTTGATTTGGTCTTTATTGCTTTCATAGATTAAACGCCATTTGATGGGATCGCCATATATTTCCTTGGCGATTTTGCTCAGATTGTCGCCCGGTTTTGTCGTATAGCTTCCTGCTGCATGCGCAACCATCCCCCCGGATAACATCACGACTACGGCGGTTAATCCGATCATAGATTTTAATGCTTTGATTTTCATCTGTCTTCCTCCATCATAATTTTTTTCATGTATTATAACATGTTTAATCACATATATTTATAACATATATTTGTGCGCATGTCAATGCTATTATGTGAATAAATGTAAAAGGATGATAGGAGCAATAGGGAAATGGATGATAATAAGCTGATTATAAGACCCAAAAAATATAAAGGAAACGATGGATACAAGACATTTTCGATCAGAATAAAGGAAGATCTTGTTGAAAATATAGATCTGATTTCGACCAAAACCGGGCACAGCCGAAACGAACTGATTGGGATTTTTTTGGAATATGCGGTCAATCATTGCAGAATCGAGGAATAAAGCGGGCGTCACACGATCAGGTGGGATCCCCGCTTTTTTGTTTCCCCCGGCCGGAGAATTCCCGCGAGGGAAACAAAAAAGATGTACGGCCGCATCCCCTGCGCTCCATACATCCTTCTGTGATCCGTATTTTAAAGCGACAGACGGGGCTCGAACCCGCGACCTCCACCTTGGCAAGGTGGCGTACTACCAACTGTACTACTGTCGCGCACTGCCCGTTTTCCAACGGGCAATACTTATCATACACAAAATAAACGGGATTGTCAACCGTTTTTTCAGAAGTTCCCCTCTAAGAGCCCGCAGGATGCGGGCATCCTCAGTCATTTCCGTCCAAATCGCCATCCGGATCCGGCGCATCCGCTCCGATATTCAGCATATTTAAGGTACGGCGTTTCATTCTTGCCTTCTCGGAAATGTCCAGAATAAAATCCTTGATCTGCCTGGAATGTTTCACATGCGAAAGCACCAGCTCTTTATCGGTGGTATCACCCGTATAACACTTCACGGTCCCCGTCCCGAACATGCGATCGCTCAGGGAGCGGATCAGTTCCACGTCCTGCACCTTGTACATATAGCAGTCGTTTTCTATTTTTTTAAAGAACCCCTGCTCCACCGTGATCATATCCTCTTTCACCACATACACCGTAAACGTGAAGGGCAGCCCAAGAAATGACCACCTTTTTCTCTCGCGAAACTCCATTTTTTTCTCCTCCTTTTTACCCGGCAAACGTTTGAAAACCGGCGCGCCGGATCCGTGTACACGCGGTTTTGCATGTCGCCGGTCCGTTTTGCCTCCCCTTTTTTGGCTTTTGGCCATTCCTTCCAACGTTCCATACAGCGTTATTATAAAATAGA
>CANQUI010000079.1 GCA_947626995.1 uncultured Eisenbergiella sp. | reverse complement strand
GATATATCTGCAGTTTTCAAGGTGCTTCGGTGCCTTTTTTCTTTACCTCAGACTTTCATAAATCACTTGACACTACCAGGTTCTCTGTTCCTGACCTCTCTGTTTCGGTCGTTTCGACATAATAAGGCTTCTTTTGTAACTATTATATTCTTCTTCTTTTCGAAATTCAATAGATTTTCCTTCAAAATAACCGAATTTAATACCCAAAAATGAGCCGTTTTTTTTGTTCATCCTGACAAGGAAATATTTTCTATATAAATTTACTAGTACCAAAAATAAGCATAAAATGTGAAATATGCACAGTTTTTTATTGGAATTTTTGAATAAAAATCGTTCTTATTACCAATTCGGCCAATCACTCTGTCAGCATTGCTTTTTCCCAAGGATAAGAGTATACTGCTAATAGGAAATCCAAAAAGAAGAGCAGGAGAATTGAAACATGAAGGGCAGGATTCATTCACTGGAAAGTTTCGGCACCGTAGACGGTCCCGGCGTCCGCTTTGTGGTATTTGTGCAGGGTTGTCCCATGCGCTGCGCCTATTGTCACAATCCGGATACCTGGCCCATGGATGGGGGGACCCTGATGGAGGCCTCAGATATTTTTGAACAGTATCAGCGCAACAAAAGCTTTTACCGGGGCGGCGGCATTACTGTCACCGGCGGCGAGCCGCTGATGCAGGTGGATTTTTTGATCGATCTGTTCACCATTGCCAAGGAAAATCATGTACACACCTGTATTGATTCCTCCGGCATTGCCTATCATGAAAACGGCAATCCGGACTGGCTGAAAAAACTGGATCACCTGATGACGCTGACGGACCTTGTCATGCTGGATATCAAACACATTGACCCTCAAAAGCACAGGGAGCTTACGCAGCAGCCAAATGACGGCATCCTGGCATTTTGCCGGTATCTGGACGAGAAGAAAGTGGATGTATGGATCCGTCACGTAGTGGTGCCTACCATCACGGACGATCCCGTATACCTTTACCGGCTGGGCTATTTTATCGGCCAGTTCTCCAATATCAAGGCGCTGGATATCCTTCCCTATCACACCATGGGCAAGGTCAAGTATGAGAAGCTGGGGATGGACTATAAGCTTAAAGATCTCCCTGCCATGAATGCGGACCGGGCCATTGAGCTTAAGAAAATCGTCCTGGAAGGACTGCGCGACCGGCGCGCGGACATGCCTTCCCGGCTATGAGGAACTTTCCTGAATTGGTACTTGTACATTCCCGCGATTTATATTAGAATATTAGATAACCTACATTTATTCTACAAGGAGGATATGACCATGGCTTATGTAATTGGCGATTCCTGTGTTGCCTGTGGTTCCTGCGAAGGGCAGTGCCCCGTCGGTGCGATCAGCATGGGGGACGGCAAGTTCGAAATCGATCCCGGCATGTGCATTGACTGCGGTTCCTGCGCAGGCGTATGCCCCGTCGGCGCGATTTCCGAAGGCTGAGACATACGGATTATTTTGCATAACAGACAATAGAAAGCCCGCTTTTGCGGGCTTTTCTATTTTGCCGGCGCAGACCGGCTTTACGAAAACTTCCTGCGTTTTTTTCTCTTATCGTTTCGCCTTCCTCTCTGGCACAGCAGCTCGTCCAGTTTTTTATAATGCGCTTCCTCCCGTTCCAGCTGCTTTCTTTCCCTTTCCTGCGCATTTTCTTCCATCTGCGCAAACCGCAGATCCAACTCTTTTATCATTTCCGTCCCGGTCTGCTGTACCGCTCTGGATACAAGATTCTCCAGCAGAAACTGCAGTCTCGCCGCCCTGCTGCCATGCGCGTCTGCCGCAATTTCCTCCTCCGGCCGCATTGCCGGCACGGTTTTGTCCGCCGGCTTTTCCATCATCGCCTGCGCCTCCCGCACCACCTGTTCGGGCACGGCCAGGGTCCCGTCATCTAAAAGCATGAGACGGATCGCCTTTAATTGCAGGCCCTGTTCCTTCCACTGTCTCACTTTCTCCATCAGTTCAATATCTTCTCTTTTGTAACACCGGTATCCCTGCTCGTTTCTTCCTATGCGGATGCCAAGTTCTTCCTCCCAGTAGCGCAGAACATGCGCCTCCACATGGATCTGCTTTGCGGCATCGCCGATGGTATACGTCTCCTGTGTCGCCATAATTTCCCTCCTTATTTCTCAAAAAGAGGACAACCCCTGTGGAGTTGTCCTCTTTTGTATGCCATATTTTATTTTTGCAGGTTTGCAAATTTTGTAAAATCCGGAAGCCATACCAGTTCTACCGTCCCGATCGGGCCGTTCCTCTGCTTCGCCAGAATGACCTCCATGATCCCTTTCTTCTCCGTATCCGGATTATAATAGTCATCCCGATACAAAAACATGACCACATCGGCATCCTGCTCGATCGCTCCGGATTCGCGCAAATCGGACAGCATGGGCCGATGCTCCGGCCGCTGCTCCACCGCGCGGGACAACTGGGACAGCGCCACTACCGGCACCTGCAGTTCTCTTGCCAGCGCCTTTAACGAACGGGAAATCTCCGAAATCTCCTGCTGTCTGGACTCCGTATTTCTTCCGCCGCTGCCGCTCATCAGCTGCAGATAATCGATGATGACCATTTTCAGATCGTATTCCAGTTTATATTTTCTGCATTTGGAACGCAGTTCCGGAATACTGATCGCCGGCGTATCGTCGATAATCAGATTGGACCTGCCGATCACCCCGGCGCTTTCGATCAGGCTCTCCCATTCGGAATCGTTCAGATTTCCGGTCCGGATATGCTGGGAATCCACCCGCGCCTCCATGGAAAAGAGGCGGTTCACAAATTGCTCCCGGCTCATTTCCAGGCTGAACATGGCCACGGTCATATTCTGCTTGAAAGCCACATATTCCGCGATATTTAATACAAAAGCCGTTTTCCCCATGGAAGGGCGCGCCGCGATCAAAATCAGGTCCGAGGGCTGAAAACCGGCTGTTTTATAATCCAGATCAATAAAACCGGTGGCAACTCCCGTCACATTTCCTTTTGTCCTGGACGCCTTTTCGATCCTCTCCATGGCCTCCAGGACAATCTGACGGATCGGAATAAATGTCCCTGTATTCCGGCGCTGTACCAGATCAAAAATCTTTTTTTCCGCCTGCTCCAGAATCGACTCTAACGGTTCGTTCCCCGCATAACAGGTATTGGCCAGTTCTTCGTTCAGCCGGATCAGTCTGCGCAGGGTGGATTTTTCCGCCACAATATTCGCATAGTATCGGATATTCGCGGATGTCGGAACGGCGGTGATCAGATCGCGGATAAATTCCAGACTGGAAACCTCCGGCGGCACATCCTTTTCCCGGAGCTTGTCCTGCAGGGTGACGAGATCTACCGGGCAGCCGGTGTCATTTAATTCCACCATCGCCGAGAACACCACGCCGTACTGTTTGTTATAAAAATCCTCGCCGGTGATCAGTTCCGCCGCAATCACAATCGCTTCCCGATCCATAATCATGGAGCCGATCACAGATTGTTCCGCCTCAACGCTGTGCGGAAGCACTCTCTTTAAAATAGCTTCCTCTGCTGCCATCTTTTGTTTCCTTCCCGATCACGCTTCCTCTACCCTGACCGTCAGCTTCCCTGTTACCTGCGGATGCAGCCGGACAGTGACTTCATGAACGCCAAAGGTTTTGATGGGCTCGGCAAGCAGGATCTTTTTCTTATCAATGGTAAGGCCGCACTGTGTTTCATAGGCGGCGGCAATTTCCTTGCTCTGCACGGAACCGAACGCTTTTCCGCCTTCCCCGGCTCTGATCTTCACCGTAACGGATTTGCCCTCCAGCGCCGCCGCCAGCTCCTTTGCCGCCGCCAGCTGTTCCCTGGCAAGCTTCTCCATCCTTGCCTTTTGCAGCTTCAGATCGTTCATATTGGCGTTTGTAGCCTCCAGCCCCAGCTTCTTTTTCAGGATAAAATTTCTTGCGTATCCGTCGCTGACCTCAACCACCTCTCCTTTTTTGCCCAGCGCCTTTACGTCCTCCAGTAAAATCACTTTCATGATATTTCTCCTTCCTCGATCATTTTATCCAACGTCCGCTTCAAGACCTGTATCCCTTCCTCAACGGATACGCCTTCCATCTGACAGCCCGCCATGTTCAGGTGGCCGCCGCCGCCCATTCGTTCCATAATGACCTGTACGTTGACCTCATCAATGGAACGGGCGGAAAAATAGAGCTTGCCATGATATTCCGTGAGTACAAAGCTGGCCTTCACGCCGCGGATATTCAGCAATTCGTTCGCCGCCTGCGCCCCCAGAACCGTAGGGCTCATGACCCCTTCTCCGGAACATACGGAAATCGCATACGCGCTGCGATAAATCTCCGCACGGCTCACCGCGTCCGCCCTCGCCTTATACTCCAACGCATTTTCCCGGAAAAGCTTGCGCACCCGGGTCACATCCGCGCCGTTTCTGCGTAAAAAGGCGGCTGCCTCGAAGGTTCTTACACCTGTCTTGGAAACGAAATTGTTCGTATCGACGACCATCCCCGCATAAATGCTGTCGGCTTCTTCGTTTCGGATCCGCAGTCCGTCGCTGATATACTGCAGGATCTCGGAAACCATTTCGCAGGTGGAAGACGCGTATGTCTCCACATAGGAAAGGGTGGCGTTCTCTATGGTCTCCGTTCCCGCGCGATGGTGATCCAGCACGACAATGGATTTGCAGATCTTTAAAAGCTCGGGACATTCCGTAATGGACGGTTTATTGACGTCCACCACCACCAGCACCGTATTGGGGCCCGCGTTTTCAATCGCCTGGGCGCTGTTGATCATCATGTTGTCATCGTATTCCGGATTATTGTAAAACAGATCCACCAGCGGCTGCAGCGACGCAGAAATATCGTTTAGAACGATCTGTGCCCTTCTTTCCAGCGTCCTGGCGATCCGGTAAATTCCCACGGCCGCGCCGAAGCTGTCCACATCGGCGTTGGCATGTCCCATGATCAGGACATGATCCTTGCCGGTGATGATCTCCCGCAGCGCATGTGCCTTTACCCTTGCCTTTACGCGGGTGTTCTTCTCCACCTGCTGACTCTTTCCGCCGTAATAACTGATATGATCCGGCGTCTTGACCACCGCCTGATCTCCTCCTCTGCCCAGCGCAAGATCAATGGCCGTGCGGGCGAATTCATGGTTCTGCGCATAAACCAGCCCGTTCAAACCGATCCCGATACTGATGGTCACCGCCATTTCATTGCCGATATTAACGGTCTTGACCTCCTCCAGCAGATCAAACCGCTGCTCCTGCATCTGCGTCACGGCCCGCTTCTTTAAAATGACCAGGTATTTATCCTTTTCGATCTTCTGACAGATCCCGTCAAAAGCAGAGACATACTTGTTGACCTTTCTGTCAATCAGGGCGGTCAGCAGGGAACGGCGCACTTCCTCCACGCTGGCCAGCGCCTCTTCATAATTGTCCAGATAAATCAGGCCCACCGCCAGCGACTGCGCGTCGTTTTCCTGTAACGCGATCTTTAAGGCCGTCTCATCATACAGATAAATCGCATACAGGCAGTCGTCGTATTCGCCGTTTTCGATAATATCGCTGTCCTCCACCATTTCCCACAGGGAGATTCTGGTAATATGGGCAATATAATCGCTGTCCTCAAAAGAGATTTCCAGCTCCTCCTCCTGCTCTCCCTGGGGCAGCTTATCCCGGGTAATCGTCGGAAACAGATACGTAATGGATTTGGAAAAGCCCTTCTCGCTGTGAATGGCGTGCCGGAACGCGGTGTTGCTCCATATTACCCTGCTGTCCTCATCCAGAATCGCATACGGGATTCCCATGTTATACAGAAGCGTCTTTTGGATCTGTCCGTACTGCGTGGCAAAACTCACCAGCTCATTGATGATGACCGGGCGATTGTAGAACATCAGCAGCAAAATCAGCGCCAGATACAGAACCAGGAAACTGCTCAGCAAAATCCCGGCCCGAACGTCCAGAAAATAAGTCCCAATATTTACCACCAGAAGGAGGATCCCCAGGTAAAGGGAGGTATACATATAAACGCCAAGCCTTCCCTTCAGTCTGATTCTCTTTTTCTTCATATCCGCTCCCACTCGTATCTGTCGTGATACCTGTCCGTTTTTTCAAGATCCAGTTAAGTATACCATCTTCCCGTATAAAATTCCATACCCTAAAACGAAAGGCCTCCTGATTTTACAACAAATTCCTACAAAAAGGCCGCTGCGCAAACTGTGCGCAGCGGCCCCGTCGTTTTTCCTGTTTATTCCGCTACATACGGCATAAGTGCCAGATGACGCGCTCTCTTGATGGCAACGGTCAGCGCGCGCTGATGCTTCGCGCAGTTTCCGGTGATCCTTCTGGGAAGAATTTTGCCTCTCTCAGACACGTATCTCTTTAATTTGTTCGCGTCCTTATAATCGATCACATTATCCTTTCCGCAGAAAACGCATACTTTCTTTCTTCTGCGCACGCCGCCTCTTCTTTTGGCGGGAGATTCCGGTCTTTCGGATTTATTAAATGCCATGATGGTTTCCCTCCTGTCTGAAACTTTACTTCTCATATCCCGGTATCCCGGGAAACTTCTCCTTCGCGCCGCGTTCGCTTCGTGAAACTTCTCCTTCGCTCCGCTCTGGAGAAGTAGCGCAACATTGCTCTCTGCGTTCGCTTCGTGAAACTTCTCCTTCGCTCCGCTCTGGAGAAGTAGCGCAACATTGCTCTCTGCGTTCGCTTCGTGAAACTTCTCCTTCGCTCCGCTCTGGAGAAGTAGCGCAACATTGCTCACTACGTTCGCAATGTTGCTTAGTTAAAGGGCAGTTCTTCATCGATCCCGTCAGGGATGTTCATGAAACCGTCCGCCGCCGCAGAAGGCTGCGCGGTTGTGTGTTCGCCGCCAAATCCGCCGTTGTTTTCCCCATTTTGATAACCGGCGTTATTGGAGCTGTTTTTGCTTTCCGCGAACTCCTGATCCTCTACCACCACATCCGTGGTGTACACCTTGACGCCGTCCCGATTGGTATAGCTGCCGGTCTGTATTCTTCCGGTGATCGCGATCTTAACCCCTTTGCGGAGATATTTTTCCGCAAACTCTGCGCTTCTGCCAAACGCAACGCATCCGATAAAATCGGCGGAACCCTCGTCCCCGTTGCGATTAAACCGACGGTCTACCGCCAGCGTGTATCTGGCAATGGCCGTTGGATTCTCACCCTGGGAATACCGGATCTCAGGATCCCGGGTAAGACGTCCCATAAGAATTACTTTATTCATATTCGCTCTCTTTCCGCGCCGTCCCCAAACCGGGAACGCGCTGTGCACTGCTTAGTTTTCGTCGGCTCTGACGACTAAGTATCTGAGCACGTTGTCCATAATGCGAACGCGGCTTTCGATCTCCGCAGGAGCGGTCGGCTGCGCATCGAACTGGATGAAGTAGTAGAAGCCTTCTCTCATCTTCTGGATCTCGTAGGCAAGTCTCTTCTTGCCCCAGTCGTCCACATTGGTGATGGTGCCGCCAAATCTTTCGATCAGCGCTTTGCATCTGTCGACAACTGCCGTTCTTTCCTCATCCTCGATTTTTGCACTGACAACGACGGCTAATTCGTACTTGTTCATGCAAATTACCTCCTTTTGGTCTCTGGCCCCTTTTCCGTTGAAAGGAGCAAGGAATATATATCACGAGTTAAAATCATAACATGAAAATCCTTATATTTCAAGCCTTTCTTTTCAAATCCCGCAAATTTTTTTGTAGGATTACAATACATGTGTTACAACTGAATATTTAAAAAGCAGAGATGCTGCCTTTGTGTTATATTTTAG
>CANQUI010000078.1 GCA_947626995.1 uncultured Eisenbergiella sp. | reverse complement strand
GTTTACCATCAGAAATAATTGTTTCATATTCCCTCCAAATTTATTATTACATTTCTTTCATCCAGTTTTAACTGAACATCTAACTTATAAATAGAACCATTTTTTCTGATTAAGACTAATAGCTCGTGTATCTAAAACAATCTTTTCATTAAGTTTCGAAATATTATTTCTTATTTCCTCATGTCCCACCATAATCACAACCATATCTACATCATCCAAAAACTTATCCAAATCATGATACTGGTTCGGCACAACATCCTTCTTAATATATGGATCATAGACTTTCAACCCGGTCGCCAGGTGCCTCTCCTGGCTCTCCAAAAGCTGCAGCGTCGGCGACTCCCTCATATCATCCACATTCTCTTTGTATGTAAGCCCGTAAAGCCCCACGCGACTGATATCAGTCAGTCCGGTCTCCTTCATGATCTCGTAGATCCGGTTCAGCACAAAGTCCGGCATCCCGTCATTCGTCTTCATGGATTCATCGATCACCTTCGCCAGGTTCGGATAGTCGCCAACCAGGAACCACGGGTCGACACTGATGCAGTGGCCTCCCACGCCAGGGCCCGGCTGAAGGATGTTAACACGCGGATGCATGTTGCAGATCCGGATGATCTCATACACATCCATATTATCGTGGCGGCAGATTTTCGCCAGTTCGTTGGCAAATGCGATATTGACGGCCCGGAAAGTGTTCTCCACCACCTTCGTCATTTCGGCTGTTCGGATATCCGTCACTACAATCTCGCCCTGGCAGAATGAAGCGTAAAGGTTCTTTATCCTTTCACCGATTTCTCTGCTGTCTGCACCGATTGTCCGGTTGTTATGCAGAAGTTCGTAAATCATATTGCCGGGGATGATGCGCTCCGGCGCGTGTACGAGATGGATATCCTCCCCGATCTTAAACCCATTTTTTTCAATCTCCGGTCGTACATACTTGTCAATGGTTCCTGGAGAAATCGTGGACTCAATGACTATCACCGCCCCCTTGGGGCACACTTTCAGAACATCGTTTACAGCGGCTACCACATAACATGCGTCCACCTTTTTGCTGAACTTGTCATATGGCGTCGGAACTGAGACGATATAGGTGTCTGTCTTCTGATATTCCGTGGTAAACTTGATTCCCGCATCCACCGCCTGCCTGAACAGTTCATCCAGCCCGTCTTCCTTGAATGTCGTCTTCCCGCCCCTGAGCGTGTCCACCAATTCCGCGTTATAGTCTGTCCCGACCACTTCTACCCCATGGGAGGCCATCATCAGCGCTGTCGGCAGCCCGATGTATCCAAGTCCAATTACATTAACCACGTCTGTTTTCCTCCAAAACGTTTATTTTGATTTCAATTTTTATCTGTGTTTTATGACTGAATTCCGTCTGTACCTCCAGCACTTCCTTATGCTGGTACTGTCCGAAATCTCCGGCATATTCTGTCAGTTCTCCTTCTTTGTGGATAATCCCCTTGCTGCTTTCTGGAAGTCTTATTTCTGCTGTTATTCTATCCGCAGATTTTACACGGATCAGATGCCCATCACATTCAGACTCATAACTATACCCTGGGACAAGATGAAAGAATTGCCTAGCCACATGATTATGCCTGGCGCCTCTATCATGCCTTCTATTCTTACCACCTGTATTGATGCTGTCCACAACGGTAAGAATATCCCCATTCCAGCCCAGCCTGCGCCGGAACAGATCCCCTTGATAGCTTCTATATTGTCCGATGACATTGTCGGCATTAACCTCTGCTGTGACATGGCTGATCCTACGGGCCGCGCGATGCTCTCCCCACAGTTCTGACTGCTCCCGGTTATCGATCATCAGCGTGTTATGGGCCCTTGTGCTCCGAAAAAACTGCCTCTTTGCTCCTTGGTACTGACCAGTACCGGAATTGCTGAATATCTTATGTCCAGCGACACTCAGCTCGAAACTCAGGCAGTCACAATGGCTGTGGCCTCCCATATAAGACGGACCGATCTGCCCGCAGTCAAAGAGGACAGCGCAATTCCCGGAATACAGCTTGAAATAGCCGGCTTCCGGGAAATCTGTTTTATCAACTGATTCATACCCACATAACCTTTTCGCCGCTGTCAGCAGCTGTTCTTTCCCTTTTGCTACATTGTTTCCTGCATCATTGAACAGCGGTACTGTATCAAAACCTCGCTCAATATTCTCCATAGCACCTGCCATGGCTCTTACAGTTGGAAGAAGGCTGTCCGCCTCTGTCCTGTAACCTGCCGAGTCCAGAACCTTGTATATCCGGAGAATGTCCTCAAGGATAATCTGGTGATACATCAGACTCCGCTCAAAATGGACTCCGTCCGGAAGTATCTGTTCCCTGATCTGCTCTTTAAGCTTTGCAAAATATCTGCGGAAGACATCTCCTTCCCCAAACAGTACGCTGCAGATGACAATCGTTTTCAGGTTCTCAAAATAATGGTTCGCAAGCAGGGAAAGCTCCGTATTTTCCATCAGGAACCGGTACTGCCTGTATATGCTGTCCAGGATGTTTCTTTCTGTTTCCGTCCCCCGTAGTTCCTTTTCCAGAATCTCCATACAGATCAGGATATTAGGGATCCGCAGTGAAATGGTGTATGGCTCCATACTGTCCCCAGAGGTCTGTCCCATCCAGCCGGTCAGGTATTCCTTCCATTTTTGAAGGTATCTTCCGTCCCCCGTCTTCTGGTAGGAAACCGCCAGAGATATCAGAAACTCCAGATAATGGAGATTATAATTCCACAGATGGGAGGCTTCCGGCACCTGCCATTGATTCCTTATCTCATGGGACTCATGCAGCAGTTCCACATAATTCTCCAGTAGTGCTTCCGGGTGGAACCGTCCGGTATAGGATCCATCACAGTCCAGTTCTGGAATTACAATACTGAACAGTCGTTGTGAATCTGCTTCTATTCGTTGTATAGCAGTTATCTTTTTTTTCTGCTTACTTCCAAAAAAACGTTTACTTATCTGATGTTTAATCTGTACTGGCCGGAGGTATTTTATGGTATTCCAGTACAGAGATGCTTTATTTCCTATCTTCATTGGGCAGTCCCCATTTTGCTGGATTCTGCCGGAACATATTTTCTTCTCCCATAACGCATATTTATTTCTTCTGCTAATTTTTCAGCCGAATTCTGCAGGGAATATTTCGTCCGCATCAAAGCCTGTGCCTTGCCCTGATTCTCCATGATCTCATCCATCGAATAGTACATCCGACGAAACCCATTCCATAATTCTCTCTTATCATCTGGCTGAACAGCTATTCCAAAAGCGCTTTCTTTCAGAATAGCCACTGCATCTCCTGATGCCGCCAAAAGAACCGGACACCCCACTCCCAGTGCTTCATACATCTTGGTCGGAATACTGTCCTTCAACTGATCATTGACAAGCGGTATAAAACTCATCCTGGCATGACGGAGTACAGTATATATCTTATCACTGGACAAACGTCCCGGGAAAAAAACGTTATTCAAGCCCTTCTCTTTCACGTATTGCTTCAGCTTTTCTTCTTCCACACCACTTCCAAATAACAGGAATTGAACATCCATCTTTTCCTCTTTCGTCTTCTGCGCTACATATAACAACTGCTCTAACCCCTGCGCAAGACCAATATTCCCCACATAAACACAGCTAAATGTTTCATCCATGTGAAATTGCTCTATAATCTCTGGTATCTCCTGATTTTCAAGAAAATGCACATTAAACCCATTTGAAATTTCCAACACATTCCCCTGAGGATAATACCCTCGAAGCTTCTTCACTTTTCCGGGACTGACAACAGTTGTCAGATCTGCATGCCTTAGCATAAAATTGCGGATGAGAACAAATACTTTACTATAAATACTATCCTTTGCAAAACTACCCATCTCCCATGCAACATCAGGCCAAATATCCCGAACATCATAAACAAGCCTAGCTCCTTTACACTTGGCAATCAGCCAACCGAATGGACTAATCAAAGCTGGCGGACTAGTTGTAATTACTATATCTGCTTTCCCGAGTTTTAATGATTTAAAAACAGACGAAATGCCAAAACTCAACCCGTTTAATAATCGATTAACAGTAGACTTACTTTTAAGAGGTACAACAGGGCAAAAATAGACTCCTTCAGGACCATCGTTTTTTTTACCTTTAGAAGGAGATAAAATACTAACCTTATAACCTTTTTGTAAAAACACCTCACAAAAGGCACGCATTCTCTTTGTTTCCGGCCATTCTTCTAAATAGTTTCCTCCAACCTGAATGATAATTCTCATTTCTTCAATAGGCCGTTTTTTACTCACTTGTTCGTTCATTGCTATACCTATACTTCCATCTTTCTATTTTATCGTATAAGACAAAGCTTATTCTGTTTAAAAGACATTAGGTTTCTGGCTCTTTTGTTGCAGTTGTCTGTCCTACTGCAATTCCTTCTGTACTCTCCGGCATAAAGAGTATCTTCATCGTTGTAAACATAATCCTCAAATCCTCCACAATACTTGGGTGTGCTAAATACATCAGATCCATTTGCAATTTATCATAAGGCTCCGTATTATATTTTCCGTACACCTGCGCATATCCCGTCAAACCCGCCTTGCCCTTTAATCTTAAAGCAAACTCCGGCAGTTCCTTCATATACTGCTCCGCGATTTCGGGTCGTTCCGGCCGCGGCCCAACAATTGTCATAGAACCACCTAATATATTAAAAATCTGTGGTAACTCATCGATCCGATATTTCCGGATAATGCGTCCTACAGGTGTGATCCTATCGTCCTTGTCACCAGCTGACAGCCGGGCAACACCATCATTCTCTGCATCCACACGCATAGAGCGGAACTTAAATACATAAAATTCCTCACCACCCTTTGTCAGCCGTTTCTGTTTATAGAAAACTGGCCCTCCATCCTCTGCCTTAATCGCTATGGCAGTAAACAGCATAAACGGAAAAGTAATAACCAGCGCTATCCCCGCAATAACAATATCCAGAATGCGTTTCACAATAAGATATTCCGCTGACGGATTCTGCCAGTCCACATTTAGAATCGGGAGATGAAGCATGTGCATCTGCTTCGCACCACTCATAATTGTGTCGCCTATTCTCGGGATCACATAAATCCCTATATTTTCCTCCACACACCTTTTCAAGATAATATTTCTTTCATGACTGTGAATTCCGCTGAGGAAAACAATTTCCATTTCTTCCAATATTTTTGGATTTTCTAGATATTCAGTTACACTGGCAATCACCAAGATATCGAATTTCTTTCGTAATCCATACTCACTAACCAAGTTCTCCAAGCCCGGCCTTTTATCATAAATAACTGCTGTACGTTTCGGAGGAAATACCTTAAAATACCAAGTTCTCGCTATCAATGTCCATATTCCTGTCATAATAAACTGGTTCAGAAATGTCAGTAGAAATGGAATCGGATTAGGAATATGCCTAGTTAATAAATATGTAATTATATATAAAATAGCATCTGCAATTCCTACCGCTAATGCCTGACTATAAACTATCTCTGACGCTCTGTTGATCGAAATGATCAGGCCATCGTACACCTTACAATAAGTTATATAGACAACAGTAAATAGCGCAACAATAGCCCAATTCCCCCTATTAAAGAAGGGAGAATACGTCCGGGGAGCATAATAAAAATACCAGCACACAGCAAAAAAGGCCGTGATTAATACTACATTCAGTACTTTCATGGCCCGTAATCCCAGATCATGTTTTATATCTAGCAAAGCCCTTATCTCCTTAGCATTTACATTTAAATCTACTTATGTAAATAATCATTTTACGTCCAATACAGTTTGACGCAAGCAGACCATAAAACAGTAATTCTGTCTTTAAACACAAACAACTATAATCGTTGGGTAACAGCAACGTATGAAAACCTTCTTCGATATTTTCCAAGACGGCTGTCACAGAAGTTTACAATAGGAGGAGAATTTCTGCTGCTGCCTTATATATCCTGCAGAGTCCAGAACCTTGTATATCCGGAAAATATCCTCCAGAATAATTCGATGATACATCAGACTCTGTTCAAAATGAAGTCCATCATATCTCTATATGATCCAGTAAAAATCGATACTACCCATATATGCTGTCTAAAATCTTCTGTTCTGTCTCAGCTCCCTGCATTTATCCAATCGCCCGCATCGGCTCTTCCGCCTTCACGCCAAGTCCCTCATAGAGCATTCGCTGATCCCTGTCTTCGTCCAGCAGAATCCCCAGACTGAAGCTTGCCTCTTCTCCCAGGAACCTGTGCCTGGCAATTGCATACCGCTTCTTAAACTGATAGCGTTCCACCCGACCGTCAAAGACGCTTAAAGGACCGGTGATCCTTGTGACCGTTCCGTCTGTTTCCTTTTCTATGCGCGAAAGCCGCACGATATGGTCTTCCCCGGAGATCTTCTCCAGAAATTCCGCATCTTCTTTCATTAATGGCAGCATATTCATTTCGCCGGAGGCGATCAGCCGCGACATGGCGGGAATCCGCTCCAGCCGCCGAAACAGGGGTTCCGTCTCCAGACACGTGATAAAGACGCAGCCTGGAAGCAGCGGTTCGATATGGAGAACGTTATGCTGCTGTTTTCTCCAGATCCGCTCCTGCCCGATGGTGAAGCATTCACGATACATCCCGGGCGGAACAGTCCGATGGATCTCGCGAACCAATTCTTCCTCGCGGCCTGTCCAGGTTTTCATTATATACCAGAGCATATCCCGCTTCTCCTTTCCACGTCGTACGTCTTGTCCGGTTCCTTGTGTTTCCGGCTCCTAAATACCGCGAGTGTTTTCCGGATATTCAGTCTCATTCTAATATCGCAACTGTCCTCCGGATATTCAACTTCTCTCCGGATTCCACCTTTTTCTTGCGGTATCCCGCTTTCTTCTCTATTCCAGCTTCTGCACATCCGCGGCGGCGATCTCGATATCGAGCTGCTGCCCCAGGAAATGAATACTCAGCTTCACCGTATGCTTCCTCATTTTGCTGACTATTCCGGTCATGCCGGCGAGGTCGCCGCCCATCACCGTTACACGGTCGCCGGGTTGGAACTGCAGGTGTTTTTTATCTTCTTCCTGATCAGGCTGGTCGGACAAACAAACCTGGTAATGCTCCGATACCGCAATCGGCGCCTCCACCTTGCCGTAGCGCAGCTGACGGCGGATATCTTCCGGCAGGACGAATCCCAGAAGAATCTGCTTCTCACTGCCGGCCAGGCGCAGCCGCACGGCCGCGCTGCGTTTTCTGTAGTTATATCGGACGACCTGTTTCAGACAGGTTCTAAGCGGCCCGGCTGTCTGACGGACATGACCGTGTCCGTCTGTAGCCAGATAGGAAAGCCTGATCACATGCTTTTCGCTCAGAATCCGTGCGAGAAACTCCTCTTCTGCCGCTTCCAGCGCAAGGAAATACAGGCTGTCGTCCGCGATGAGCTTCGACATGGCCGGCACTCTTTTCAGCTCCAGATACAGGGAATCCGGCTCATCCGAAGTGATAAAGACATATCCCGGAAAGGCCCTCGCCACATGAACAAAAGACTGTTCATGCCGCCGCCAGAGCTGCTCGTAATAGATTACGAAGCATTCTCCGTACAGAGCGGACGGCAGCAGCTTCTGGATCATTCCCACGAGCTTCTCCTCACCGCCTGTCTTCGTCTGCAGCACATACCACCGCATGTAATTCCTCCATTCTCCGGAAATGCAGCTTTCCAAAAGAAACGCCTCTCCACGTATCTTTTTGAAAATGCATACGCGAGGGGCTGTTTTATCCGAAACAGTCTTTCGGAAGACAGTAAGAGCAGGCTCCGCCATCCCGGCTTGTCGTCTTGCAGGTTCCAAAAGGCATAGCTTCGCCATTCCGGACACCCCAGCAGCTTCCTGACGAGCATACGCTTCGCCCATCTGGCTGCAGACGCAAAATCCAGACTGTAGATAAGAGCGGTATCACCGCCGCCGATATAACCCCTCTCCGGGAGATGCAACCTCAGGCTCGCAACCTCCCATCCCGGTTTTGTCTGAATCAGACGCTGACACAAGATAAAGTATATATCAGGCGTCTGAACAGCGAATTCAACACAATATAAGATTGTGTTGTACTC
>CANQUI010000077.1 GCA_947626995.1 uncultured Eisenbergiella sp. | reverse complement strand
TGATTTTACAGCAGCCGGATTCCGTTTTCCAGCGCTTTTGCCCGGATCTGGGGCGGCCAGAGGGAACACTGTACCTCTCCGATATGGGCCTTGCGCAGGAAAAACATACAGATGCGGGATTGGCCGATGCCGCCGCCGATGGTGAAAGGCAGCCTTTCCTCGATCACCGCCTTTTGGAACATCAGGTTCGCGCGTTCGGGGCAGCCCGCTTTTTCCAGCTGAGACAGCAGCGCGTTTTTGTCCACCCGGATTCCCATGGAGGATAACTCCAGGGCGATGTCCAAAACGGGATAATAGACGATGATATCCCCATTTAAGGACCAGTCGTCATAATCGGGCGCGCGGCCGTCATGGCGTTCGCCGTTTTTGAGCACGTCCCCGATCTGCATGACGCAGACCGCGCCCTTTTCCCTGGCAATGAAATACTCCCGCTGTTTGGGCGTCTGATCGGGATATCTGTCCGCCAGTTCCTGCGTGGTGATAAAAAAGATGTCCCTGGGCAGAATCTCTTCGATATAATCGTATTGGATCGCCATATACATTTCCGTTTTGCGAAGCGCCTTATAGACGTCCTTCACCACGGATTGAAAGGTATCCAGATTGCGTTCCTTTCGGGAAATGATTTTCTCCCAGTCCCACTGGTCCACGAAAATGGAATGGATGTTATCCGTGACCTCATCGCGCCGGATGGCGTTCATATCCGTGTACAGGCCCTCGCCATGCGAAAACCCGTATTCTTTAAGCGCGTAGCGTTTCCATTTTGCCAGGGAGTGCACCACCTCCGCCTGGTAATCGTTTTGCTCTTTGATGCCAAAAGCCACCGGACGTTCCACCCCGTTTAAATTGTCGTTCATGCCGGAGACGGGATCCACAAAGAGCGGAGCGGAGACCCGCAGCAAATTCAGGTGCTTGACCAGAAGGCTCTGAAAGAAATCCTTTACGGTTTTGATCCCGATCTGTGTCTCGTACAGATTCAGCTGCGAGCGATAGTTTTTGGGAATGATCAGATGTTCCATAGTTACCTCCTCTTTCTGCCGCCTTCGCGCGGCGTTTTTTGATGTCGGATCTGCAGAAATACAAAAACGGCCAGGCTGATGATGCTGATGGGGATGCCGACGGCCAGCCCCGGCGTCTTGTAGGAAAGCGAAATAAGATGGGAACCGGTCTCCAAAGGGACGGCAAGGAACATGTCGTCGTAGGAGGAAACGGGAACCTTCTTCCCGTCGACCTGAAGCGTCCAGCCCGGTTCGCTTGCCACGGACAAAACCAGGGTGCCGGGGGTCAGGACGGTAACGGAACCGTTGATATGCGTGTCGTCCCAGGAATCCACCACAAAGGGCTGCTGCCCGATTATTTCAAGGGCCCGGCCCAGCGCGTCCGTGTTTAAAAGGGCCACATATAAGCCCAGATCTCCTTCCTCTTCGTTCTCCAACAGGATATGATCCCCTGCCTCGTGATATCCCAGATCCAGAATATAGTCATAATGGACTTTGCTGAAGGTTTTGTTCAGACTGTCGGAGGAAAGCTTTACCTCGTCCACATCGCTCCGGCTGCAGTAAGCGTAATAATGTCCGGCCGTTTCCGGAGAAAAATCCGCCCTCCCGTCGTCTTCCCAGACCGGGATCATGTCAAACAGGTTTTCGGACACGCCGCAGGAGGCGACCATCCGGTTTTGCAGCTCGAAAGGCTGCGCGCAGCTTTTCTCCAGCGAAGCGGAATTCAGATTCCACGCATCGTCCAGGATAAAGCCCGCAGGAAGCGTATAATTGCAGCGATAGAGGGTGATGTCGTCCTGGCTGTCCACCGGCGTGTAAAGGAACGGGTCCTCCTGATCGTTTGAGGAGAACAGATAGCGGACGTTGAGCAGCGCCGCAGAAAGGGGCGTCTGTCCGTCAAAGCAGTAAAATACTTTGCTCTCCGACATGCCCATCCGGTCGTACCAGGCCGAAATATCGGCGTTTGCGGTGGAAGAAAAGAGAGAAGCGGTGGGATAGTCGCCCAGCGCGCCGTCGTTTTTGGTGGTGCGGCCGAATTTTTCAAAGCGGTAAAAGCCGGGATCCGCTTCTTTTGTCCGGGCGGCCAGTTGTTTGCAGGGAGAGATCTTGTTCAGATACGCGCTCCTGCCGGTGGTGGAAAACCCGGTGCTTGCCATGTTGAAGGTGGCCTCAAAGGTGACCAGGCCCAGCGCCGTTATGGCCATGACCCGCCGCAGCCTGACGGCGGAAGGGGAATCGTATTTTTTATATGCGTATAGCAAAAGGGCGTAGGCCAGAACCAGCGCGCCGGTGAGCAGAAACACTTCCGGAGAAAAGGCGTCGTCGTCCACCATTTTTTCGGAAAAAAGGAGGAAAAGGAGGGCGAAAAAGAGACAGCGCGACAAATCGGAAAGCGAAAATCCTTCCTTTTTCTGAACCACTTCATAGCCCATGGTCAGTACCAGCAAAATGTATAAAAAAGACTGACGGCAGGGCAGGGAATCGGGATAATTAAATCCGTGCCATACAAAGGTCAGCTTGTTTACGCAGAAACTGACAATCAGAAAGGCGCACAAAAGCAGACGGGGCAGTTTCTCCTTCAGTGGAATCTGTCTGTGAAAGGCATAAAGCGGAAGAAGGAAAAAAACAGCGGAGGAACAGAAAAGATTGGGCCAGTGATCCAGGCCGGTTTCCCGCTCCACGCCCACGCAGTGCCGGGCCAGCACATCCGAAAACGGAAAATACCAGGTGGTCTTTTTCGGAAACGTGGACTGGGAAAATTCCGTGGAAAAAAGCGCCGTCATTTCCGGGATCAAAAGGACGGCCGCCATGCCGCCCGCCAGTAAGGAATACAGGAAAAACTGCAGCGCCGCGCGTCCAAGACGCGGCAGGTTTGCGCGGATGGAGGGCCCTTCCCATATCTGCGGCAGCAGCGTGAAAAAATACAGCACCAAAAAGATGCAGATCATGATGGACAGGTAATAGTTGCTCAGGATGGACAAAAAGAGCGTCACGCAGTACAGTCCCGGACGGCCTTCCAGGACCAGCCGTTCCAGCCCGAGGAGAATGAGCGGAGCAAGAAAAAGACAGTCGATCCACATCACGTTCCAGCTATAGGCGGCGACAAATCCGGACATCGCGTAAAAAACGGAAAACAGAAGGAGAAATAGATCCTTGCTGTGAAATTTGTGTTTCAGGTAGTAGGAAAAGGTAAACCCGCACAGACCGATCTTAAAGACCACCATATAGCTCATGAACTCGATAAGATACCGGGAGGGCAAAAGCAGCATCAGCCAGTTAAACGGGCTGGCGCAGTAGTAGATATACAAAGCCGGATAGTTGCTGCCCAGTCCGATATTCCAGGAATAGGCCATTTCCCCGTCTTTTACCCGGCGCAAAAATTCTTCTAAAAAAGGCACGTACTGATGATACATATCGGAGTGCATAAAACTTCTGTCGCCAAAGGGGAACACCCCGTTGCCGATAAAGAGTCCCATCATGCAGGCAAAGGGCAGCAGAAAGGAAAAGAAACAGATTCGGTTCTCCCGGATCCATTCCTTTCGCAGCTGCGTGTTGTTGACAGGGCGGGCGGTGTTTTTGCTCATCTACTTTTCTGATTCCTCCGTTTCTTTGGCTGCGGCAAACAACTGATTGTATTGCAGGAGCCGGTAATCGGAAAGCAGATCGTACTGTGCTTTCACGTCTGTGACCGTCCCGTCTGCGGTCTGTACGTGACTGGCGCTGACGACGGGAACCGTTTGGCTGAGGGCGTCCAGGAAAGAAAAGTACGCAGGCGGCTCTATTCCGGCGGCCCGCAGCGTTTTGGCCCCCAGGAAGTTGGCGCTGGTATCCACGTCTTTTTCTTCCGGAATATCATAGTTGGCCCAGATAAAGAAGGGAACCTCATAGCGCAGAAATTCCTCTTCCTCCGTGAGCTGGCTGCTGCCGGTATTGTTTTGCTTCAGGATCGGCTCCACCACGGAATCCGCGGGCTGGTGATCGCCGAAAAAGACCAGGATGGTCTTTTCTTCCTGCCGGGAGAAATAATCCACCAAAGAAAAAATGGCGTCGTCCGAGATCCGGATCAGGGACAGGTAGGCGGGAAGGATTTTGGAAGAGGTATTTGCTACCGTAATCCGAGGACTGAAATTGTCGTATTCGTCCCAGTCGCTGTAAGAGGAATGATTCTGCATGGTCACGTTGAACAAAAACAGAGGTTTTCCCGCGGGTTTTTCCTGATAGACCTGTATGATCTTTTCATAGTCTGCGATGTCGCTGACATAGTTGCGGATCCTGGCGGAATCGGAGAAAAATTCCTGAAAGTGGATTTCCGAAAAGCCAAACTGGGGATAGACGTGATCCCGGTTCC
The DNA here is from genome assembly GCA_947626995.1 of uncultured Eisenbergiella sp. Taxonomy (GTDB): domain Bacteria; phylum Bacillota; class Clostridia; order Lachnospirales; family Lachnospiraceae; genus Gallintestinimicrobium. The sequence goes on along the minus strand of CANQUI010000077.1, from coordinate 3,765 downwards.
AGCCGGCCGCCCGATACGGGTGCATCGCCACCGTGTGATATCCCAGCGACGCGAGATAGGACGCCATGGTAGGCAGATTTCCCCGGATGTACTGCTGATAAGGGATGCTGCCGTAGGGCAGGAACGCCATGGTATTGCCGGTCAGGTATTCAAATTCGGTATTGGCGGTATTGCCGCCCTTGACCGATACGTGAAGATGTCCGGAAACGGTATTTTCGGCGCCGGCCAAAAGCTGATGGACAAAGGGCATATAGTCCTCGTTTGTGGAAAAGTCACCCAGTACGGCCGGATCGGAAAAGGCCTCGTTCATGATGACGATGATATTGGGCAGATCCTCCGCATCGGTCTGTTTGGGCTCATAGGAGGACAAAAGCGTCTGCGCGGCCTGATCGGAGTATCCTTCCGGCTTTTCTACCGAAAGATATTGCAGCTCCATCAAAAATGCGGTGAGCGTGCCGTTTCTGCTCTGAATGACGGTGGGCGTAAAAAGCTTGTCATACAGCCGCAGCTTCTGCTCTACGATCTTTTCATTGTGAAGCATGGAGGTATAGCAAAACAAAAAGAGAGCGGAGGTCAGAAATAGGCCCAGCCGGATCAGCGCGCTGCGTTTGTTTTTCTTTGAAAACCACGAAGTTTTGGGAAGAAGCGAAAGGAGGAAAAGCAAAAAAAAGCAGGCCAGTACAATCCGGGCGTTTGAATTCAGGGAATAATCGTAATGGTTCGCCACGCTGGCGGCGGTGTCCAGGGAAAACAGGTCCCACGGCTGGATGGGCACGCCCCGGAAGGAAAGCACATAATAACCGGCCAGCCCGTATCCCGCGCAAAAGACGGTCAGAACAGACAGCGCAGCGCGGACGGAGCCGGTAAGGGAAAGCCCCAATACGGCCAGGAAAAAAAACAGCAGCAGGTTCATCACATGAACCCGAAAAGCCATGGTCTCAAAGGGATTATGGGTATAAAAATCCAACAAATAGCAATTGGCAGCCGGAACCAGAAGCATCAGCGCCCAGGGGATCAGTTTTTTGAAAACGGTAGTGCCTTTTTGCATCTTCAAACCTTCTTTCCATCATTCCTTATCCATAATAGTAGGGGAAAGGGAAGATGTCAAGAAATTGGCGCGAATGACAGATATTTTACGCGCATATATATGAAAAAAGGACGGCGTCTTTCGTTTTTTTTAAGAAAGAAAGGATGGGAAAAAACGATAACGTATGTTACAATCCAGGGAAAGGAGATGAAAACATGTTCGATAAGAAAAAGGATTTGATCCCGATCGCCGCGATTGCGGTGTTCCTTGTGATCATCCTCATTCTCTGTGCGGTGAGGCTCAGCAAAAGAAACCAAAAGGACGATGTCCTATCTGCGGAAACGGTCTCTGTCGAAACCGTCGGGACAGAGGATGAGACGCAAAGCGAAACGGAGCGCGAAACGGATCCGTCCCGGACGTCTGCCGTCGGGGAAGAGAGTACGGAAAAAAAGACGGAAAATGAGATCCCTGCCGGGAAAGAAAAGGAAGATACAAAGGACACCTCTTTGCAGACGGCGGTTCGAACCATCAGCGGAAACGATCCCCTGGCGGGCGCGGAGGGCGTAAACAAGACCAACGAAGAAATGCTGGTGGAAATGTCCTCCTTCTGGGAACAGGGCAATATGGAAGCCGTGGATGACCTTGCGCATCTGCCGTGGTTTATGAAGATGTCGGCCGGCATCGTGGACGAAGATACCTTTTATTATTACGGGGAGCGCAATGAACAGGGCCAGCCCAACGGACTGGGAATCGCCTGCTACGCGCAGAATGAATATTATTACGGCAACTGGGTAAACGGCGTGCGCGAGGGCTCGGGGGAATGGGTGAAGTTTTATATCTATTACGATGACGATACCGTCTCCGACAGAGCCTATCAGCTCCATATGTACAGAGGGGAGTGGGCGGCCGATCTTCCCAACGGGACGGGACAGGAGCATTACGATCTGGACATCAGCCAGGCGGCCCGGCAGGACCGCTATATCCAGAACGTGATCGGGACGTTTTCCGACGGGCTCTACAGCGGGGAGATGTATCTGACCACCATGAGCAGCGACGGCAACCAGGAGGAGTGGAACGGGATCGCCGACGAGGGCGTATGGAGCCCTTACGGAGCCGCCACCAACAAACGGGAACTGCCGGTGTGTCAGGATGTGGACGATGAGTCCAATTATCTTTGGATCGCCACACGGAACAATAAAAACCGCGGCATTGACGAATTAAGACCGTAAAGGGCGGAACGAGACGGGGCCGCGCGCGGGCAAAATAGGGGCTTGCGCGCGGCCCCTGTTTTGTGTATAATAAGCAAGGCGACAAAAAATTAACTAGTTAACGAAAAGGAGCAAAACCCGAGATGCAAAAGGAAAACAAAATGGGCGTCATGCCGGTCAACCGGCTGCTTTTGTCCATGTCCCTGCCGATGATGGCGTCCATGCTGGTGCAGGCGCTTTATAATATTGTAGACAGCATCTATGTTTCCCGGATCAACGAGAACGCGCTGACCGCCGTTTCGCTGGCGTTTCCGATCCAGTCCCTTATGATCGCCTTTGCGACCGGGACCGGCGTGGGCGTCAACGCGCTTTTATCCCGCGCCCTGGGAGAAAAGGACAAGGAAACGGTGGACAAGACGGCGATGAACGGATTGTTTCTGGCGCTGGTCACCTACGTGGTCTTTCTGGCAGCAGGGCTTTTCATTGCGCGGCCCTTTTATCTGGGACAGACAAAGGATGCGCAGATTGTGGAGTACGGCGTTTCGTATCTGAGCATCGTATGTGTTTTTTCCGTGGGGATGCTTTTACAGGTCATGCTGGAAAAGCTGCTGCAGTCCACAGGAAAAACGTTTTATTCCATGATCACACAGATTGTGGGCGCCGTGATCAATATCATCTTCGATCCCATTCTGATCTTTGGAATATTCGGATTTCCCCGGCTCGGCGTGACGGGCGCGGCGGCGGCTACCATTTTCGGGCAATGTGTGGCTGGCGGGCTGGCGCTGTATTTCAATCTCAGACATAATTCCGAGATCCGTCTGCGGCTCAAAAAATTCAGGCCGGATTTCAGGATCATCCGCAAAATCTACGCGGTGGGGATCCCGTCCATTGTCATGCAGGCCATCGGTTCTGTCATGACCTACGGGATGAACCGGATTCTCATCGGCTTTACCTCTACCGCGGCCGCGGTGTTTGGCGTCTATTTCAAAGTGCAGAGCTTTGTATTCATGCCGGTATTCGGGCTCAACAACGGCATGGTGCCCATCATTGCCTACAACTACGGCGCGGGCAAACGGGACCGGGTGATTAAAACCATTCGTCTGAGCGTCCTTTATGCGGCCCTGATCATGGCGGTGGGGCTGTTGGTGTTTCAGCTGGCGCCGCAGTACCTTCTGTATCTGTTCAATGCTTCTGAAAACATGCTCGACATCGGGATCCCGGCGCTGCGCATCATCAGCCTGGGCTTCCTCTTTGCCTCCTTCGGTGTCGTATCCAGCAGCGTGTTTCAGGCGCTGGGAAACGGCATCTACAGTATGTTTGTGTCTCTGACCCGGCAGCTGATCGTGCTGCTTCCGGTGGCTTTTTGCCTTTCGTTTACGGGCAGGGTGGAGCTGGTCTGGCTCGCGTTTCCCATCGCGGAACTTTTCTCCTTTGCGCTGAGCGTGATCTTCACCATACGCATCGACCGGAAGGTGATCCGGCACATCGGAGAAGGGAGCGAACCAGCGGACGACAGGGCGCAAACGGCGG
>CANQUI010000076.1 GCA_947626995.1 uncultured Eisenbergiella sp. | reverse complement strand
AGGAGGTGATGGAATGAGAAAAAGGATGAACATCCTGACGGATGCCGAACTGAGCAGGATCAGCGGCGGGGCAGGAAGCGATCATCATAAGTTGACCGTGCACCAGACGCTGGAGGCGCTCAGGATATGCCCCCACTGTCATTCTTTTGTTTCGTGCGCGGAAGCCGCCCGGCCCACTCGGAAATGTACCTGTCCCAACTGTGGGATTTATTATGTCAATGTGGAAAAATTGGAGATTCGGACTCCGGACGGGAATTGGGAGAATCCCTTTTCCAATTTGTGAGGTTGGGATTCCACAGGATCTTGTCATGGTATCGTTTGGCATGTATAATAGATACAAAATTGAAAAGGAGAGAGAAGGAATGAAATTTTTAAAAAGGAAGTGGAACGAGACGCTGGTGGTCTTGTACATAGGAACCTATCTGCTGATGAATGTAGGACAGTTGTTGGGTCTGCTTTTGATTTCCGGTCTCAGTTTTATGCTGTCGCGGTTTGCCGGTTCCTTCGCAGATTCCGCTGTCTGGACCTCGGGCAGGATGTATCTTCCGTTCATCGGCGTATGGATAGCGGTGTTGCTGTGGATAGGGCTCTGGAAGTCAAACCGTCCCATTCTTCAGCAGTTAGGGACGAAGATATCCGGAAATAACTGGCGCTTTTTTCTGATCGGGGCTGTAGCCGGATTCGGACTGAACGGTCTGTGCATCCTGGTGGCATGGCTGCATCAGGACATTCATCTTTCTTATGATTCGTTTCATCCGATTGCGCTGCTGTTTATCCTGATTGCGGTGTTGATTCAATCGTCCGCAGAGGAACTGATCTGCCGGGTATTTTTATATCAAAAGCTTTTGAGAAGTTATCAGAAACCGGTGGTGGCCATTATCGGAAACGCGCTCCTGTTTGCGCTTCTGCATCTGTTGAACCCTGGCGTGACGATTCTGTCTTTGCTGAATATTTTCCTGATGGGAACGCTCTTCTCGCTGGTGATCTATTATTTTGAAAGCGTCTGGTGCGCGTTTGCATTGCACACGCTGTGGAATTTCACGCAGAATTTCCTGTTTGGCCTTCCCAACAGCGGCCTGGTTTCCGGCTACTCTGTGTTCCGGTTGGAAGCCAGTACGGCGAGAGACAGTTTTGCCTACAATGTGGGTTTTGGAGTAGAAGGCACCGTTTTTGCCGACCTGCTTATGATCGTTGCCATTGTCCTTTTGATTTTCCTGGGACAAAAGTATAAGAATCGCCGCGCGGCATGAACACTCCATGATACATAAGAAGCGTCTCCCCTTTTAGGGGATTGTAAGGCGTCCTCAGACGGGAGATGGTAAGCTCCCTGATCCGGGGACGCTTTTTTCTTTGACAGCAAAACAGCGGGTGCAAACGGGATTGCAGCCTGTCGAAAACACAGGGAGGCATTGGCAAAGAATTTCCGGGATCCGGTTTTATTTTTTCTCATTTTCCATATCATGTACAGAGAAACCCGGGATAGGTTATGATATGGACGCTTTCAACGAGCTGGTGCAAAGGCTGTGCGATTTTCTGTGGAATATGCCGATGCTGGTACTCCTGTTAGGGACCCATCTTTATTTCACGTTCCGAACAGGTTTTATCCAGAAAAAGTGCTTTTTGGGAATCCGGATGAGCCTGCGGCAGGGGCCCGAAAATTCCAGAAGCGTGTCCGCATACGAAGCGCTCTCCACCGCGCTGGCGGCTACCATCGGGACGGGAAATATCATCGGCATTTCCACCGCCATTGCGCTGGGCGGGCCGGGCGCGTTGTTTTGGTGTCTGCTCAGCGGGTTTTTGGGAATGGCCACCTGTTATGCGGAAAGCTTTCTGTCCGCCAAATACCGGCAGAGGGCTAAAGACGGCAGCACGTACGGAGGGCCGATGTATGTGATGGAACGGGTGCTGCACAAAAAGGGACTGGCCGTTTTGTTTTCCTTTTTCGCCGTGTTCGCCGCGCTTTCCGTGGGCAGCAGCGTACAGGCACATTCCCTGACGGCGGCAGTGACCGGACAGCTTCCTCTTTCGCCGCATCTGGTGGGGATCGGAGCCGCTCTGCTGGCCGGAAGCATCCTGGTGGGCGGCGCGAAAAAGACGGCCAAAGTCTGTACGTATCTGGTGCCGGTTATGAGTCTGATTTATCTGTCGGGCTGTCTGTATGTGATCTGTAAAAACGCCGTTTATCTGCCAAAGGCCGTGGGCGCCATGTTTCAGGCCGCCGTATCCTCCCGGGCGGTTATGGGAGGATTCGCAGGGACCGCGGTGATGACGGGGATCCGGGTGGGGATGGCAAAGGGGCTGTTTACCAATGAAGCCGGGATGGGTTCCGTTCCCATGACTGCCGCTGCGGTGGAGCATACGACGCCAAAGCAGCAGGGGCTGATCTCTATGACGGGCATTTTCTGGGATACGCTGGTCATGTGCGCGATTACGGGCATTGCCGTCCTCAGCGATATGCTGCGGGCGCCCGCGCTCTACCAAAACGCGGCGCCGGACCGGTTTTGCTTTATTGCCTTTGCCGGACTGCCCTGGGCGGGAGAAACGCTGCTTTCCGCCTGTCTGGCGCTGTTTGCCTTTGCCACCATCATCGGATGGAGTTTTTACGGAGAATGTGCGGCGCGTTACCTTTTTGGAGAAAAGGGAACGAAGCTGTTTGAGATCGTTTATATTGTTTTTGTGTATCTGGGTTCGGTGCTGTCTCTGGATCTGGTATGGAACCTGTCGGATCTGGCCAACGCCTGCATGGCGCTCCCCAATCTGTTCTGCCTGTGGGCGCTTCGAAAAAAAGTGATTCAAAACAGCAATTCTTATAGATTTTAGAAAGAAAAAAGGGTATCCTATAGAAAAACAAAGAAAGGATGAGAAGAAAATGGCAAAAGAGTATACGGCAGAGACATTTGAAACAGAGGTATTAAAGGCGCAGGGGCCTGTATTGGTGGATTTCTGGGCGTCCTGGTGTATGCCCTGCAGGATGCAGGCGCCTGCGGTGGATCAGCTGGCGCAGGAGGGGTATCAGGTGGGAAAGGTGAATGTGGACGAGCAGTCCTCACTTGCTATGCGTTATCAGGTGCGCAATATCCCCACGCTGCTGCTCTTTAAGGACGGTCAGGAAAAGGAGCGTCTGGTGGGCGTGCAGAGCAAGGAAGATCTGAGCAGCCTGCTGGACAGTTACCGGTAACCGGTCTTACGCTTTTACAGAGGCGGACAGGATAGGGGGAAAAGGAAATGAAATATGCACAGGAGGGGACGCAGTATCATCTGCAGATCCGCAATCAGGAAGTGGGCAAATATGTGATTCTGCCGGGGGATCCCAAACGCTGTGAGAAGATCGCGGCCTATTTTGACACGCCGGTTCTTTTGGCCGACAGCAGGGAATTTGTGACCTATAACGGCTATCTGGACGGGGTGGCGGTTTCCGTGACGTCTACCGGCATCGGGGGCCCTTCCGCCGCCATTGCCATGGAAGAACTGAAAAAGGCCGGCGCGCATACCTTTATCCGGGTGGGCACCTGCGGCGGGATGGATCCGACGGTCAAAAGCGGCGATCTGGTCATTGCCACCGGCGCGGTGCGGGCGGAGGGGACAAGCCGCGAATATGCGCCGGTTGAATTTCCCGCGGTGGCGGATCCGGATGTGGTGAACGCGCTGCGCAGGGCGGCAAAGAAGCTTTCGCTGCCCTGTCATGTGGGCGTGGTGCAGTGCAAGGACTCTTTTTACGGACAGCATGAGGCGGAGAAGATGCCTGTGGATTATGAGCTGAAAGCAAAATGGAGCGCATGGATGCGCCTGGGCTGTAAGGCGTCCGAAATGGAATCGGCGGCCTTATTTGTGGTGGCCAGCTATCTGAGGGTGCGATGCGGCTCCGTTTTTCTTACCGTGGCCAATCAGGAGCGGGAAAAAGCGGGCCTGTCCAATCCTGTGGTCCACGATACCGACAGCGCGATCCGGGTGGGGATCGAGGCGCTGCGCACGCTCATTCGGGAGGATTTTTCAAAAAAATAAACTTCCCTATTTATTTCCGATCCAAGCTGTGCTATAATGCTTTACCAGAGTAAAGGAACAAAACATCTGTTCCGATTCTGTCAAATCAAAGGAGAACATATATGAGCACAGCATCCGTTTGTATTCTGATCACAATATTTGTTTATCTGGTCCTCATGCTCGCCATTGGCTTTCGGTTTGCAAAAAAAAATGAGTCCGCGTCGGATTTCTATCTGGGCGGCCGTAAGCTGGGCCCGCTGGTAACGGCCATGAGCGCCGAGGCGTCCGATATGTCCAGCTACCTGCTGATGGGACTGCCGGGACTTGCCTATCTGTCCGGTGTGGCGGATGTGGGCTGGACGGTCATCGGCCTTGCGGCGGGCACGTATGTGAACTGGCTGCTGACGGCCAGAAGGCTGCGCCGTTACACCCATATCACCAATTCCATCACGCTGCCCCAGTTTTTTTCCCGGCGTTTCCGGGATGAGAAGAATGTTCTGGCGGCCATTGCGGCGCTGATCATCATTATCTTTTTCGTCCCGTATACGGCGTCCGGCTTTGCGGCGTGCGGCAAGCTGTTTTCCTCCCTGTTTGGGATGGACTACATGGCGGCCATGATCGTTTCCGCGCTGGTCATCGTGGGCTATACGGCCGCGGGCGGGTTTCTTGCCGCTTCCACCACGGATTTCATCCAGAGCATTATCATGACGGTGGCGATCCTTTTCGTGCTGGTCTTTTCCACCATTTCCGCCGGAGGGCTGGGCGCGGTGATGGAAAACGCAAAGGCCCTGCCGGGGTATCTGTCCTTTACCAGCACCTATGTAGAGGGGACCGCGTCGGCCGCGCCCTACGGGCTGTTAAAGATCGTCTCCACCTGCGCGTGGGGACTGGGATATTTCGGGATGCCCCACATACTGCTTCGGTTTATGGCCATTGAAAATGAAAGCAAGTTAAAGCTTTCCCGCCGCGTGGCCTCCGTCTGGGTGGTCATTGCCATGGCGGTGGCGGTACTGATCGGTATCGTGGGAAGAACCATGAGCGCCAACGGACTGGTGGCGTCCCTTTCCGGATCCGATACGGAGACCATCATCGTGCGGATTGCGGATCTGTTATCCTCCTATGGAGTCCTTCCCGCGCTGATGGCCGGACTGATTATGGCGGGTATCCTGGCCAGCACCATGTCTACGGCGGATTCCCAGCTGTTGGCGGCGTCCTCCAGCGTTTCCCAGAATATCCTGCAGGAGGCGTTTCATCTGAAGCTGTCCCCGCGCGCCAGTATGCTGACCGCCCGTCTGACGGTGGTGGTGATCGCAATCCTTGGCGTGATCATCGCGCGGGATCCAAACAGCTCCATTTTCGGCATCGTTTCGTTTGCCTGGGCGGGATTTGGCGCCAGCTTCGGCCCGGTGGTGATCTGCGCCCTGTTCTGGAAACGGACCACGTTCCCCGGCGCCCTGGCGGGAATGATCGCCGGCGGCGTTTCGGTGTTCGTCTGGAAATATCTGGTGGCCCCTCTGGGAGGCGCCTTTGCAATCTATGAGCTTTTGCCGGCGTTTCTTGTGGCAATCGCGGTCATCATTGTGGTCAGCCTTTTGACAAAGGCGCCGAATAAGGAAGTCCTCGACGAATTTGAAGCGGCCAAAGGAAACGCAACGATCGCCTGAGACGGCAAAAAAGAGTAAAAACCATGAATCAACGTTATCCTGCCCCGGACACGATCCGGGGCATCACTTTAATCAGCATGTTTTTGTATCATGCCGTCTGGGATCTGGTCTATCTGTTCGGTTTTGACTGGCCCTGGTATTCTTCTGTCTGGGCCCGTGTCTGGCAGCAGAGCATCTGCTGGACGTTTCTTTTCCTGTCCGGTTTCTGTCAGCCGTTTGGCAAAAGGAAACTGCGGCGGGCGGCGCAGGTCTTTGGAGGCGGAATGATCGTTACGGCGGTTACCGTATGGTTTCTGCCGTCTGATCCGGTGATTTTTGGCGTTTTGACGCTGCTGGGAAGCTGTATGTTTCTCTGGATTCCGTTGGAAAAGGCGCTGCGGCGGATCCCCAAAGAGATGGGACTTTGCGCAAGCCTTCTTTTGTTTGCGCTGTTTTACCATGTCAACGACGGCTTTTTGGGTTTTGGCGGAGGGCCAGGCTATCCGCTTCCCAGACACCTTTACCACGGTCTTTGGATGACCTGGATCGGTTTTACGGATCCGGGATTTTATTCGGTGGATTATTTTTCCCTTCTGCCCTGGATCTTTTTGTTTCTTGCCGGCTATTTTTGTAACAAGACGATGCAAAAACACGGCGCAATGCGGCTGCTGGAATACGGGAAAAATCCTGTGACAGAATGGATCGGCAGACATTCCCTGCTGTTGTATCTGCTGCATCAGCCCGTGCTCTACGGCGTGCTTTGGGTGTTTTTTCATTGATCCCGTCCTTTTGGGGGATTGCGTTTTTTCTTATATGTGATAGAATAAAACAGGTTGAAAATCAGGAAATGCAGAGTAGGTCCTTATGCGTTAAGTGCCCATCGGACAGGGAGTTGCCGGTGGGACGAAAAGCGCCGTGCCTTTTGCGCGCTTGCGGTATGGGGACCGCATCTCGCTGCAGCGGAGATTTTTTATTTCTCTCCTTTTGCGGCGTGTGTCTGTAGAAGGAGGTATCAGGATGAAAAAGATCGCAGCCTTGTTTACAGATTCCGCCGGGGAACTCAAAAATGTGCGTACGCTGTGCGTGTGCGGCGTTTTTGCAGCCCTCGCCGTCGTCTTAGGCTATGTGGCCACGATACAGATCGGGGACTATATCCGGATCGGTTTTTCGGGTCTGCCCAATGAATTTGTGGACTTTATGTTCGGCCCCGTGGTGGGAAGCGTTTTTGCAGGAATGTTGGATATTTTAAAATATCTGTTAAAGCCCACCGGAGGATGGATTCCGGGACTGACGCTGGACGCCTTTCTGGCGGGGATCATTTACGGCGTTTTTCTGTACAAAAAACCCATTCGTTTCTGGCGGATCCTGCTTATGAAGCTGATCGTGGGAATGGGGATCAATGTGGGGCTGGGGACCTATTGGCTTTCCGGCTTCTACGGCTGGAATTATTTTTTACGGCTTCCCGACCGGTTCTTAAGCAACCTGATCATGTGGCCGGTGGATACGGTGATTTTGTACGCCCTTTTGAAAGGATTTGAACGGGCCGGGCTTTTTAGGATCCTGGGGATTTTTCCCTCGGGAAAAAAGAAACAGACGCCCTAGGGCAGAGGATTACGGAGGAAGAGATGTCGATAGAACGGGCGAGGCGCCACCTTGCGTCATACGGCCTGGAAGAAAAAATCCGGGAACTGCCCCTGTCCTCCGCCACGGTGGAACTGGCGGCGCAGGCAGTGGGCGTAGAGAAAGAAAGGATTGCCAAAACGCTGTCCTTCTGGGTCGGACAACAGCCGATCCTGATCGTGACGGCCGGCGATGCGAAGATCGACAACGCCAGGTATAAGGCAAAGTTTCAGACCAAGGCCAAAATGCTGGCACATGACGAAGTAGAGGCTGTGATCGGACATGAGGTGGGCGGCGTGTGCCCTTTCGGCGTCCGGGAGGGGATCCGGGTCTATCTGGACATTTCCCTGAAACGATTTGCAACGGTGTTTCCCGCCTGCGGCAGTCATAACAGCGCCATCGAACTGAACCTGGAACAGCTGGAAAGGTGCTCGCAGGCAAAGGAGTGGGTGAATGTGTGCAAGGGCTGGAGAGAATCGGAAGAATAACGAAAAATAGCGAAAAAACCGGCGCTGCGCGCCTGGCCGTCGTCTTACGGAGCCTCATTTTGTAAGGCGGCGGTTTTTTTGGAAAATATTCCTGATAGGTGTTGACAAATAATATTATACGTTATATATTATATGAAAAGATAATATTATACAATATATAATATTATAATAATAAAAGTATATTTGGGAGTGCACAGGAAAAGGAGGATAGACAAATGGTCTTTAATACGGGAGCCGCGTTGTTGGACGCCATCGTACTGGCTGTCGTATGCAGGGAGCCGGGCGGGACCTACGGATACAGGATCACCCAGGAGGTGCGCCAGGTCATCGATCTTTCGGAATCCACGCTGTATCCGGTGCTGCGGCGGCTGCAAAAGGACGATTGCCTGGAAGCGTACGACATGGAGTATGGCGGGCGGAATCGCCGCTACTATAAACTCACGCCCAGAGGGGATGCGCAGCTGAAGCTGTATCGGGCGGAATGGGAGCGCTATTCACGAAAAATAACGGGCATTTTTGAGGGAGGAGTCAATCAATGAACAGGGA
>CANQUI010000075.1 GCA_947626995.1 uncultured Eisenbergiella sp. | reverse complement strand
GGCTCTTCCTGCGCCTGTTGGGGCGTCGGCTCTTCCTGCGTCTGTTGGGGCGCTGTCTGCAAAGCGGGCGCCGGAGAGGCGGGTTGTTCGGATTCGATCTCTTCTCCCTTTTCCAGCCGCTGCAGGATGCCGTTATTTACGCTCTGATCGTACTCCTGAAACATCGAACCGGTCTGATCCTGAATGATCTTGCGGATACTTTCTTTTCTCTTTTCTTCGTTTGCCTTTTTGCGCGCTTCCCACTCCGCCAGCACATCCTGAAAATTCATCTGGCCGGTGATCTGTTTTTCGATCCTGGGCTCTTCCGGCAGCACAAGGCTGATCTGTCCGTCATATTCCTGGGAAAGCAGACTGGACATGCGTTCCTGCCGCGGATCCGTCTGCCGTCCGCCCTGTCCCGGACGCGCCGTCTGTTCAAAGGCCGGGGCCTTTTTTTCCTCCGGCTGTAGGGAGGACGCTTCTTCCTCCGTCTCCTCCGGTTCCAGCTGTCCGGTGGCCTGCACGTTCCAACCGGCCGAATCCAGAATCACCCGGGTCACATCCTCCTGATATTCCACATCGTCGCTGTCATACGTATCCCGGACGTGGCCCAGGTCGCGGGTCAGGCCCAGAGGCTCTTCCACCGGCTCCACCGGCTCGATTTGCGCGCCTTTCTTTGGTTCCTGCCCGGCCGCGGCCGGTTCCAGCACCTCCCGCATACTTTCGGCCAGCGCTGCCTGCAGATTGATGGTATTGTACTGCCCCATATCCATGGTCTTGACCTGGATATCCATCTCCTCCGGCGTCGTCTCCTCCGGCGTCGCCTCCTCCGGCGTGGTCCCGGTCTTTGTCTCCTGCGCAGCAGATTCCGGCTTTTCTGCGTCCTCTCTGTCTGCGGACCTTCCGAACTGCCTGTCGTACGCATGCTGCTGCGCCGGGGAGAGCGGCACGTATAACTGCTTTAACTCCATGGCCTTGGTCACGTACTTTCCTTCTCCGAACCACAGAATCAGCTGATCACATTCCTCCACACATTCCGTAGCCAGCCCGATGCGGTGGTACAGATAGGCCAGCTCGTATGCCCACTTTTCATTGTATTCCCGTTTCTTATACTCCCGGAGTACGGCGATTCGTTCCTCCAGGCTGATATCCTGCGCTTCATAGATCTTATAAAGCAAAATGTATCTGCTGTTGTCATTTGGCGCAAGCTGCACAAACTCTTTATAATATTCAATGGCCTCCACCACCTGGCCCATCTTGATGGTCAGGTCGCAGAGCGAATATACGATTCGCCTGTTCTGCGGCGATTTTTCATCGGCCAGAAGCAGGATTTCCTTTGCGTCTTCAAACCGTCTGTTGATCTTATAAACGTCGCTGATGATCCCCAGCGTGGCAATGTTGCGAACCTTTTTCCAGTCTATCGTATCCGCCACCTGCGCCGATTCCTGAAAGCGCCCCTTTTTGTTCAGCGCCTTGATCTCCTCCAACCGCAGCTTATATTCATACTTATCCAAAACGTCCACCTCGCGTTTGATCTGTTTCCATTCCCGCTGACTTTGGGGAGGACACAGTCCCCCACTTTTATCTTTCTCAGTTTAACATAGGGCAGTATCAATGTCAAAGAGAAAATGGAACGCACAGATTCGCGGCGGGCGCATAACAATAGTAGAAAAAACAAAAGGGATCCCGCACCGTATGCAGGATCCCGTGGAGCCGTCCATGTCTCTTATTACGGTATTTTCTTCCGATAAGCCCTGGCCGCCCATCCGGGTGGAACGTCAGAATCCCTGTTACGCCAAAGAGATCCTTTCCGACATCGGCGCGTGCAATTCGGAAATGTCCGCCATCAGCCTCTATCTATACAACAACGCCATCCTGACCGATTCCGATCCGGAATATGCCCGGATTTTCCAAAAGATCGCCATTGTGGAAATGCACCATTTTAACGTCTTTTCCCATCTGGCCTTTCTTCTGGGCGCCGATCCGCGTCTGTGGGCCCCGGATAACGGGTCCCTGCGCTACTGGTCTCCCTCCTGCAACAACTATCCCACCGCCGGAAAGGCGCTTTGGGAAAACGCGCTGGCCGGAGAAGAGGCGGCGATTTCCAAATACTGCTGCCAGGCCCGGCAGATTGACGACGCGTACGTGACGGATCTGCTTGAACGCGTCCTCTTAGATGAGCAGATCCACGTCCGGATCTTCCGCCGTATGCTGGCGCAGACCGGATAAAACCGTGCCCGTTTTGCCCGGATCGTCTTTACGCCATGCCCGTGCCCATCGGCACGAAACGGAGCAGGAACAGGAAAAATGCGCTGCACAGGAGGATGCCCAGAATCGCCGCCACGAAAATGATCCCGCTTCGTTTGTGGAGACACTGTCTGATGACGCCCAGCAAAAGCAGCGCCACCGACGCCGCCAGCACCGCCACCGGAATCCACATCAGTAAAAACCCTTTCAGTCCGGCCTGCCCGATGGCCAAAACGACCAGCGCCAGGAGCAAAACGCAGCCGGCGGTAACAAACAGGCAGTTGAGCTCCCGGATGCGCTCCTGTCTGGCCAGGGCCCGGGCGGCTTTTTTCTCCTCCCGTTTCCGTTCCTTTTCCTGACGGGCCTGCTGCTTTACCGCCTCCTTTTGCGCGCGCGCGTCCGGCTCCGGGGCGATTTGTCCGTCCGCGATTTCCTTTTGGGCGATCTTTTCCTTCGTTCTCTTTACCGCCTGCTTTTGCAGCTTTTCCAAAAACGCAAACCCCTGTACGTTCTTTTCCGCATAGGTCTGCTGCAGTTCATATTCCAGGGGCAGCCAGGTTTGAATGTCGCTTTCGTTGTGCTGTATCACAGCCTCCAGCTTATCCAGCGCCTTATAGACCCTGGCTTCCTTTGTCTCCTGCGCCTCCATCTCTTCAAAAAGGGCCGTCGTTTCGGCATACAGGCCGGCGGGCAGCCCCGACAAAAGGTCCCGGACGGCTTCCCGTTCCTTTTTGTCGTCCGCCTCTTTTTTTTCAAAGGTGGGGATATCGCCGGTTACCGCCTCGCCAATATCGTGCAGCAGGCACATCCTGATTACCCGGTCGACGTTGATCGGCCCCAGCTCCTCCTTCATCAGATAGGCCATCAGCGCCGTCCGCCAGCAATGCCCCGCCACCGTCTCCTGCACGCCGTCCGACGTGACGCAGTGCCGCGGGACAGACTTGAGCTTTTCGATTCTGTCAAGAAACGCGATAAACTGTTCCGCCGTAAATTCTTCCATGTATCCTGTCCTCTCTTTCCCTCCGCAATCAGGATCTTTGTTTTGCCTGCCTCTGCGCCACATACCTGCCGATCTCTCTTTGATCGGATTCCGACAGTCCCACAAACCGGCAGCCGTATCCTGCCTCCCGATCGGAAAGCTTTTTGGACCACAGCACCGACGCTTCCAGCCGCAGCCTGTCCTCCAGAAAGCTGTGCGTAAAAAGGAACGCGTCTCCTTTTTCCATCCGCTGATCCGTCAGAATATAAATGCCGCCCACGCTGATGTTGCGAAGGGAGGCCACAAAGGGACCATGTTTCAAAGAAACGCAGGCGAGCTCCACATTCGTCCTGACCCGCGGATCCTTCTGCCTTTGCACGATCTTTCCTATCTTCTGAATCCGGCAGCGCGCCATCCACGGCTCCACCATATCCCGGTAATGCCGGTTCTCCTGAATCAAAAGCTCGCAGTCGGCCCTGACGATCCCCGCGCTGCTGTCAAAAAATTCCACCTGCGTCCGGATGTGCGCGTCCTGAAACCCGCGGATATCCTGAAAATAAAGGAAAATATTTTCCCCCACCACGCTCACTCTGCCGCTGCATGCCATTTGGCCGTTTGGCGCATACACAAAACATCTCTCGCAATCCGTTAAAATCATATGGTTTCACCTTTCCTACTGCTGCCCTGCGCGCTTTTGGGGCGTTTCCTTCCAGTATCTTTTTTTCTGCCGTTCATCCAGCCCTTTTGCGAATCTCCTCTTATAATGGAGGAATTCCTCCAGATCCATCAGGATATGATACAAAATGGCGCGGCTCTCAAAATCCTCTCTGGTCTGGGGCGGCTGCATGTTCCCCATGGTTTCGATCAGTTCCTTCAGACGGGCAATCTGCTCTGTGGGAATCTGGGTTTCGCGCACGTAATTTTTCATATAGCGGATATAATCCGCCACGATCTTCGCCTGCAGGGGCATCCGGCGGATCTTGTGCATCTCGTCGTGGAGATTATGCAGCACGCTGCACTGCTGCAGGCGCATCTCAAAATAATCAATATAATAGCCCGGATGCGATGCGAAGGTGTTGTTCTGATACGCGCAGGCGTCCAGGACATACTGCCGGATTTTTCCTTCCAGATCCGCCAGTTCCTTCCAGGCCTCCCCCTTTTTTCCCGGATCGGACAGATAGTCCGCCATTTTCTCCAGGATGCGGCGCATCTGTTCCTCCACATAGCGCATATGCCGGATCAGCTCTTTTTTCTGATTCCCGTTATCGTGAAAGAGATTTGCCGCCACCGCCACCCCAATCCCGATCAGCACCAGCAGGATCTCGTTGCGGACTGTGTGCAGGCTGAAATCCAGTCCCGACAGAAAGTGCGCCGCAATCACCGCGTTGACCGAGATGGTGGCGCCCCAGCCCAAGCGCTCGCTGACGATTACGAGAAGGAAAATAAAGGCCCCATAGGCGATCCATTCGTTGCGGATATGCAGGAAAAACAGCCAGGTCATGCCGATCGTAAACAACATCGTCAGCAGCCGATACGCGCAAAGCTTTACCGTCTCCCATTTTGTAGAAACAATGGTGAGAAGCGTTATGGTGCCCGCCGAGATTTCATGATCCAGCCGCAGCGTATGCGCCAGAAAGATGGCGAAGCTGCTGCCCAGCGCGATTTTTGTCGCGCGCAGAATCAGCTGTTTCTCTTTTCTTTCCATACTCTTTTGTCCGTTTCCCTCCGTTTATCCTGTGCCGTCCCGTTTTACAAATAGTGATAAATCACTGAATAAAACGGGCCCCATCCTTTATGATAAAGAAGAATCCGAATCGATCATCTTTTTCTAAGGAGCCAGAAATGAACGCACAACAAGCCGTGGCCTTCCGCATCAGACAACTCTGCCGGCAGCGCGGTCTGACCCCCAACGGGATCAGTCTCCTTTCCGCAGTCCCCCAGGCCACTGTCAAAAGCATATTGAACGGAGAAAGCCGCAATCCGGGGATCACCACGATCAAAAAACTGTGCGACGGCTTTGAGATCACATTGGGCGAGTTTTTCTCCACGCCGGAATTTGACGCGCTGGAACAGGAAATCAAATAACCGGCGTCCCGCTCTTTTTCTCTTGTATCCTGCGGCGACGGGATTTATAATAAGGGACGGACGCTGTCCCAATTCTACGCGCTGGAGGATCCCGTGAAAAAAATTACAACCCTGTTTCAAAAAGAACCCGTTTTGTCTGTCTCCGCTCTGTGCATGGTTATCTCCATGTTCTTTATACCGCCCTCCCCGGCCTACCTGCAATATATCGACTTCCGCGTGCTGGTGCTTTTGTTCTGCCTGATGGCCGTGGTAGCCGGCCTGCAGCGATACGGCCTTTTTTCTTTTCTGGCCGCCCGGATGCTCGACGGGAAGAAAAAGCGCCGGACCTTATTTCTTCTCCTGATTCTGCTGCCGTTCTTTTCTTCCATGCTGGTGACCAACGACGTGGCGCTGATTACGTTTGTCCCCTTTGCGATCCTGATCCTGAATCTGACCGGCCAGCAGCGCTATCTGATCTTTGTCATTGTCCTGCAGACGGTCGCCGCCAACCTGGGAAGTATGGCGACGCCGGTGGGCAATCCGCAGAATCTCTATCTTTATTCCCGGTATGGGATCTCGCCCGGAGACTTTTTCCTGACGGTCCTGCCTTACGTCCTTCTGACGCTTCCCCTTCTGGCCCTTTCCGCGCTGTTTTGTCCGAAAGAGGAGTTAAACGTCTCCCTACCCAAAACGGACGACACCGTGGAAAAAAAGCGGATCTTTCTTTATCTGATCTTGTTTTTCCTCTGCCTGCTTGCCGTATTTCACGTACTGCATGTGCTTCTTTTGCTTGCCATCGTCTGCCTGACGCTTTTTGCGGCGGATCGCTGCCTGTACAAAAAGATTGATTACAGTCTGCTTTTCACCTTCGTCTGCTTCTTCGTATTTGCCGGAAACATCGGCTCCGTGGATGTGATCAAAGACTTTCTGCAAAAGCTCCTGTCCCGGCAGCCTCTTCTTACCACCGCTCTGGCCAGTCAGGTCATCAGCAATGTGCCGGCGGCGGTGCTGCTGTCCGGTTTTACCCGGGACTGGAAGGCTCTGCTGTTGGGCGCCGATCTGGGAGGTCTTGGCACTCCCATCGCCTCCCTGGCCAGTCTCATTTCCTTCCGGCTGTATCTGAAATCCGAACATGCCCACGCGGCTCAATATCTCCGCTTTTTTATGCTGGTCAATCTGGCCGGCCTGGCGCTCATGCTGTCAGCCGCCATGCTGTTATAACGCAGGCGGCAGTCTGTCATAAAGCGACGCATCGATGATGTGCGCTTCCTCCCCGTTCCCCTCATACAGATGGATCAGGTATACGCCCAGACTTTCATACGGCGCAAGGTCGATTTCAAAGACCGGTTCGCCGTCCGATACACGGGTCACCGGATACCATTGCAGATCGTCCTGTCCGTTTTCGCTGCTCCAGACCGCCAGCGTCAGCGGCCGGTTCGTCTTCCGTCCGGCAGAAACGATCAGCTTTGTTCCGTCTTCGCTTAAGCGCACATCGAGCCTGGGACGCTGCACCGCAAACGCTTTGTATCGGGCGTTCAGCCAGGATTTCAGACCGGATATGGAATCCCGATAGGTCGCCGAGAAATCGCTGTACCCCTTGGGATTGACGCCGCCCAAAGTGTTCCAGCGGATATAGTTCATATAGGCGGACGAATCGATCTGTCTGCCGAAGCGTTCCGCCGTGCCCGCCAGTCCCGCAAATACAGAACGATATTGCGTTTTCAGCGCGCACACCCGATCATAAAATGCGGGTGCGGCCAGCAGCCGGTTCATCAGCGGATTATAGAAATGCGCAAAATACTGATCCGCGCCCAGATCCTCATTGCCCATACAGGTATCGAAATCCCAGACAGGCCCCAGGTGCAGCACGTCGCCTTCCCCGTCCCGATACCAATAAAAACTGGAATTGTTGGCCTCCCGGTTCAACGCGTACTCGGTGATCAGATAATACTTCGCAAAGGAATCCACGTCAATCATGGCAGAAAGCGCCTCCGTCGTCACCTGATCGGAAGGCGTCTGATACAGATAGAGCATGAGCGCATCCACCGCCTGCTGAAAAGAAGTCATGGCGGACGCAATCTCTTCCTCATTCTCGCTTACGGACTCCTTTACCGTAAAATGCGTATCCAAAAGGGCGTCATAAAAATAATGATCCTCTTCCATATAAAAAGCGGCATCCTCTTCCATCACCACGCCGCCGGCATCCGTCAGCGAAATCCGGTTTTCCCCGATCTCCACTTTCTCCCCTACAAGATACGTCCCCTGATAATCCCCGTCGATCCACAGATCCGCATACTGAAAACGGGTGGTATAGGCCATATCAAGCCCCCGGGACAATTCCATTGCCGTCATATTGCGCACCATGCTGTCGTCGGAGGCGTTGGCCAGCAGGATCCACTTTTTCGCCGCCGGCATCCCCAGCACGGACGTCTTTTCTGAAAACTTAATCTGGTATCCCTTTTTTTCGTATTTCTGCCAGGAGCTGTTTCCCCTTCCCTTCAATTCCACACAGTTTTCCGCCGTCACATCGGCGCTTTTGTCGACGTTGGTCAAATAAACGGAATTGCCCGGATATTTTATGTTCTTATCTGACTGTACCGTCTGCAGCGTCGTCTGATTCAGTTCCAGCTGTATACTGGGAAGGTCGGACTGCAGCGCCCGGATCCGGACCTCTCCGTCCGCCAGCTGCACCGTCACCGTATCGCCGCTTTTTTGAAACGCACTGCGCAGTACCCCGGCAGCGGGATCCCATTCTCCACGGGATACGCCCCTGATCTCACCGGCGCACTGTACCTGCAAATCGGAAATCTCTACGGTATGCGGCAGGAACAGATAGACAATCCCATCCTGCGGCGCCGGATATCCGAAAACAAGATTCCCATTTTGATCCGTCACAGAACACTGAAAGAAAGACGTGCCCTCCGATTCCAAAGCGGTTTCCTCCACGGTCTTTTCCGGTTGGGCCGCCTGTACCTTTAATCCGCCAATTCCCACCATACCGGCCAGCCACAAGGTCACCGCCAGCGTCAGCAA
>CANQUI010000074.1 GCA_947626995.1 uncultured Eisenbergiella sp. | reverse complement strand
GAGGTGGTGTGCTGCTTATCCCGACAAAAGTCGGATGACGCTGTCCGGGCCGGCTTGGATTTGGGTGACTTTAAGACGGGCTGAAACAACGGATAGAAACGTTCTGGGCGAGAACAAAATCGCCGGAGCATTTTTTTGTTTGATACAGGCAGAAACTTCATAAATTGTTGAACGGTCAGTGTGTGAGCTGCTGGGACGGCTCAAAAACTCCAGACCGATTTCAGCATTTAGATGGGTCACCAAGGATGAGTTGCTTTCTATGAAGAAAGATGAGTTGGTGACAGAACGGGAGTTTATCAGTGATGAAGAATGTTATCTTAAAAATTGCCACAGAAGATGATATGCAAACCATATGGAGGATGCAAGTGCGTGCATTTTCAGACCTCTTGGAAAAATATCAGGATTATGAAACGAGTCCGGGTTCCGAGAGCTTTGAAAAAGTCATGGCGAAATATCGGCAGCCAGGGACAACTTATTATTTTATCGTTTTCGGGGATGAAGTTGTCGGTGCCATCCGGGTAGTTGACAAAAAGGACGGGAGCAGAAAAAAGATCTCTCCAATTTGGATTATGCAGGAACACAGAAATAAAGGTTATGCGCAGTCCGCCATCATGGCGGCAGAACAAATATATGGTTCCGGGAATTGGGTTTTGGATACTATATTACAGGAAAAAGGGAATTTGCATCTGTATGAAAAAATGGGTTACCATCAAACCGGACAGACCAAAAAAATCAATGACCGGATGGATATTGTGTTTTATGAAAAAGATTAAAATGGCGACACGTTTTGGTTTTATAAACACAAATTGTGCTGAAAACTACAGTGAGCGGTACCGATTGAAAGTACGCATCGGGCGCATCCCGAGGCGATTTATCCTGTCAAATTCCAGGATATGATAGAGGTGATGCAGTATGTGGCTTGTTATGGCGTGTTTCTCCGCTCTGTTTGCGGGACTGACTGCGATACTCGCAAAATGCGGGATTCGAAAGACGGATTCGGATTTGGCTACGGCAATCAGAACGATCGTCGTCCTTCTGTTTGCATGGACGATGGTATTTGTGGTGGGTTCAGCCGATACCATTCCCACGATCGCGCCGAAATCGCTGCTGTTTTTGATTTTGTCTGGGGCCGCCACAGGCGCCTCATGGATCTGCTATTTCAAGGCGCTTTCCGTGGGAGATGTCAACAAGGTCGTCCCGATTGACAAATCCAGTACGGTTTTGTCGGTCCTGCTTGCAATTTTTATATTCGGAGAAACTGAACACCTGGCGGTCAAGCTGATCGGAACCGCCATGCTCGCCGCCGGGATTTTTCTGATGATTGAAAAAAAGGACGCAAAGCAGGCCGAAAAAAACGGAAACTGGCTCATTTACGCTGTCCTTTCCGCCGTATTTGCCGCGCTTACTTCCGTTCTTGCCAAAATCGGGATCACCGGCGTGGAATCCAACCTGGGCACAGCCATCCGAACCGGCGTCGTTCTCATTCTGGCATGGGGGATTGTTTTTGCCAGGGGAAAGCAGCGCCTGTTGAAAACAGTGGACAAAAAAGAACTCGTTTTTATCGGGCTGTCGGGAATCGCAACAGGCGCTTCCTGGCTTTGTTATTATGATGCGATTCAGAACGGCGTCGTCAGCGTGGTGGTGCCCATTGATAAACTGAGCATCGTGGTTACGATTGCGTTTTCCTGTCTTGTTTTGAAAGAAAAGCTGTGTAAAAAAGCGCTGATCGGGCTGTTGCTGATGGTATTGGGAACTTTTCTTATGGCTGTCCTGTCATAATCCTCTGAGCTGACCAAAGCCGGTTATCCCGGTTTCTTCACGCTTTTAGCCGGTTCATCCACCTGCGGCGTCTGAAAACGATTAGCGAAACGGCGAAGCGGATGCACTCCTCCATAGACAGCGTGAGGTAGACCAGCGGGATGGGCCAGTGGAGCGCAAAAGCGGTGAGAAGCCCCAGAGGGACGCCAAATACCCAGGTGCCCATCAGGTCAATGGCCATGACGTATTTCGTCTTTCCTCCGCTGCGCAGGATGCCGCTGCCGATGATCATGTTCAGTACTTTAAAGGGCATGACCATCGCATAGGCGAGAAGGATCTGAACTGTCAATGCCCGGATGTCAGTTTCTGCCTTGAAAATCCGCACATACCAGGGAGAGAAATACAGGATCCCGGCGGACAGCAGCAGAGAGCCTGCCAGGCCGTAGAGAAGGAGCTTTTTTGCCTCCCGGTAGGCCCTCTCTTTGTCCCCGTCGCCAAGGCGCTTGCCGATGAGGATCCCGGCGGCCTGGCTCAGTCCGCACAATGCGCCGATTGCCAGGGACTGCACGGGGTTTGTCAGCGTCATGGCGGCGGTGGCGGCGGTGCCCAGATGCCCGTAAATGCCTGCGTACACGTTTTCTCCCAGTACCCACATGAATTCACTGACCAAAAGCGGCAGCAGCATGGAAAGATACTGGCCTAAGGCAAAGGGACCCGCTGCAGCGATCTTTGTCCTCTCGCGGTATTTGGTGTACATCCCAAGAATGATGATGAAGTAGATAAGCTGCGAGATGAGCGTGGCCAGCGCCGCTCCCGTGACGCCAAGGGCCGGCGCGCCCAGCTTTCCAAAAATCAGGATCCAGTTGAGGCCGGTATTGACTGCCGCGGATGCGATCCCGGCATAGAGCGGAAGGGACGCCTTTTCCATGCACCGCAAATAGGTGGACAGGATGGTGATTCCCGCTGCGGGAAGAAAGGTGCCCGAGACGATCGACAGGTATCCGCCCGCTGTTTTGGCGGTCACAGGATCTTCGATGTAAAGGCCCATGATTCGCTCCGGAATGGCGATGCCGACCAACAAAAACAACGCAGCGAGGACGAAACACACCCGCAGATTGAGGAGCATACTCCGGCGGGTTTCGGCGGTATTTTTCTGTCCCATGTACTGGGAAATCATGATCCCCGCCACAGCGCCCACCGCGGAGACCACCACGTTGAAGATCCCCGTGAATTTCCCGGCAAGCCCCACCGCGGCCACCTCCACGCTTCCAAGCTGGCCGATCATGACCTGGTCCACCACGCCAAAGGACGCCTGGAGCATGGACTGCAGCGCCACCGGCACCGCCAGGGCACAGACAGAATGAAAAAAAGTCAGGTCTGTTGTTTTTCTCATTTTCTATAATCCTCCATATGTTTGCAAAAAAAGTCCCCCCGTCAGTCAAGTATAAGCTGACAGGAGGCGCTGTTCAAATCTTAAATCCGTAAGCTGTGACAAAAATGAAACGTCATTTTTAGTGAAAATGACGATCATACGTCGTAGGGTAAGTGCAGTAATTTCTTGTGCTGCCCCGGATCACCAGGGACGTGGGAAGGGTAATGACCGGTTTTACCGGCTCACCGGCCCGCAGGTTTGCGATGGCCTCCAGCGCCGCTTGGGCGCGTCCGGCGTTGTCCTGACGAACAGAGGTCAGGGAGGGATAGACCATCCCGCAAAGAGGCGTGTCGTCAAATCCGACGACAGAGATCTCGCCCGGTATATCCACACCGTTGCTTTGCAAAAAATGGATGAGGTCAACGGCGTAGTAGTCGGATACGGCAAAGACGGCAGAAAATTCCCTGATTTTTGGCAGCGTTTCCCGGTAAAAGGCCAGCCGCTCTTTTTGGCGCATCGGGATCATCATAAACGCTGCGCCGTCTCCGAAGCCCTCGCGAAAGCCCTTCCAGCGTTCCCAATCCATGTCCGTATCGTTGTCGGACAGGCACAGGGCGTTAGGGTGCCCGCAAAGGCGGAAATATTCGCCCACCTGAAAGCCTCCGTGACGGTCGTCAATGTTCACGGCACAGACACGCTCCGCTGTGACGCCGCAGGCGTCATAGACGACAAAGGGGATACGGACGTTTTCGCGCAGGCGCTTGTAATCTGCACCGCAAAAGCCGATCAGTACCAGCCCTTCCAGGTTCCACATGGTGGCAAAGGAAAGGATTTCCTGAAGGTCGTTTACGGTCCGTACCATCATCTGCAATCCGCGCCTGGCCGTCTCTGCACTTAAGGCGTTGAGCGCGGAGGCGATAAAGGCGTCCTCCAAGATGTGGGACTCATATTTCTCGTGGGAATTGATGACGACTCCCATGATTTTCGCCGGATTCTCCGCCAGCAGCACCTCCGCCGCCCGGGGCAGATACCCCCGCTCCTCCAGGGCGCGGCGTACCCGGACGGCCGTTCGTTCCGACACCATGCCGGTCTTGCCGTGAAGCACATACGACACCGTCGCCGTACTGAGCCCCAGCTCTTGGGCAATATCCGAAAGCCGTACTTTTTCTTCCATGCCATACCTCCGATTCTGCGCGCCCGGCCCCTTTGCCGACAAAGCATCAGGCGGGACGCTGCTCATGTTACTTGTTATACCCGTTTCCCCGGAAAAGTCAAGTTTTTTAAAAACCGTTCCGCTTAAAAATGCGGCGCCTTTTTCCGTCGGGACGGGCAAAAACAGGAGGGGCTGTCATCTTTCCTTTATCCGGGATTTATGCTAAACTATATCTGTTAATTTTAATTCCGGCATATCCCGCAAAAACCGACACGATGGGCGTATATCAGGCCGATATCGTTACGGACAGCGTTTCGCCCATATCATTTTTACTGAACTGAGGTGACGGGCGGTATGAAAGATCATGGGATCGTCCCTTCCCCTGCGGTAGGGAAAAAGGTGGCAAAGGTGCCGGTGATTTTGCAGCTGGAGACGCTGGAATGTGGAGCCGCCTGTCTGGCGTATTACAAAAAATGGATTCCGCTGGAGCGGTTACGGGTCGCCTGCGGCGTTTCCCGGGACGGGGTCAACGCCAGAGACATGCTTACGGCGGCCCGCAGTTACGGCCTGCAAGCGACGGTCTATCGCTGCGAACCGGAGGATTTGAAGCAGGAAGGCGTTTTTCCCTGTATCATTCACTGGAATTTTAATCATTTTGTGGTGCTGTGCGGGTTCCGGGGGAAAAAGGCGGTGCTCAACGATCCGGTCAAGAGGCGCCAAAGGAACGTTCCAGGGTTTTTCTGGACCGGCTCCTCACCCGTCAGAATCCGGACTGGGTCGTTCCGTTTCTGATCTGTATGGCGGTCCTGACGATCCTGGAGATCCTCATGCAGTGTGTGCAGGTGCTTTACAGTCTGTGCATTGACGGAAAGCTTACCGCCGTGGGCCTTGGAGCGATTGTGATCGATTTTTTGGTATCCCAGGTGATCTCTCAAAAGCGCGCCAACGTGTCCCGGCTGCAAATGCGGGACGAAAGCAGGATGGATGCCGCCACGGTGGCCGGGATCGAAATGATGGAGACGATTAAGGCGTCCGGGCCCCGGATCCTGGTGCTGGACGGCGGAAAGATCGCAGAGGAGGGCACCTATTCGGAACTGCTCAGCAAAAACGGTCTTTTTGTCGCACTGGTCAAGCGCCAGCAGCTGGATCTGACCGCGCGGCAGCCGGGATTCTGTTTTTGTCCGCCCCCTCCGTTTACGGCGCAAGAAAGCCCTTCCACGACAATTTATTGATTTCACAGGTGGGATAATGCTAGGATAAGGGAAGGGGAACAGGCGGCGGTATGCTGCCCTTGGAGCAGAGGGCATCATGGCGCTGGCTTTCTTTTCCCGGTTTCGTGAGGAGGAAAACACGTGTACAGGATTGCGATATGTGATGACGACAGATCGTTTTGCGTGGATTTTGAGAAAAGTCTCAGAGGGGTCCTGAGTGAAAAAATAACCGAGTACAGTATCACCTCTTTTTCAGATACGGATGCTTTTTTAGATGTCCTGAAAAAGGGCGATTCCTATCACCTGGTTTTTTTGGATGTGCTGTTTGAGACGGGAAACGGCATTGATTTTGCCCGGAGTCTGCGCGCCCAGGGATATTCGTTTGACCTGATTTTTATTACGGTCAGCAGGGATTATGCGATTGAAAGCTTCGGCGTGGATCCGCTTTATTATATTTTAAAGCCGGTATCCATGGATACGCTCAAAGCCGCCATCGAACGTTTTCTGAATAAAAATGAGCCGGCAAGCGTCAGTTTTACCACATCCCACGGCATGCTGCATATCAGGATTACGGATATTGTGTATTTTGAGGTGCTCAACCACAGCGTGATCATACACAAATCGGACGGGACGTTTGTGACCTTCCGGGGAACGCTCAGAGAGGTGGAGGGACAGCTGCCGCCGGCAAAGTTCATCAAGCCGCATCGCAGTTATCTGGTGAATCTGGAACACATCGGCGAGTTTTCCTACAACGGGATCCGGGTCACCCACGGGACCGTGATCCCGGTCAGCAGGAAATTATACAATAAAGTGCGTCTCGAATTCATTGAATATTTGGGACGCAGCGATATCCATTCATAAGATCCGGCGGAAGGTTAACCCCTTCCGCCGGTTTTATGTGTGGGGCAGACTAAGGCAGGTCATCACCTTAAAGGAACGGTCCGTCTTTTCCACATCCAAAACGCTGCTGTATTTCTGGGCGATCCGGCGCATATTTTCCATCCCGTACCCATGAAGACGGCGGTTTTCGGGCGGGACGCCGGTATCGGGGACCGCGCTGTTTTCGCAGGAGAAAAAGAGAAAGCTGCCTTTTAGGTACATGTGCAGCCGGATATAGCGGTTGGGGGCAGGCGCCGCTTTTTTACAGGCGTTGTATGCGTTTTCCAGCATATTGGTCAAAAAGACGCACAGATCCTGATCCGGAAGGGGAAGCAGGGGCGGAAGAGGAAGGGACGCCTCCGTTTGGATTCCTTCGGCTGCGGCCCGTTCCAGATAGGACCCTGCGATAATATCCACCAGACTGTTTGAACTGTAGCGGCCCCGCGGGAGCAAGGCAAGGTCCTTTTGAACCGTGTCGATATAAGAAAGGGCGCGTTGGGTTTCTTTGTCCTTTAACATGCCAAAAAGGGCCAGCATGTGATGGCGCATTTCATGTCGTGCCGCCAGCGTGGCTTTGTCGGCCTGGATCATTCTTTGGTAGCTTTCCATGGCCATCCGGTTCCGTTCTTCCAAAATACGGACGGTTTCCCTTTCCTGCAGGACACGGTCGAAGAATTTGACGGCGATAATCGACGAAGCGGTTACGGCGCACACCTCGGAAAGATAGGAAACCGTGGAAGTAAACAGGCCGGATGCAATCAGAAACGGGAACTGCATCAGGTATTCCGCCACATTCCCGTCGAATTCCGCAGCGCCGACAAAAAGCCTGACAGCCGCTGCCGTCAACGTAACGCCGGCATAAAAGAGGACGCGCTTTTTGCCCTCCTTTTTGACAAAGGCCGGCGCATAGAGAAGAAACACGGCAAACATAAGATATTTGCTTTTGTTGGGCAGGTACAGGGCCAGGTATAACAACAGGGGGGCGATATAAAGCCTTGAAAAAACGGAAATAGGAAGATATTGACTCAGGATGCTGTTTGAGGCGGCCAGAGTGGAGTCCGCCCTGTCCAAAAAAAGAAGCAGGAAAAACAACAGGAGCCAAAAGCGTCCGGGGCTCTTTTTTTTCGGAGTGCGGATTGAGCACATAGATTGCCCCCAGCAGCATGGTAAAAATGGCGCAGAAGGTCATCTGGGCAACGGGGCTGACCGTCGTGGCGGCGGGAATGGAAAAGTCCGTGATGTCGTTGCACAGATAGGGATAGGCCGGCGACATAAACTGGCAGTCGGGGGGAAAATAGGTCATCACGGTCAGTTCACTCCTCACATAGTCTTTTGGCAGCATCAGACGTACGGTCCGGGCGCATTTGCCGGACGGGATCGGAGGGATCAAAAACCCTTCTTCGTTCCGTATTCCGTCGCCGAATTCCGAATACAGCTTTTCCCCGTTTAAAAAGACCTCGAAGGCGATACCGGGATCCATGGGGACAAACCCCAGTTCGGCCGATTGCATCGGCTCTAAAAGCGTTCTGGTGATCTTTACGGCCCGGGTATCCTTTGGCAGTATCAGAGAATAATCCTGTTCAAATTCCGGCGTCAGCGGCTCTACGGTCTTTTCGCGCATCACGGTATAGCTCCAGTTCCATCCGCTGTGCGCGTAGTCCAGGAAAAAAATTTCCTTCTGCACCGGTTTCGAAAGAAGAAAAAAGGAGAGCAGGAAGAAGGAAAGCAACAAAAGAAGCAGCAGTCCTCCTGCGACTTTGTGAAATATTTGCCTGTTTTTCATCCGGATCACCTCATTATTATGAAATACATTCAAATTATGCGATAGATGAAAAGGGTTTGCAAGTCTCTTCTCTCTTTCACGTCGTGAAAGGCAAAGAATAAGGCGCGAATGGAGTTTGGTGTTTGGAACAAAAAGGTTATAATAGGAGTAGGAAATGGTGGGATAAACAG
>CANQUI010000073.1 GCA_947626995.1 uncultured Eisenbergiella sp. | reverse complement strand
GGACAGCAAATCGACCGGCTGGATTTTGACGACCCGCATTACGACCGCAAATATCAGGACTTACAGGAGCGTCAGAACACCATCTATGATGAAATTGTGATTGCGGAGGCCGACATCGCTGATGTGCAGGTTCGACTGAACAACATACGGCAACAGAAGATTTCAGAGGACAACGTGTATCAGTTTCTTTTGTATTTTGATAAGCTGTATGATAAGTTCAGCGATGCGGAGAAAAAGGAGTTTATCAGCAGTTTTATTGAAAGCGTGGAGATTTACCCGGAAAAGCTGCCGAACGGGCGGTTCCTGAAACGGATAGAGTTCCGCTTTCCGGTGTTTTTTAATGGTCAGCAAGTGGATATGTTGAGTTGGGACGGGGAAGGTACAGTTGAGGTGGCGTGTCTGCTTTCCAAGGAGAAATCGACTTAAAAAGGTAAGAGCAGAGTTTTCTCTGGAGGATATGGATGTATCATTGAGAGGGAGAACTATAATAAGCCGAAATCAGAAGATGCGAGACAGCCTAATATGCCCAACGGCACGCGAGGCGTGCCGTTAGATAAGGAAAAGGCGATTGTAGACGCACTGCAGCATTTTCAGATAATAAACAGCGAGAGAATGGAGGCAGCACAAAACCCAGTTCTTTTCCCGTCAGCTATCATGGACAGTTTCATTATAGAAGCGGCAGCACGAAACAACAGCTTACAGGGATTGCGCTGTCGGAGTTTATTATGCAGAAAACCGGTGTTCGCTGGGAAGATGTTACAGTTGAGGATATTACTGTAGATGATTTGGATGATGAAAGTTTCAAAATCTTCCGGCGCGAAGCGTTGAGAAAAAACGAATGACTGAGGCAGAACTGAACATTTCAAATGTGGAGTTGTTGCAGAAGCTGCATCTGATAAAGGACGGGAAACTAAAAAGATCTGCAGTTCTCTTGTTTTACAGTGACCCAAGTATCGTACAAAATGGGAGCTTTATAAAAATCGGGAAGTTTGACGAAAAAGGGAGAGTCACTTATCATCATGACCTTGAGGAATCGCTTCTGGTAAATGCCAGTAAAGTGATAGACTTGATTTATCTGATGTACCTGAAAGCAAAAATCAGCTATGAACATGATCGGCGTGCCGAAGAATATCCCTTCGCCCGGGAGGCCATTCGTGAAACAATCTACAATGCGATTGCTCACAACTGTTATATGTATGGCGCTCCGATTCAGATAACAGTAGGTATCTACAAAATTTGCCAGTGAAGTGATTTGCTCACGAGACTCACTGCATAATCGGTCAAAAAAACATAATTTTTGCATTTGAGTGCAGATACTTGATTTTTCCGACTGCTTATACTATTATAAAGGCAACAGGAGGGATGCGTAATGATAGAATCGCACAAATTGAAAAAAAGGGATCGTTATCTCAATAAGCTGATTGGCTTTCAAGATACTGAACCTGTAAAAGTCATCACCGGCATAAGGCGCTGCGGTAAATCGAGCCTTTTGAAGCTGATGGTCGATCACTTGATTGAAACGAGCATACAGCCAGAGCAGATTGTTGAGATGAACTTTGAATCTAATGATTTTCGGAAAATGACTTCTGATGCCGTCTACGCTTATGTAAAGCAACAAGTCGTATCTGGAAAGCGCATGTATCTATTTTTTGATGAAATCCAGAGGATCGATGCCTGGGAGGACGCAATCAATGCTTTGCGCGTGGATTTGGACTGTGATATCTATGTGACTGGTTCCAACGCGTACCTGCTTTCCTCGGAATATTCCACCTATCTTTCAGGCAGATGCGTGGAGATCAAAATATTGCCGCTTTCTTTCAGTGAGTTTCTTTATTTTCATGATTTTGAGGTGAAAGAAACCAGGAGCGCTCTTGGCGGCATTCATAAGCGGGTGTTTGATAAAAATGGCGAACAATATGAAATGAGGGAGGCATTTGAAGCATTCATGCGTTTTGGTGGCATGCCGGGTATTGCCGACGTCGGACTCGATCAGGAAAAAGCGCTTTCTCTCCTTGACGGTATCTATTCTACCGTTGTCGTTCGAGATATTCTGGAACGGGAAAAGCGTCGAGGGCAGAAGCGAATTACTGATCCGATCCTGCTTCGCAAAATTATCATGTTCCTTGCGGACAACATCGGTTCGAATGTTTCTATTGCATCCATAGGCAATACCTTAGTGAATGAAGGCCTTCTTGAGGATGGTAAACGGAAAAGCGCACCGAGCGCACATACGGTTCAGGCGTATGTCAACGCACTGCTTGAAAGCTATTTCTTCTATGAAATCAAACGCTTCGATGTTAAAGGAAAAGAATATCTCCGCACACTCGGAAAGTACTATATTGTCGATATAGCTCTGAGAAACTATCTGCTGGGATTCCGAAATCGTGACAGTGGTCATGCAATCGAAAATATCGTCTTTTTTGAACTGCTCCGTAGAGGATACGACGTAGCGATCGGTAAGATTGACAATATGGAGGTGGACTTTATTGCAACTACCGCCGACGAGAGGAAATATATTCAGGTGACGGAATCCATGAACAGCGAGGACGTCAGGAAACGTGAGTTAGCCCCTCTGCAAAAAATACGTGACAACTATGAAAAAATCGTGCTGTCGCTCGAACCGGGGCTTGATAGATCATACGAAGGGATCAAGTCTGAGAACCTAATTGAATGGTTGCTTGCAGACTGAAGCTTAGTCATACTTCACAAATATGCTTTGATAGTGAAAAGATATATCTACTGGTATAAACTGGTGAAACGAAACCTGATTAGGTTTAAGAAACCTTGTTCTAAATAAACCGTCATGCGGTGTATTCAACCTCGAATGTTCATTATAATGACCCATATGGATATTTTGTTCTTGGAACAGCGTCGTGTGCCGGATGTGCAAGGGCAACAGGGTTGTGTCTCAATATACTGGGAATTCCGTATGAACATGTTAATGAGAATCAATGGAGCCACCAGTGGTGCAGAGTTAATGTGAATGGAACATACTGGATTTGTGGTGCATTCGGGTTGTATTGCGAACCTGAACCTTTCCCATATTCACACCCGTATTTCTAATGAGATGGCAAGCAATTGTAAAAAGGTAAACCTAAGATGATGAGGCGATAATCCAATGAAACAAAAGGGAGTTGTTACGGAAGGTACACAAAGTCCTTGACAACTCTCTTATGGATTGATTAAAACCTCCCGGGAGGTATTTTAGGCGGGAAGCCAGCAGAGATTTTTTTAAGAGTATCTGGCCTGTCACAAAGTTGGCAGACAGGCGTAGCCTTCGCTTGCTCTTGAAAACGCCCAGTGTTTGAAGTATAATATACAAAGCAGAGGTTTGGGGTCTTTTTCATGCTCCAAGCCTTGACAACTATCATAATATCCATTCTGGAGGCGGTCAAGGTTTCCCGGTACTTGCGGTCAGCAAACCTTGCATTGTAAGAGTACCGTTGCGGGGCAGTATAGCGAATATTTATCATACCCTGTTTCAACTTTTCAGGTTATTGGCGGAAACATGGATGATAGCCGCTATTGGTATTCACATGATCGGCTTCGAATTGATTAAGGAAGTTTGCGTTATAATATTAACGTCTTTTCGATAGACTCCTTTCGGATAATTCAATATGATCGGGAAATAATAAGATGGGAAAGTGGTAAAGAGGGAGTATAGGGAATTTGCCCAGATATGGTTTGAGTTGAAGGGGAAAACATGCATAGTTCAGAAAAGTTCGATAAGATCATTATAGGAGCAGGAATTTATGGGCTGTATGCAGCTTTAAAATGTTCTACCGAAGGGCAAAAGGTAATTGTTCTTGAAAAAGACGATTTTGCTTTTAAAAGAGCAACGTATGTCAATCAGGCCCGCGTACATATGGGATATCATTATCCGCGTTCAATTTCGACAGCAAAGAAATCGGCAGGATATTTTGAGCGTTTTGTCCGTGATTATGGGTTTTGTATCAATTCATCCTTTAGTCAGATTTATGCAATATCGTCTTCTTTTTCCTGGACAAACAGAGAGCAGTTTGTTAAATTCTGTAAAGACGCTGATATATATTGTGAAGAGGTATTGCCGGGTAAATATTTTAAGGATCAAATGTGTGAAGGCGCATTTCTTACTAAGGAATATACATATGACGCGGGTATTTTGCGGACTTTTTTCCTCGAGGAGCTTTCAAAGCAAAATGTAAAAGTGGTTTATAATGCGGATATTCAGGCAATTTCATCTTCTGTTGATGAATACCAGATTGCCTTGAGAGGGGGAAACGCATATTCGGCACCTTTTATTTTAAATGCCACTTATGCCGCAACGAATTCAATATCGAAAATGGCCGGATATAAACCATTTAAAATAAAATATGAACTATGTGAGATAATTTTATGTGAAACGGGAGAGATGTTGAAGGACATAGGTTTGACGGTTATGGATGGTCCTTTTTTCTCAATTATGCCGTTTGGGAAGACAGGGTTACACTCCCTTACTGCCGTAACTTTTACTCCGCATGTTACATGCTATGATGATTTGCCAGTTTTTTCATGTCAAAATAAGGCACCAAAGGGGTATTGCACCCCCGACCATCTCGGGAATTGTAATGATTGTGCTGCGCGGCCCCAATCGTCTTGGAAATATATATCAAAACTTGCGCGTAAATATATTCGATATGAGGACAGTTTTAAATATAAGTCTTCGTTATATTCAATGAAGCCGATTTTGAGATCGAGTGAGATTGATGATTCCAGGCCGACTGTCATAAATCAGCAATCGAGCAATCCTACTTTTGTCAGTGTTCTTTCGGGGAAAATCAACACAATATATGACTTGGATGAGGTGTTAAGATGAATCAATTAGATAAAGAAAAAAATTTTTTGTCGACAATTGTTTATGTATACAACAATGAAAAAGATTTAAGAAAATTTCTTCCAATACTAATGAATTGTCTGGAAAGTCATTTTCTGAATTATGAGATAATATTTGTTTGCGATGATTCGAATGACGGAAGTCTGAATTATATAAAAAGTCTATTTAATAACAAGGACGGTATTGTGGTCAGTATTGTAAACATGGGAGGACATCAGGGAATTGAAGCTTCCATGAATGCCGGAGTGGATATATCCATTGGAGATTTTATATTGGAGTTTGATAATATTGCGTTTGAATATTCGTCTGAATTGATAATGCAGGTTTATCAAAAACAGATAAGCGAAAATTTAGATATCGTGTCGGTTATCCCTCAGACGATAAACCATTTGAGCTCTAGGCTTTTTTATAAGGTGTTTAATGCAAATAATTATTCACATGGGAATTTGACACAGGAGCTGTTTCACATCATATCTCGTCGTGCTGTAAATCGTATGCAGTCGCTGAATAAAAATATTGGTTATAGAAAAGCTGCGTATGCAAGCTGTGGTCTTAAAAGTGCAAAGATATCAATCATGCCGAAATACTATCATCCTGTTGTCTATGATGAACAAACCACATATAACAGAAATAATCTGGCGATCCATTCGCTAATACTTTATACGGATGCCATTCAAAAGCTTTCCGGAATTATTTCGGCGGTGTTTCTTATTATTTCCATAACGGCCGGAATTTATTCTCTTGTGGCTTATTTTTCACCTCACAGGCCTATAACAGGTTGGACGTCAATGATATTATTTCTGTCAATATCGTTTTTTGGCGTGTTTTTAATCTTAACATTAATATTGATATATTTATCCGCAATACTTAACACTGTTTATAAGCAATCGAAATATATCGTGGATTCCATTGAAAAAATATGAGTTGTCAAGGAGAATACGGGATGGAGAAATTGATATCTGTAATAGCGCCTATGTTCAATGAGGAACTATTGGTGGAAAAATATTGTGCAGTCACTTTGAGCGTATTGCGGGAAATAAAAGGATATAAACATGAAATCATTTTAGTCAATGACGGATCTTCCGATAAGACATTTCAGTTTATGATGGAGCAGCATCAAAATTTTCCGGATGAGATTGGAGTAGTAGGATTGTCGCGCAATTTTGGGTTGGAAGGAGCAGTTAATGCGGGACTCAGAAAGGCAAAAGGAGATATTATTGTTGTTATGGATGCGGATCTTCAGGATCCACCGCAACTTATTCCGCAGATGTTAAAAAAGGTTGAAAATGGGGCTGATATTGTTAGCGCCTCCAGGGCTGCCAGAAAACATGACGGATTCTTGAAGAAAATTACTGCATCTTTATATTATAAATTACTGAACAATTTATCGGGGAAATTAAACTTGGAGAAAGATGCGGCAAATTATAGGATGCTTACGAGAAAAGCATTAAACATTTTGCTCGAATTGCCGGAGACAAATGGGGTATTTCGGATAACTGTTCCATATATTGGGTTAAAAACCGATGTCGTAGAATATGATAGAGATGTTAGATTCGCCGGGAAAACAAAATATCATTTTAAGTCGATGTTTCAATATGCAATGGCCAGTATTACGGGCATATCAGTTGAACCGCTGGAAAAAGTGCTTTATTCGATTCCGCTTTGCGGTCTTGGATTTATAATATCATTGATTGGGATATTTGTTGCTGATGATACTTGGAAAATGGTGTGGACAGGAATATTATTTGCCAGCATATTCACGGGGATATTGTCCGCCTGCCTTTCTGTAATTGCAATATATTTGGGCGAGGTTTTACTGGAAGTAAAGCATCGCCCGAGTGCAATCATTACAGAGTATGTTCCGTCAAAAAATAGTGAGGAAGTTTAATGTGAAAAATCACGCCGATGCGCTGATTGTTTCACAGAACGAACTTTGTTCGTTCAGGAATTTGTGCCGGAGCGTCACAAATTGCTTTGATGGCTGACGAGAAATCGTATTCACGAATTTCTCGTCGCCCCGTCGCGTAAACGCTCCGGAATGGAGATTAATATGGAATATGTAAGGGTTGGAAATTCAGGGTTAAAAATTACGAAGGCAGTATTTGGTTCTGCATTAACGATTGGGACTGAAAATAAAAATATTGATTATGCCAGCGCAATGATTGACGCTGCATGGGATTCCGGAATACGTACGTTCGATACTTCCAATAATTATGGGATGGGAGAGGCCGAGAGACTTCTTGGTATGGCTCTTCAAAAATACGATCGTCATGAATATGTGATTTTTACGAAAGGTTCATGGCCGGTAGGGGAAACACCGTATGATCATGGACTGTCACGCAAGCATATTTTATGGAGCCTGGAACAGTCATTGGATAGATTGGGTTTGGATTATGTGGATGTTTATTACGCCCATAGATATGATGCGGAAACACCAATGGAAGAAATCGTAAGAACCTTTAATGCCCTTATTGCTGAGGGGAAAATAAGATATTGGGCAACCTCTGAATGGCCGGTCGAGGCACTGAAGGAGTGTGATAGGGTTTGTGATAAACTTTTGTTGGAAAAACCCATTTGTGAACAATTTATTTATTCCTATGCAGTAAGAAAAGCAGAATCTAATGGCGTAATAGAATATTGCAGAATGACGGGCAGAGGGATGATTGGATTTTCCGCACTTTGTCAGGGATATCTTACAGGGAAATATCAAAATGGCGTTCCAATAGGATCGCGAATCGCGAAGTCGGAGAAAATTAATTATTATAAAACGTCTAACTTTTACGAACAGAATAAAGAAAAAATAGATGGCTTTTTGGAAATATGCAATCAATATCAGATTCCTTATATAGCGGCAGCTCTGCAATGGCCGCTGCGGTTAGGAATCGTTCCTTTATTTGGCGCAAGTATGCCAGATCAGATACGATCGAACATAGAAGCACTTGAGCAGGTTTTACCGGAAGACTTTTGGACGGCTTTGGAAAAGATATGAAAGTTTCAATTTCAAATATTGCATGGGATAATGATAACGATGAAATAATGTACGGAATTCTGCGTGATGCGGGTTTTAATGGGATCGAGATAGCGCCTACCCGGGTGTTTGAGATGCCATATGACCATTTAAAACAGGCAGAAAATTGGAGTGCTGCTTTGCATCGCGATTACCATTTGGATATTCCGTCAATACAATCTATTTGGTATGGACGAACGGAAAATATTTTTCACTCGTCACAGGATCGGGAAAACTTGTTTCAATATACAAAAAAATGTATTTTGTTTGCGAGAACAATAGGAGCAAAAAACATTGTTTTTGGTTGTCCTAAAAACCGAAGCATCGGAGATTCTGATGAATATAAGGCGGGTGTTGATTTTTTTGAAAGAATCGGAGATTTCGCTGAGAAAAATAATGTGGTTATAGGTATAGAGGCAAATCCGGCTATTTATCATACGGACTTTTTAAACACGACCAGGGAAGCTATTATGTTTTTGAAGGATAATTCCAATCCTGCTTTAAAACTTAATCTGGATGTGGGAACCATGATATGCAATGAAGAACAGATGGATATGATAGCTAATGACATTGATTTAGTCAGTCATGTCCATCTTAGCGAGCCCAATCTGGAACCGATTGTGCCAAGAAAGATTCATTGTGAAATGATAAAAATATTAGCGGATGCAAATTATAACGGATACATTTCTATAGAAATGAAAAA
>CANQUI010000072.1 GCA_947626995.1 uncultured Eisenbergiella sp. | reverse complement strand
GAGATGGCCATCCGGCATTTCACAGAGAAGCTGATGACCAACCAGAGTCTCAGCTGCCACCTGATCGAATACAACCTTTACAAGGTATTTCTCTCTATTTGCGATGATAAAAGGATCACGGACCGCGTCGCAGGACAGGAAGAGAAAAAAGGAAAGCAGTTTGTGCTTGATCAAATGAAACGTATGGCCAACA
Source organism: uncultured Eisenbergiella sp. (assembly GCA_947626995.1). Lineage (GTDB taxonomy): Bacteria > Bacillota > Clostridia > Lachnospirales > Lachnospiraceae > Gallintestinimicrobium. The sequence continues at coordinate 8,787 of CANQUI010000072.1, read as the reverse complement.
ACATGGCCTTCATAGGAAAGATGCAGTACGCGCCTCATGAGCCGGGTGATGTGATTCTGATTACTGGCGTCGGAGAAGCATTCCCGTTCATCCGGGTCCATGCCCTGCTGGATGCCATGCAGCCGTACTTTTCAGATGTTCCCGTGTTGGTAATGTATCCGGGAACCTTCGATGGCCGCTATGTAAAATTGTTTGATAAACTGACGCCGAATCCGTACTACAGGGCGTTTAACGTGATATAAGGAAGGAGCCGCGACATGAGAATTCAATCGATGTTCAAGGACGACATCGACCGTAAAATTAATGGTGTCGTCAAAGTCGATCAGGATGAAAGCAGCGTGCTCGTACAGGAGCTGAACGAGTATGTTATCACCAGAGAACTGAAGAAGCACTTCATCACCTTCTTCAACAACTACATCGAGTCTTTCGACGAGACCATCGCCGATATCGGCGTTTGGCTCTCCGGATTCTTCGGGAGCGGTAAATCCCACTTCCTGAAGATGCTGTCCTACCTGCTGGAGAATAAAGAGGTTCAGGGCGTGAAGACCGTGGAGCGGTTCCGCGCGAAGTTTGCCGACGATCCGGCCACCTTCATGCTGATCGACCGGACCACGAAGGGCCGGACGGATACGATCCTGTTCAACATCGACATCGAGGGCTCCATCAACAAGGACAAGACGGCCGTGCTTCGCGTCTTCGCCAAGATGTTCTACAACTACCTCGGCTTCTACGGGGAGAACTTGAAAGTCGCCAAACTGGAGCAGTTCATTGCAAAGAAGGGTAAGACCGAGGAATTCCGGCGCGTGTTCGAGGAGAAGAACGGCGCGCCCTGGCTGGAGTCCCGCGATGCCTATGCCTTCTTCGAGGACGATGTAGTCGCCACTCTGCAGGAAGTGCTTGGCATGAGTGAGCAAGCTGCCAGCAACTGGTTCAATGGCACCGAAACTGTGGAGACATCGATTGCCCAGCTCGTTTCTGAGATCAAGGAGTATGTGGACGCGCAGCCTCGTGACTTCCGGCTCCTGTTCATGATCGACGAGGTTGGCCAGTACGTTGGCGGTGATACAGACCTGCTGATCAATCTGCAGTCCCTCGTGGAGAAGATCGGCAGCGAGTGCGGCGGCAAGGTATGGGTGGTCTGCACCGGACAGGAAGCCATCGACGAGATCATCAAGGCCCGCGAGAATGAGTTCTCCCGCATTCAGGCCCGTTTCAAGACCCGCCTGTCCCTGTCCTCCTCCTCTGCGGATGAGGTGATCCAGAAGCGTATCCTTCTGAAGACAGACGAGGCCGAGCGCGATCTGGAGCAGGTGTATGCTGCCAACGACTCCGTGCTGCGGAACCTGTTCTCCTTCAACGATGCCATTCTGGATATCAAAGGTTATACAGGTGCTGGTGAGTTTGCTAAGAACTTCCCGTTTGTGCCGTACCAGTTCATCCTCATGCAAAAGGTCTTCGCCGAGATCCGCAAGCACGGCAACTCTGGCAAGCACCTCTCCGGCGGTGAGCGTTCCATGCTGTCCGGATTCCAGGAGGCTGCCCAGAAGATCGAGGACAAGGACGAATACGCGCTGGCCCCGTTTTACCTTTTTTACGATACCGTTCACACTTTCCTTGATAGTTCCATCCGGCGCGTGATTGAACGCTGTGAACGTGCCGCCATTGACGGCAACGGCATCGAGCTGCAGGATGTGGACGTGCTGAAACTGCTGTATCTGGTCCGTTATGTGGATGACGTGAAGGCAAATCTTGATAACATCGTCATCCTGATGGCGGATGACATCCGGCTGGATAAGATCACTATGCGGGAGCAGGTACGCGGCTCTCTGGATCGCCTGATGAGCCAGAACTACATTGGTCGTACCGGCGATACATACAACTTCCTGACCGACGAGGAACAGGATATCCAGCGTGAGATTAAGAATACCCCTGTGGCGACGGCGGACATTGTGGGCCGTATCGCGCAGATGATTTTTGCGGACATCTATACCACGAAGAAGTTCCGCTATGGCAAGTATGACTTTGCATTTGATCAGATGGTAGATGGGCAGGCGGTCGGTGCGCTGACCGGCGGCATGATGCTGCGCATCCTGACCGTGGCCACCGATCCCACAGAGAAGCAGGAGCTGCGGCTGATGGCCGAGTCATCCGGACAGGCCATCGTGGTTCTGTCGGAGAATCCTTATTACGAGTCCCTCGAAAGCGCCATGAAAATCCGCAAGTACGTAAAGCAGCGCAATGTAGCGCAGCTGCCCAAGTCTGTGCAGGACATCATCCGCGACCAGCAGGACGAGGCTGGAAAGTATGAGCTGACTGCTGCCGATGACCTGAAGAAGGCCATTGCAGAAGCGGAGTTCTATGTGGATGGCGAACACATTGAGATCAAGGGCGGCGATGCCAAGAGTAAGATCGACCAGGCGCTGGAATATCTCGTTGCTCATGTATATAGCGACCTCGGCCTGATCACCAGGTTCGCGGAAACCGACGCAGACATTTATAAGATTCTTCATGGAGAAGAGCAGTATATTCCGGGCACTGAGCCCAACCGTGACGCAGCCGCCAAGGTGGAGAAGTATCTGGAGATCCAGTTCAACCAGAATCTCCCGACCACCATGTCCGACCTGCAGGATCGCTTCCAGAAGAAACCTTATGGCTGGCGCGAGATCGACATCGCAGCGGTCGTGGCCATGCTGATCTATGACCAGAAGGTCACCATCAAGTACGGCGGCGCTACCATCCAGCCCAGCGACTCCAAGCTCCCGGATATGCTCCGCAAGAAGAGCGAGATCGGAAAGACCTCTATCTCCAAGCGGCAGGTCGTTTCCATCCAGAAAATCCGGGAGGCTCGTGACTTCCTGCGCGATTTCTTCGACGAGATGGACGTGCCGGAGGACGAGGATGGCCTGATCGCCCACATCGTGGAGAAGTTCAATGGTGAGCTTGACCACTACACAAAGCTGGATACCCGTTACGACGGCCATAAGTATCCGGATCAGGGCAAAGTCAAGCAGGCCATCGCTCTGATCAAGGATGTTCTGTCCCAGCAGAAGGACAACACAGCGCTGATCCAGCGGGTCATCGACCGGGAAGACACCCTCTACGATATGCGTGACGAGCTGCAGGAGGTCGAGGAGTTCTTCAAGACCCGCGTCACCCTGTTTGATGTCGCCGTAAAGTATGAGCAGGATTTGCGTGTTGATCTTGATTATATTGCAAAGGACGAAGATGCAAATACGGCGTTAAATCAAATCCGGCTGATTACGATGTTGCCAGCTGGCGGCAAGTTTCGGTATGACCGCATTCCGGAGCTGAACGACCTCATGGCAAAGGTGAAGGCCTCCCACGGAGCAATGCTGGATGCCAAGCGTGAGGAGCTGCTGGAGATCGTCCGTCAGTGCATGGAGGAAATCCATACGCTGGCCGGAGACAACAGCGCGGCCAGAAACATTTCCAACACAGCGGACAACTATTTTACCCAGAAGAAGCAGCAGATCGCGTCCTACCAGACGCTGGCCCTGCTGGATGGACTGGTGCCGCCGGTCTGGCAGTACAAGGATGATACCGTCAGCCGGATCGAAGCGATTGTGAATCCGCCGGTGAAGCCGCAGCCGCCGCAGCCCGGCCCGGTACCACAACCGCAGCCGAAGAAGGAAGTCATCAAGGCCATCCACCGGCAGGCGATGTTCCCGGCGAAGACCCTGAAGTCCGAAGAAGAAATCGACGCTTACGTTGAAAAGATTCGTGCCAACATGAAGCAGCTGTTGAAAGGATGCGACGGCATCAAGCTGAGCTAACGGAGGGTACTATGGATAAGAATGCCATCAAAAAATACGCAGTCTGGGCGAGGCGTGAGCTGATCGAGCGCGTCTCCCAGCGCGCCATGATATATGGGATCACCGGGTCGGATGCCGGCGACCCTAAAGCGGAGAGCGTGAACGGTCATCTGCTGTCGCAGGCTGAGAAGCGGCAGCGGCGGGCGCTGATTCGCAACATCAAGGAAAAAGGCTACGAGCAGGTCATAGAAGAAGTGGCCTACACGTGGTTTAACCGCTTTGCCGCCCTGCGCTTCATGGAGGTCAACGGCTACCTGCCCTCCCACATCCGCGTGTTCACCAATGACGCCGGGGAGTTCAAGCCCCAGATTCTGGCCGAGGCCATCCATCTGGAGCTGGATGGTCTGGACATGAACAAGGTCTATGAACTGGAGAACGCCAACAAGAGTGAGGAGCTGTTTAAGTATCTTCTGATTGTGCAGTGCAACGCCCTGAACAGCATCCTGCCGGGAATGTTTCAGCGGATTGAGGACTATACCGAGCTATTACTCCCAGACTATCTGCTCCGCGAGGGCAGCGTAGTCGAGCAGATGGTCACCACCATTCCAGAGGAGGACTGGACCGATCAGGTGCAGATTATTGGCTGGCTGTATCAGTATTACAACACCGAGCCGAAGGATAAGGTCTTCGCCGACCTGAAGAAGAACATCAAGATCACAAAAGAGAATATCCCCGCGGCTACACAGCTCTTTACACCGGACTGGATTGTGCATTACATGGTCGAGAACAGCCTGGGCCGGCTGTGGCTGGAGGGCCATCCAAATGATGCCCTGAAATCCGAGTGGAAGTATTATCTGGACGAAGCCGAGCAGGAGCCGGAGGTACAGGCACAGCTTACCGCCATCCGGAAGGAATATGCTGCTCTGAAACCGGAAGAGATTCGTGTCATTGATCCCTGCATGGGTTCCGGCCATATACTCTGTGTTCTCTTTGATGTACTCGTCCGTATCTATGAGGATTACGGTTATACCGCACGCGAGGCGGCGGTCAAGATCGTGGAGAATAACCTGTGGGGACTGGATATCGACGAACGTGCCGCCCAGCTGTCCTATTTTGCCGTGATGATGAAGGCGCGGCAGTACGACCGGCGGTTCTTTACCCGAAAGGTGCAGCCGCATGTGTACGCGATTCATGAGACAAATGTCTTTGGTGGTTCTTATAGACAGGCAATGGGCGATTTTCTGCTCTCCAAGGAGTATCAGGAAACGCTGCAGTATTTAATGGATGCTTTCGTCGATGCAAAAGAATATGGCTCCATTCTTCAATTGGAGAGTAGAGATTATACAGGCCTCAAGGAGGCGTGGGATCTCACCTGGTCACAGACGGCAGAGAATGTCAGCATGACGCTGTGGTCCGCCGCTGTTGCACCAGAGTTGCCGCATTTCATTGGGCAGGCGATTGCTTTGTCTCAAAAATATGACGTGGTGGTGACCAATCCGCCGTATATGGCGGTGAGTAACGCAAGTGTCCAACTGCAAGACTATGTGAAAAAGAACTTTCCATATTCTAAAGCGGATTTGTTTGCCGTGTTCATCGAGCGTTGCCAGTTATTTGTTAAAGCTAGAGGTTATCAGACTATGATCACCCAGCATGCATGGATGTTCCTTGCTAGTTACGAGTCATTAAGAAATAGGATGCAGAATGAAAGAATAATAAACTTGGCGCATCTTGGTCCAAGAGCTTTTGATGAAATCAGTGGAGAAGTTGTTCAAACAGTTAGTTTTGTGCTAAGCAAGAGGCGAATTCTTAATTATAAGGGTATTTACGTTGGCCTTACATCATATTCTTCTGAGAAAGGAAAACAAAGTGGTTATTTATCAGGTTATGGGAGGTTTGTGAGAAAACAGGAGGATTTTACCGCTATACAAGGGTCTCCATATACTTCATATTGGGCTTCCCAAGATATTTTGAATGCCTTTAAGCATAATAAACTTGTAGGAGATATTTCCGAACCGAGGGTCGGTATGGCAACGGCAAACAATGATCGATTTGTTCGCCTTTGGCATGAAGTAGACAGAACCTGCTTCAGTAAAAATTCTCCGTCTAGAGAATCAGCAAAAGAAAGCAAAAAGAAATGGTTTCCTTTCGCAAAGGGCGGAGAACAGAGAAAATGGTATGGAAACAATGATACTGTTGTGAATTGGGAGAATGATGGTTTCGAGATTCAGAATTTTAAAGATGAAAAAACGGGGAGAATTCGTTCTCATAATTATAATCTCGACTATATTTTTAATTCAGCACTAACGTGGACTGTCATTGGAACTGACAAAACATCTTTTAGATATTGTCCTACTGGGTTTTTATATTCAAATAGTGGCTATGGAATGTTTTGCGACCAGGAAGAAACAAAGATGTTTCTCCTTGGATTTATGAATTCTAAGATAGCTGCATCAATACTTCAAATTCTTTCGCCTTCTATGGGATTTGAATCAGGGTATTTAAGAAAGCTACCTTTAGTGTTTAAGAAGGAAACAGAAGTAGTCTCTATTGTAAAGGAATGTATTGCTATAAGTGAAGACGAATGGGACTCTTTTGAAACCTCGTGGGACTTCCAACGACATCCACTTCTCCCTGTACTTGAAACTGGGATTACGACATTCGCAGGTATGAAAGTGTCTGAGGAAGAATGGATTACAAAACTACGTGCGGGGTCGATTTGCTTTAATACGGTAGGTTATTTTATTAAAAAAGGAGAGGAAGGTAAAAATAACGAACAAGGCGATAAATATGAAGGAGTTTTTGCCAAACTGAAAAATGGAAGTCCACGTATTGGGGAAATGATCGCAAAATTGGGGGATGATTTGGAGATAATCGATGACGGAGAATACAAAATGTTGCGTAGAAAATCGTGTAGGACAGTTCCTATTTTCTGCCTTTATGGTTTTTTTAAAGAAGATGCGGAAATAGTATCCTGCGATGAATTGGGAAACGGAGAATATAAAATCCGTTTAAGATTTAAACCATCTGAAAAAATATTTAATTCGTTCATTGATGATGCTCCTACTGGCACACCCTCCAAAAACGTATGGCATATGGGATTCAGTTTAGGACATTTTCAAAATAGCGTAGAGAAAGAATTAGATGACCGCAAAGTAGATCACCGCTTCACTAAAATAAGATATGATCTGCTTGATTCAGAAGAATTTTTTGTTGAGCCAGATGAGAACTATCGGGAGTTGGAACACAAGTCCAGAAAGCATTGTTATCAAAAAGAGATTCGATGGATTCTACCTCATATGCACCGCACAGAGAAATTTGTATTTCAATATACGCCGTTGGCCGATGCCAGCGCAGGAGTGTCAAAAGGTGGGGTATATTTTGAAATAGAGGTTGAAGGGCATACAAATGGGAATGAATTGATACGGGATTGTTTTTCAAAGTGGCAGCAGGAGTGCATCACTCGTTTTCAAACTCTCAAATCCAATGAGGAGGAATTAAACCGCATTTTCATCGACATCTATGGTTTGCAGGATGAACTGACGCCGGAGGTCGAGGATAAGGATGTAACCGTCCGCAAGGCGGATCTGCAGCGGGATATTCGCAGCTTGATTTCCTATGCCGTGGGATGTATGTTTGGGCGTTATTCTCTTGATGTTCCTGGTCTTGTTTATGCTGGAGGCACATGGGACACATCCAAATACACGACATTTCAGCCGGACAAGGATGCCATCCTCCCCATTTGCGATGACGAGTATTTCGATGACGATATTGTCGGCCGTTTCGTGAAGTTTATCGAGGTGGTCTACGGTAAGGAAACGCTGGAAGAAAACCTGAAATTCATTGCCGATGCTCTCAGAGGAAAGGGTACGTCCCGCGAGGTGATCCGCAACTACTTCCTCAACGACTTCTATGCCGACCACCTGAAAGTTTACCAGAAACGCCCGATCTACTGGCTTTTTGACAGCGGCAGGAAGAACGGCTTCAAGTGCCTGATCTATATGCACCGTTATCAGCCGGATACCATTGCCCGCATCCGCACGGACTATGTTCATGAGCAGCAGTCCCGGTATCGCACGGCCATCGCCGATCTGGAGCAGCGCATCAACGGCGCGTCCACTTCTGAACGGGTCAAACTGAACAAACAGCTCCAGAAGCTGCAGGCGCAGGCTGAAGAAGTCCGGGTCTATGAGGAAAAAATCCACCATCTTGCCGATCAGATGATCCGCATTGACCTGGATGATGGTGTGAAAAAGAATTATGCATTGTTTCAGGATGTTTTGGCTAAGATAAAGTAAGGAGGCGGGATATTCATGATTATTAAAAAAATCAGGTTGGAAAATTATACCGTGTTTGAAAATCAGCATATTGATTTTTGCCCTGGAATTAACATTTTCATTGGAGAAAATGGGTCCGGTAAGACTCACATTTTAAAGGCCTTGTATTCTGCCTGCCAAAGTGTCAGTAAAAAAATATCGTTTTCTCATAAGCTGGTTTGTACCATGCTGCCGGATGACTATAAGATTTCCCGGTTGATTACCAGAAAGCAGGGAAACCGTAACGGCCTTATCCGTATTACTGCCGGGGAAGCGGATGGCGGACAGGATCGGGTTATGACCATATCCTTTAATGGGAAGACAAAAAAATGGGATGCTGAGGTCATCGGTGAAGACGGCTGGGAACAGTCTTTTGCTGGCATGAGCAGCATTTTTATCCCTGCAAAAGAAATTCTTTCTCATAGCTACAATTTGAACGCTGCATCCGAGGTGGATAATGTCCGGTTTGATGACACCTATCTGGATATTATCAATGCGGCGAAGGTCGATGTGTCTGCAGGAAGAAATAATACCGCCAAAGAGGCTATGCTGAAGGCTGTTGAGACAATGACACACGGAACAGTGGTGTATGATGCAAAACGAGATGAATTCTATCTGAAAAGCGGAAATTCGAAGCAGGAGTTTAACTTAATTGCCGAAGGTATTCGCAAGATGGCACTTTTGTGGCAGCTGATCAAGAA
>CANQUI010000071.1 GCA_947626995.1 uncultured Eisenbergiella sp. | reverse complement strand
TTTAAGAAACGTTAATGGTTTGTCACAGAGGACGCTGCGAAGGATAATTTGCGGCGTCCTTTTTAAAAACCGGATTCTGTGTGTATGAGAATCCCCTGCCCCGGGAAGGAACGGTTCCGGAGGAAAGGGCAGGCTTTTTTGGAAAACTGGAAAGGAAGTATTTTATGACAACAGTAATTACGGATAACAGGGTGAGAGACAGAGAAGCGTATCTCCCTCTGGCGAAGGCCTTTGCGGAGGATGCGGCTCACGATCCGGGCTGCCGCGGAATGAAGGTTCTGATCGATCCGGAGCAGGGCGACAGGGTGGTGTTTGTGTCTGAATGGGACAAAAAAGAGGATTTTCTGGCTCACGTGCATGGCCCGTCCTTCCGCAAGCACATACCGGGAATGGGGCCGTATTATGTTTCCGGAACGGATACGTTTCTGGAGACGGTCTGAAGCTTTGCGGCATTGTTTATTTGTTCGGCTCGGTCCGGGCAAACGGGAAGGAGCGGCGGTGAAAGGAGCCGTATTCCGTTGATCGGGTACATGACCAGTACGGTAGGTGACGGGCCGCAGATTATGAACAGGAGGATTCAGATGGATACAGTGATTAAAACAGAAAAAGGACTGGTGAAGGGCGTTCAGGAAGGCAGCTGTCTGGTATTTAAGAATATTCCTTATGCAAAGCCGCCGGTGGGGGAACTGCGGTTTAAGCGGCCGGTGGAGACGGATGCCTGGGAAGAAGTCCTGGACTGCACAAAGTTCGGAAAAATTACGGTACAGGAAATGCCCGGGGATGAAAAGCCCTGGGAAAAGCTGTATCACAAGGAGTTTTACAGTGATCCGGAGTATCTCCGGGAGATGGGGGAGGACTGTCTGAATCTGAACGTTTGGACCCCGGCAAAATCCCCTGAGGAGAAGCTTCCGGTGGCTTTCTGGATTCACGGAGGCGGCTTCGGAGGAGGCTACAGCAGTGAGATCGAATTCGGCGGAGAGGCGTACGGCAAAAACGGAGTGATCCTTGTCACTATTGAGTACCGCTGCGGCGCGCTGGGATTCCTGGCTCATCCCTGGCTGAGCGCGGAGGACGAGCATGGAGTTTCCGGAAATTACGGTATATTTGACCAGATCGCGGCGCTGGAATGGGTGTACAGAAATATCTCCGCTTTCGGAGGCGACCCGGAGAACATTACGGTGTTCGGACAGTCTGCCGGATGTATGAGCACTCAGGTACTGGTATCCAGTGAGCTGCCGGGAACGAAGATTGCGAAGGCAATTCTTCAGAGCGGTGTTCAGGTGCATAGCCGGATACATGTGACGCCCACCCTGAAGCAGGCGGAAGCCTACGGGGAGAGGATCGTGGAGCTTACCGGGGCGAAGAATCTGGAGGAGCTGAGACAACTGCCTGCGGAGGAAATCATGAAGGCAAAATCCCTGTTTGACGGGGAATGCTTCCGGAAGGCCATGGCCGGAGACGGGGAATTCGTGGGAGGTCTGGTGATCGTGCCCAATGTGGACGGGTACCTCCTGAAAAAGGATGTGAGGAAGGCCTTTGAGGATGGAGATATCCGGAAGATCCCCTATATGGCAGGCTGTGTGACGGACGATCTGGGAACTACGGATGAGAACCGGAAGGAAGGGATTCCCGGAATTCTGCTGAAGGAGTGTCAGGCCTGGTGCGCGGGCGCTGCAGAAAAAGGCTGTCCGGACTGCTATTGCTATCTTTTCTCCGCGGAGCTTCCGGGGGAGAACGGAAATTCGGACGTGGCTTTCCATTCCGCGGAGCTCTGGTACATGATGGGAACGCTGAACCGCTGCTGGAGGCCGATGGAGAATTACGATCAGAAACTCAGTGAGCGGATGATGGCGGCCTGGACCGGTTTCATGAAGACGGGAAGTCCGGCTCAGGCGGAGAAGGACTGGGCTCCCTGCACCGGGGAAGACGGGTTTGTAAAGGAATTTTGCTGAAAAACAGATCTTTGTGACGGGACTGGCATCCCGGGAGGGAGAGTCCCGGACAGAGGAGGAATGCAGGATTGGAAAAATTAAGAATATCACCGAACAGACGTTATTTTGTCAGGGGAGACGGAACGCCCTTTCCCTGGCTTGCGGATACAGACTGGACGATGCCCCAGCGCCTGAAATGGGACGATGCTCTGTACCTGATGAAAAAAAGGAAGGAGCAGGGCTTTACCGTGCTGCAGATCGTGGCTCTTGATCCGGAGGAGGATCTCCTGATGCGCAGTCCTGCGGGGGAACCGGCGCTGCTTGACGGCAATCTGGATACGCCCAATGAACGGTATTTCCGGTATCTGGACTGGATTCTGGAGGAGGCTGAGAAGCTGGGACTCTACGTGCTGCTGCTGCCCGTCTGGGGACAGCTCGTGGTGGGACATGACTGGTCCGGAAATACTTATGAAAAGACTGTGACAGAGGAAAATGCCCGGGCCTACGGAAACTGGATCGGCAGCCGTTACAGGGACAGAAACAACATTCTCTGGTGCCTGGGAGGCGACCGTCAGCCCGTTCATCTGGGAGTGAGCTACAAAAATGTGTGGAGGAGAATGGCGGAAGGACTGGCCAAAGGGGTGACCGGAAAGGATCTGAAGTACAATCAGCCGGATCCTGCCTGGGAGGATCTGCTGCTCACCTACCATGCCTGCCATGAAATGGAAACCGGGGAATGCTCCACCATGTCCTACTGGACGGACGAGGAAGCGTGGATCCGCTTTATTATGCTTCAGTCCGGCCACGGTCTGACGCCGAAGAATTATGAACTGGTGGCGAAGGAATACCGCAGAGAAAATCCCATGCCCGTGTGGGACGGCGAACCGGCGTATGAGATGATGCCGACGGAATGGCCGATCACGGAGAATACGCCGTTTCACGGCACCTGGATCGTCAGAAAGCGGGCATATTGGGCGCTTCTGGCCGGGGCCTTCGGTCATACATACGGACACAGCTGCGTCTGGTGCAGCGTTTCCGAGAAAGCCAGATCTCCTCTTTCCAGGTGTACATGGTACGAGGCGCTTCATTCGGAGGGCGCGGGACAGATCCGGCATCTGCGGGCGTTTATGGACGACCTGCAGCCCCAGCTGGCACGTCCCTGTCAGGAGATCCTGCCCGCCGGAAATGAGGAAGCTCCTCTGGATGAGCATCTGCAGGCAAATGTGAATGAGGAGAACGGGACGGTCTGCGTATATTTTCCGGCCGGCGGGGAAGCGGCTCTTGATCTGGGGAAGATATGGCAGCAGGATGAGGCCTGGATCTGGTGGTACCAGCCATGCGACGGCAGGTTTTATGCTGACAGGGAAACGGTAACTGAGGAAGGGCAGAAAGGCGTCCTGAAGAATGGAAAGCTGTCTGTCCAGGCGCCCACTGCCGGGCCGGAGGAGGACTGGCTGCTGATTCTGAAACGGGAGAGCGGCGAGCCGCCTATCACGGGAAAATCATATGGCGAGGCGGAGCAGGCTGTGGAGGATCGGAAGGTATTTGAGTGGTAATGCTTTGCGGATGTCTGTTTGCCGGACTGTATCATGAGAATTGTTATATTCAGTGAAGTTACTGGCAGAAGTGAAAAGTAATGGAAAAAGTAAATGCCGGCATGGTTGATATTTTTCTGTGAGTCATGTAAAATAATTTCATGATCCGCCGGTCGGATGGCTTCATTTTTCCGTTTTGTTGTGAAAATGAACTGCGGACCGCGGAAACAACTGATCACAGACAGGATAAGGAGGAATTGGATTATGGGAAAAATTTATCTTCAGATGTACTCTTTTATGGACGGCGCGCACAATGACAGCCGGGAGAATCTGAAAATTGCTTCGGAGATGGGATATGACGGCGTAGAGCTGTTCGGACCGGATTTTCAGATTCCTGCCCAGGAGATGAAGGAGCTGCTGGAGAAGTATCACCTTGAGGCGATTTCCATGCATGTTCCCGGAAAAGACGCGCTGGAATCCCTGATTCCCTATGCGAAGGAGATCGGATGCAGCTTTATCGGAATCGGCATGGAAACCATGAGGAACGCGGAGGAGGTTCACGCTTTCGCGAAACGTCTGAATGAGCTGGGAGAGATTTCCAAAAAGAGCGGCCTGATGGTTACCTATCACAATCATACCCAGGAGTTCGCACCCTGCGAGGACGCCCGGATCATTGATATTCTTCTGGATGAGACGGATCCGGAGCTGGTAGGCTTTGAGCTGGATGCCGGATGGTGTGCGGCAGCAGGCGTGGATCCCATCGAGCATGTGAAGAGATACAGCGGAAGAGTGAAGCTCCTCCATGTGAAGGAGAGCAGCGAGGCGATCGGGCCGCAGCCCTTCATGGATTTCGACGGTTTTGAGAAGGACGAAAACGGACGGCCGATCTTCCCGGAGGAGGTTCTGGCTCAGATGGATCATCAGCGCAAAATCAACTGCCATGCCTGCGAAGGTCTGGTAGACTGGAAAGAGATGGTAAAGGCCGCGGACGCCAACGGGTGCTGCGCGCATATTGTGGAGCGGGAATACTCTGAGGGAGACAGAGTGGAAGAGCTTACCAGAGATATCCGCAAGTACCGTGAAGTGATGTAGGAGATTGCCTGAGAAACGCGCAGACTGAAATTTTTTGTATTTTCAGGTGATTTCAGCCGGAATAAAGTCCGGTTAATCGGTGAGCGATAAGTGGTCCGGCATTTCCGAAATGCCTGCACGGAAACTGGGACACATTTCCGTACGCGGTAAAATGCCGGTACAGCCGGTATAAATTTCAAGGGCGCTGAGTCTGTCAGGGCGGCGCCCTTTTCCTGTGTTTTGAGGCAGATTGTTTACAGGTGATTTATGAAGAATATAGTATTGATTGAGAATGCGGCGCGGCCATTTTCAGAGGATATCAGAATCGTGGAAAGGATACGTTCCGACCTGAAACCGGATATACTGACCGTGATCTCTGAGGGGGAATTTTTTTCCAACGGACTGCCGGCGGGCTGTTCCGCGAAACAGCGGGCCCGGAAATGGAAGGAAGCCGGGGCGGATCTGATATTGTCTCTTCCGGTGTCCAGTGCTCTGGGAGGGTATGGAAAAAAGGATTTTGCAGCGGTCGCGCTGATTCAGAAGCTTTACAGCGCGGAGCGGGTGATCCTTCCCTGCTGTCCTCTTCCGGGGCAGACAGTTGCAGAATGCGCGGCTCTTCTGCGCAGATGCGGAATGCTCATGTTCCGGGAATCTCCGGACTACCGGGAAAGGCTCAGGGAGAATCTGCGGCTGAGAAAATCCTTTTCAGACGCTCAGATGGATGCAGTCATTCATTGCATTCCCGAGGCGGAGAAGCTTCTGGGCTTTCCGGAAAACAGGCGGAGCGTCAGCATACTGGACGCCATGCTTCAGCTGTATTATCTTGTACCGGTGGATTTTGTCGGAATTTCCCAGGATGCGCAGACTGAAAAAACGTCGGATGGCAGACTGCGGATGTTTGAATCTCACGCGGCTCAGAGGCTGAAGGCATTGCTGAAAAACCGGCCCGGAAATTATCTGACGAATATTTCAGGAAGTACGGAAAAGACGGTGAACAGGATCCTGGATCTCTCGGAGGAGATCGGGGAGAAGAACCGTTTCCGGGAGATTGTGGAACTGGCGGCTCCTCTTTTTCCTAGTACAGACATGGCCCGGCTGTTTTTTCTCCGCGCGCTGCTGAATATACGTCACAGCGATATGCTTATGAGCGGACTGCACACCTATGTGCCATATTGTCATCTGCTGGAGGAGCAGGAACATAAGCATGAGGAGATCAGGCATGTGAAGGAAATGTCCTGGGTGCCCTTTATGGGAACTTCCCCCTCAGGACAAAGCCTGCGCGGCGATGCGGTTACGGAGATTCTGCTCGCAATGGACAGGAAGGCGGAAGAGTTATTTTAGATGTATCTTGTGGAAGGAAAAAGAAACAGGCAGGAAGAGAGGAGGCGGAATATGACCAGAAGGGTGAGCATCGGGCGTCAGGATTTTGAGAAGCTGAGAATGAACAACAATTTTTATATTGATAAAACCCGGTTTATCCGTGAATGGTGGGAATCGGATGATGATGTGACTCTCATTACACGCCCACGGCGGTTCGGGAAGACGCTGACTATGAGTATGGTGGAAAAATTTTTTTCCAACGAATACGCCGGCAGGACGGATCTTTTTCAGGGACTGTCCGTGTGGGAGGATGAAGCGTATCGGCGGCTGCAGGGAGCTTACCCGGTGATCTTCCTGACCTTTGCCGGGGTTAAGGAGACCTCTTTTTCCAACGCCCGAAAAAAAATCTGCGAGGGTATTGCCAAACTGTTTGACAAATATGACTTCCTCCTGGACAGCGGCAAATTAAATGACCGGGAGAAAAAATTATACCGGAAAGTCTCCGGCGATATGGAGGACTATATTGCCGCGGATTCTCTGAACGCTTTGTCCGGCTATCTGATGCGGTATTATGGAAAAAAAGTGATCATTCTTCTGGATGAATATGATACGCCCATGCAGGAAGCCTATGTAGGAGGATACTGGGAAGAGCTGGCGGAATTCATCCGGAATCTGTTCAACGCCGCTTTCAAAACCAATCCTTATCTGGAGCGGGCAATTATGATCGGAATTACAAGGGTGAGCAAGGAATCCATCTTTTCAGATCTGAATAATCTGGAAGTGGTGACAACAACCTCGGAAAAATATGCGGATTGCTTTGGATTTACGGAGGAGGAAGTGTTTCAGGCATTGGATGAATATGAAATGCCGGAACGAAAGTCAGAGGTAAAGCGCTGGTATGATGGATTTTGTTTTGGAAATGTGAAAGATATTTATAATCCCTGGTCGATCATCAACTTCCTGGACAAGAAAAAAGCAGGCGACTACTGGACGAATACCAGTTCCAACAGTCTGGTGGGAAAGCTGCTGCGGGAGGGAAATGTGGACCTGAAACAGAACTTTGAGCAGCTCCTTTCAGGACAGCATCTGTCTGTGGAACTGGATGAACAGGTGGTATATGCTCAGCTGGATGAAAATGAAGCGGCGATCTGGAGCCTTCTGCTGGCCGGCGGTTATCTGAGGGTAGTCGGTTACCGGGAACCGGAAGACTGGGCGGAGCCCAAGTATGAGCTGGCTCTGACGAATCTGGAGGTAAGGCGGATGTTCTGCCGTATGGTTAAGAACTGGTTTGGAAGAAACCAGTCTGATTACAGTGATTTTATCAGGGCACTGCTTCTGGGAGACAAAAAGGCCATGAATCGTTACATGAATCGGGTAGCCCTGCAGACCTTCAGTTATTTCGATACAGGAAAGCATCCTTCCGGGGAAGAGCCGGAGCGTTTTTATCATGGCTTTGTTCTCGGTTTGCTGGTGGAACTTGCTGACCGGTACATTCTGACATCAAACCGGGAAAGCGGTTTCGGCCGTTATGATGTGATGCTGGAGCCAAAAGATCCGAAAGAGGACGCTATGATTCTGGAATTCAAGGTTCAGGAGCAGGAGGAGGAGAAAGATCTTTCCGATACAGTAGCGGCCGCGCTGGCGCAGATTGATGAGAAACAGTATGAAGCCGGGCTCATTGCCCGTGGCTTCAGGAAAGAGCAGATCCGGAAATACGGCTTCGCTTTTTGCGGAAAAAAGGTTCTGATCGGTTAACCTGATAAAAGCTCTGCCTGTGAGTCTTACCGCCCGCAGACAAAGCCCTGGTGCGCGATCAGAGGCAGGGAGACGGCTATGCTTTTTGCATAATGATTGCCTGAAACACAGCTGTTTCATCTCCGTTTCTGCAGGAAAACTGCATATGCGTTCCGCGTATCCGGGAGAAGCCTGCGTTTTCCAGCGCATGAAGGAAACCGGCGTATGCATTGTCGTCCTCATAACGTTCCACGCTGATGAGATACCCCTGAGGGTTCATCAGCGAGGAAAGTTCCTCTGCATATTTTTCATGCCGCCTTATCTGTTCATTCAGGGTCAGCGCAGGCATGGTGCTTTCTTCCAGGAGAGTTCTCCAGGGAACGTTTTCATGGGCGGTACGGCAGGAAAATAAGGTACCGCACTTTTTCTTTTCCGGCGGTTTCGGTTCGGTAAAATCTACATTGCGTACCTGAAGCCTGTCCGCAAGCTCCTTCGCCGAAGAAAGAGCACAGGAGGACAGATCCAGTCCCGTCACGGAAGACTCAGGATTTCCCAATGCGAGAAAACAGGTCAGGATTCCATTTCCGCACCCCAGATCAAAAATGTCTCCCTTCTCAAAATGTCCGTAACTCACCACATATTCCATAACCTTCCGGAAAAAAATGCGGTCATAAAAGGAAGCCGCCAGAAGACTCATCTCCAGGCTTTGATTCAGATAATCCACAAGCTCCTCCTGACGGCGGAGATAATCCGTTTCCTCTGAGCCGAACATCATCCTCTTCTCCGACAGGTCAAACAGTTCTGTCAGTTTTTCTATATGTCTTTCCCCTTCCGTCTGTCCGAATGTTTCCAGCAGTGTCTCATCCAGCCGGGTGATCCTGCGGATACCGGCGCGCGTAAGATATTCTTTTATTTCCGGATACGCCATATGCGTCTGCCTCCTTCCCCGCCGGGGAATCTTTCTGAATTCCACTCGTCCGTTTCAGATATATTATATCAACTGCCCGGCAGTATTTCCACAAAAAGATACCGCCGGGAAATAATCTGTAAAAAATTATTGCTGAATGTGCCATACGGCACATATATTTCGGAGGCTCTCTGATATAGTAAGCTCATAACAAAAAACGATAACCGCTGCCACCTGAAACACACCGGCGGTTATCAAAAAAAGAAAAGGAGAACAAAATTATGAACAGAGAAGAAGTAACAGCAAAGATGATCGAATTCGCAGCAATGGCATTTGGCAAGGACGCGGCCAACATCAAGGAGGACACCAATATCGCAGAGGAACTGGGCGTATCTTCCTCCCAGCGTGTAGCCATGAGCGCTTCCATCGAGAACGATTTTGACGTGATGATCCCGGTAGCAAGATTCGGAAAATTTGAAACCATCGGCGATCTGGTTGACTTTGTCATGGATGAAATGTAAGGAGCCGTCAAAGGGAATTATCATGCGCAGAAGAGAGTGTGCAGAAAAGAAGAATTCCTCAAAGGAACCTGTCATGCGCAGAAGATAGTGCGCAGAAAAGGAAAATTCCTTAATGAACCATCATGCGCAGAAAACACTGCGCGGAAAA
>CANQUI010000070.1 GCA_947626995.1 uncultured Eisenbergiella sp. | reverse complement strand
AGGAGAAAAGGGCATGGCCGCAGGAAATTCCGTATGGGACGAAGTAAAAGAACAGCGCCGGAAGCTGAAGGGCAGACCGTTTCGGGAAAAACTGTCCTGGTTCTGGGAATATTATAAAATCCATACGCTGGTGGTTCTCTTTCTGGTATGGGCCGGCGGCAGCATGATCTTTCATGCCGTCACCGCCAAGCATCCCGCGCTGGAGGCGGCTTTCGTGAACGTCTCCCTCGCCTCCGGGATCGACTCCGCGCAGTTTTCTG
This sequence comes from uncultured Eisenbergiella sp., assembly GCA_947626995.1. Lineage (GTDB taxonomy): Bacteria > Bacillota > Clostridia > Lachnospirales > Lachnospiraceae > Gallintestinimicrobium. The sequence goes on along the minus strand of CANQUI010000070.1, from coordinate 8,923 downwards.
AGGACTTTCTCTCCTATACCGGCATGAATCCCCGAAAATACGAATCCGTCTTTTTCTGGGATATGAACATCGACTACGATTCTGCGGATGATATATCCTACGCCAATTTCCAGAAGCTCACGGCCAACATGGCCGCCGGGGCTTTGGATGTCCTTGTCTGCGATCAGGAGTGCTTTGACCGAAACGCAGGGGACGGCGTTTTCGCCGATCTTACGCAGATCCTCCCGGACGATCTGCTGAAAGATTACGCCGACCGGCTGGTCTATCGGGATCTTCCGGACGACGACGCAGGAGAAATCGCGGTGGCCGTCGATCTGAGCGGTTCCTCTCTCTTTGCGGACGGCCGTTCCCCCACGCTGTTTACGGTGCTTTCCAACACCTCCCGCCCGGAGACGGCAGCGATGTTTCTCCGCTTTATAAAGGATCCGGAAGGCTGATCTTTCCGTCGAATACAAAGGCCGCCGGCCCGGTCATAAATACGTGGCCGGTCCGCTCGTCCCACTCGATGCACAGTTCGCCGCCCAGCACGGATACCGTCACGCGCCGCCCGGTGAGGCCGTTTAGGACGCCCGCCACGACTGTGGCGCAGCATCCGGTGCCGCAGGCCAGCGTTTCTCCCGTCCCCCGTTCCCAGACGCGCATTTTCACCCGGTCCCGATCCAAAATCTGAACGAATTCGGTATTGGTCCTTCTTGGAAACCGCGGATGATTTTCAAAAGAAGGGCCGATCTTTTCCAGATCCATTTCATCGATCCTGTCGCAAAAAATCACCGCATGGGGGTTGCCCATGGATACGCAGGTCATCCGGTACTCCTGTCCCTGCACCTGGATGGGTTCGTCCACAACCTGCAAACCGGACGCCTCCACCGGGATCTGCGCCGGCTCTAAAACGGGCTTTCCCATATCCACACGAACCGCTTTTGTTTCCCCGTTTTCCACCGTCAGCTCCATATACTTGATCTGTCCGCCGCTGAGAATCGAAAACCGCTCCCGGTCTGTCAGCCCCCTGTCGTGGACGTATTTCGCCACACAGCGGATCCCGTTTCCGCACATCTCGGCGCGGCTGCCGTCGGCATTGTACATTTCCATCTCAAAGTCGGCCTCCTGGGACGGGTTAATGAAAATCACGCCGTCTCCTCCGATCCCGAAGTGACGGTGGCTCATGGTTCGGACAAGCGCCGGTTTGTTTTGATCCGAAATCTTTTCTTCAAATCCGTTGATATAGATATAATCGTTGCCGCATCCGTGCATCTTGGTAAACCGGATTTTCATGCCTTTCTCCTTTTTCATTCATATTCCGCCCTGCTGCCGCGTACATTTAAACAACAAATGGCGTAGGGTTGACACAATGAGTTCCAAAACAAAAATCATCGTAGTGCATCTGAAAGAATTGATATATACCGGGGTTTTTATTCTGCTGGCCGTTTTGTTCCTCATCCTGATGATCCTGATGTTCCTGCCCCAAAAGCAGGGCGAGAAACCGGCCTACTCCCGGGATACCGCCCGCTACGTTCCCGGGAAATATACCACCTGCCTTTCGCTGGGCGAGGGCACCGTGGATATTGAAGTGGTCGTGGATGAGTCCTGTATCAATTCCATCCGGCTGGTGAACTTAAGCGAGGTCGTCTCCACCATGTATCCGCTGATGGAGCCCTGTCTGGAAACCATCGCGGATCAGATCTGCGAACGGCAGACGCTTTCCGACATCACCTATCCCGACGAGAACAAATATACCTCCCAGCTGCTTTTGGGCGCGATTCAGGCCGCGCTTGAAAAAGCGGCGCTGCCCAAGGACTGACGCGCCATTGTCTCACAGTTCCTCCAGCTGCGCCCGCCAGGCGGCCAGAGAAGCGTCGGAGGGCATACGCAGATCCCCTCTGGGGGAGACCGCCACGCTGCCGACCTTCGGGCCGTCGGGCAGGCAGGAGCGCTTGAACTGCTGGGCAAAAAATCGTTGATAAAAAACCTTCAGCCATTTTTTCACCGTCTCCGGTTCATAGATCCCTGCAAAGGAACGAAGGGCGATCCGATAGATTTTGAAAGGGGGAAATCCGCAGCGCAGCACGTAATACAAAAAGAAGTCATGCAGTTCGTACGGCCCCACCAGCTCCTCGGTCCGCTGGCTGATCACGCCGTCCACCGGCGGGAGCAGCTCCGGACTCACCGGCGTATCCAAAACATCCAGAAGAACCGCCTTTAAGACTCCGTCGCCGCAGGTATCCGCATAGTATCTGACCAGATGGCGGACCAGCGTTTTGGGCACGCCTGCGTTTACCCCGTACATGGACATGTGATCGCCGTTGTAGGTGGCCCATCCCAGCGCCAGCTCCGACATATCGCCGGTTCCGATCACCAGCCCGCCGGTGCGATTTGCCAGATCCATCAGTACCTGGGTCCGTTCCCGGGCCTGTCCGTTTTCATAGGTCACGTCATGCGTCCCGCTATCCTGCCCGATATCCCGGAAATGAATTTGCACCGCATCCTGAATGGGGATTTCCTTCAGGGAAGCGCCAAGCGCCCGGGCCAGCCGGCACGAATTGTCATAGGTCCGGCTGGTGGTCCCAAAACAGGGCATCGTTACCGCCAAAATCCCCTTCCTGTCATATCCCAGCATATCGAACGCCCGCGCCGTCACCAGCAGCGCCAGCGTGGAATCCAGCCCGCCCGACACGCCGATCACGGCGCTTTTGCATCCCGTATGCTCATATCTTTTTTTCAGGCCGTAGGACTGAATCGACAGAATGTCCTCACAGCGTCTGCTGCGCTGTCCTTCCTCCGACGGGACGAAGGGAAACGGCGCGTACGTTCTGGTCAGTTCGGTCTCTTCGCAGCGCAGGGCAAAAGGAACCCTGCGATACGCTTCCTCCTGTACGCCGGACACGGTGGTCATCCGCCTGCGCTCATGACGCAGACGGGACAGATCCAGCTCGGAACATACGGTTTCGCCGCGAAAACGCGCCGCCTCCGCCAGGATGGTGCCGTTCTCCAGAATCATATTGTGGGCGGAAAAGACAAGATCCTGCGTCGATTCCCCCTCCCCGGCACTGGCATAGACGTACCCGGACAGCAGCCTGGCACTGGTGGCCTCCAACAGGCTTTTGCGATATGCGTCCTTTCCCACCGTCTCGTTGGAGGCGGACAGATTGACAATCACCGTGGCGCCTGCGGCAGCGTGGGCCGTGGAAGGCGGATCCGGCGCCCAGACGTCCTCACAGATTTCACAGCCCACCTTCAGTCCCGGCATCGTGGTGCAGTCCAGCAGGATATTGCCGCCAAAGGGCACCGCCTGTCCGTCAAAATCCACTTCCCTCACCCGGGCCGGGCCGGGCGCAAAATGACGCATTTCATAAAATTCCGCATAATTGGGCAGATAGCGTTTGGGAATCAGGGCCAACAGTCTTCCGTCCGATATGGCCGCCGCTGCATTGTACAGCTTTGCGTCGACCTCGAAGGGCAGCCCCACAAAGACCAGGGCGTCCTTTCCCGCCGTATGGGCGATCACCCGGCGCAGCCCCTCCCGGGCGGCCGTAAGAAGCCTCTCCTGTAAAAAAAGATCCTGACAGGTATACCCTGTCAGACACAGCTCCGGCAGCACGATCAGCTTTGCCCTGCGCGCATAGCAGTCGTCCAGACAGGCGCAAATCGCCCCGGCGTTATAAGCCGGATCCGCCACCCTGATCTTCGGCGTTGCCGCGGCCGCTTTCAGATATCCGTCTTTCATCCTTTCCTCCTATCCTGCCGCCCCCGGCGCTTACCTGCCTGCTCTGTCCCGGAGTTGTTTCAGTTCTTTTATTCCAAAGGTATAATTTTGATTGCAGAAATGACAGTTGACCTCAATGGGCTTGCCGTCGGCAATGATCTCGTCCAGTTCTTTTTTGCCGATGGAAAGAAGCGCCTTTTCCACCCTCTCCTTTGTGCAGCCGCACAAAAACCGGCAGGGCTTTTTTTCCGTAATCTGCATGTCAAACCCGGCAAGAAGACGCGAAAGCATTTCCTCCGGGGACAATCCTGCATCCAGAAGGGCCGTCACGGAGGTGATTGCGGACAGGTTTTCTTCCAGCCGCCGGATGGTTTCCTCCTGCGCAAAAGGCATGAGCTGGATCAGAAATCCGCCCGCGCAGCGCACCGTGTTGTCCCGGTTCATCAAAACGCCCAGCCCCACCGAGGAAGGCACCTGTTCCGAACTGGCGAAATACCAGGTCAGATCGTCTCCGATCTCCCCGGTCTGCAGATTGGTCTGGCCCACATACGGCTCTTTGAGCCCCATATCCCGGATCACCGACAGCGTCCCGCGTCCCACGGCGCCGCCCACATCCAGCTTTCCCCGGTCATTGGCCGGCAAAATGACTCCCGGGTTCTGCGCGTATCCCTTGACCTCGCCCCGGGCGTTGGCCGTTACCACCAGCCCCTTCACCGGGCCGTCGCCTTTGATCTGCAGGGTAAGCAGGTCCGAATCCTCCTTCAGCATGGCGCCCATCATCACCCCTGCGGTCAGCAGCCTGCCCAGCGCCGCCGTTACCACCGGGCTCAAATTGTGGAGCGCCCTGGCCGTTTCCACCGTCTCTTTTGTGGAGGCACAAAAAGCCCGGATCTGAGCGTCCGCCGCCGCGCCTCGAACCATATAATCCGTCATAGGCTTTTCCCCTTTTCTTTCGCGAGCATATAGATCCGCTGGCTTTCCTTTGTGGGCTTTGCATGGGTATCGGCGTCCAGCGCCGTCAGAAACGTAAGGCCGGCCTCTTCCAAAAGCCGTCTCATCTGCGCCGGCGTGTAGCCCCGCTGCAGATGGGTTTCTGTGAATCGGGAGAACAGATCGCCTTCCTTTCTCACAAAAAAGGTCAGATCATATTCATTGACCGAACTGGTCTTATCAAAGTAATTTTCCCAGATAAAGCTGCAATCCTCCCGATTTTCCGCAATGACGGCGTCCGCGATGACCGTCTCGTATTTGTATACCGTATTAAAATCGAACAGGAAAATCCCGCCGGGATCCAGATAATTGTTTACCAGCCGGAAGCACTGACAAATCTCTTCCTCCTCCAGCAGATAATTCAGGGAATCGCAAAGACAGATCGCGGCCCGCACGGTGCCGTACAGTTCAAAGTCCCTCATATCCTGCTGCAGATACAAAATATCCAGTCCGGACGCTTCCCGCTTTTTGACGGCCATATCCAGCATCCGGTCGGATTGGTCGATCCCGATCATATCATAGCCCCGCCGCGCCAGCCGTTCCGTGATGGCGCCCGTGCCGCAGCCAAGATCCAAAACGATCCCGTCTTGAATCCCGTTTTTCTGCAGCGTCTCTGTCACAAAATCGCACCACTGCCCATAGGGTATGTCATCCATAAGCAGATCATACACCTGGGCGAAATCTCCGTATGCTTCCATGATCCCTGTCCTTAAAACAGAATTTCCAACAGCCCGTAACTGAAAACGGACATGATAACGGTGGCCATCGCGACCCCGAGAAGCTCTGCCAGAATCGCCTTTTTAAAATCCAGCTCCAAAAGCGCGGCGATCAGGGAGCCGGTCCAGGCTCCGGTGCCGGGCAGCGGGATCCCTACAAACAGCGCCAGCCCCCAGAACTCATAACGCTTGATGGAGTCGCTCTTGCGCATGGCGCGGTCCTCCAGCTTGACAATGATCTTGGCAAAGAACGGGACTTTTTTCAGCCATTTGAAGATCTGCCGGATAAACAGCAGAATGAACGGAATGGGAATGATATTGCCCACAATGCACAGCGGGATCGCCGTCAGTAACGGCACGCCGATGAGCTTGGATACCACCAGCCCGCCCCGCAGCTCCAGAATCGGGATCATCGAAATGAGAAAAACCACTGCTTCTTTTGAAATGTACTGCCCCAGCGTAGAGGCAAACCATATTGCGATCTGTTCCATCATACTCTCCTGTCTTTTAAATATTTTTTCAAAAAGGCCGTCAGGCGGTCCGTCTCCTCCTGCGTCCCCACCGTAATGCGCAGATAGTTGTCGATCCGGGGTTTCGGAAAATAACGGACGTAAATCCCCGCCTGTTTGAGCGCTTCAAACAGTTCCCGGGCCGGGACAATGTCGTGGGTGACAAAAAGGAAATTCGCCCGGGAATCGGGGAACGAAAATCCCAGCTGAAAAAGCTCTTGTTTCATCCGCTCCCGGGTGTCTGCAATCCGCTTTGTCGTCTCCGAAAAATAAGCCTCATCCTCCACACTGGCCTTCCCACAGGCAATGGTAAGGCGGTTCATCGTGTACGAATTGAACGAAAACTTGGCGTCGTTTAAATAGCCGATCAGTTCTTTTGATCCCGCGGCAAATCCGATCCGCATCCCCGCCAGAGACCTGGATTTGGAAAAGGTCTGCACCACCAGAAGATTCTCGTAGCGGTCCAAAAGCCCCATGGCGCTTTGGGCGCCGAAATCCACATAGGCCTCGTCCACGATCACCACGCTGTCCGGGTTGCCCGCCACGATTTTCTCCACCTCGGCAAGGGGCAGCGCTGCGCCGGTGGGCGCGTTGGGATTGGGAAACACGATGCCGCCGTTTGCCGTCAGATAATCCTGCGGCCGGATCTGAAAATGCCCGTCCAGCGCCGGACACCGGTACGGGATGCCAAACAGCGACGCCCACACCTCGTAAAAGGAATAGGTCACATCCGGAAACAGGATCGGCTCCTTCCCGTTAAAAAAGGTAAGGAAGGCCATGGCCAGCACATCGTCGGAACCCACTCCCACAAAAATCTGCTCCGGCTCTAAACAAAAGCGCTTCGCCAGCGCTTCCACCAGTTCTTTTGCCTCCGGATCCGGATACCGCCGCAGCATTTTGGCGTCAAACCCTTTTAGTACCTCCTCTACCCGCGGGGAGGGCGGATAGGGATTCTCGTTGGTATTTAATTTGAGGATGTCCGTCCGCGCAGGCTGCTCGCCCGGCGTGTAGGGAACCACCCTTCTGATGTTATCCTTCCACATGATACGCCTCGTTTTCCACATTGCTTTCCCGAACCATTTTACTATGAAACCGTCCGCTTGACAACCCAAAACCGGCGCGTTTGCGTTTCTCTTCTATCATATTTTCCCGCCCTGTCCTCATAAAATGTAACAATAAAATTTCAGGAACCTGACAATGAAAGATTTTTTCCGTCTGATCCAGAACAAATGCAGACATTACGCCCTTGGCCCCACGCTGCAGGAGTTCGTCCATACCACGGCTTTTCAAAACTGCCTCTTTTTACTGGGTGTGCTGGCGTTTGTCCGGGCCTGTTTCCTGCTGGCCCCCCAGACTTTGATCCCCACCACCTCCAACGCCGTAAACGGCAGGGAGCTTCCCATTTATTGCGTCCAGACCGATCAGAAAAAGGTGGCCTTAAGCTTTGACGCCGCATGGGGCGGAAGACGATTGCGGCGGCCGTAAGCCAAACCGAACGGATTCTGCGTCAGCCTGTCTCTTCCTGTCTTTTGAGAAACGCCGCCGGCTCGTCGGAAAAATTATAGTCGATTTCTATTTTATGCGATTCGTACACCCGGATCTCCCGGATCATTTCCACCACCGTCTCCCGATCCAGCCTTTCGATGCCGCCACCGGAAAGCAGCCGTTTGATCCACGGCGTTTCCAAAAGCCCCTCGCCGGGATCCTGCTTTCTATCGTCTTTCAGGCTTTCCAGCTGCTTTTCCAGCTGTTGTTCCCGCTCGCAATAATCCTGTCGGTACGCTACATATTCCGCCTTTGAAATCAGCTCCTGCCGGTAATCCTCATAAACAGACTGCTTCAGCTTCCGGATCTTTTCCAGCTGTGCGCATAAACCGTCCCGTTTTCGATCCGCGTCCCGTTCCTTTTTTCCCGCCTGGGCGCACGCTTCTTTTACGGTTTTTTCCAGATCCTTCTGATTGCGCAAAAGCGCCGCCAGATCGTCCAGGACGATTTTCTCCAACACCGAATGGGCTATGGGGTGGGCGGTGCAGTATTGTCTGCCGGAACGCACGTAGGTCCCGCAATAATAACGGAGGTTTTCCAAGTCCTTTCCCTCTCCCTTCGCCCCTGTCTTTTTGACCAGCGACCTGCCGCAGTCCCCGCACTTTAAATACCCGGCGAAAACCGTCCTGTTGGCGGTTAAATCCAGACTGCGCGTCCGGCGTTTCAACAGATCCTGCGCCTTCTCCCAGGTATCCGCCCCGATGATCGCCTCATGCGTCCCCTTTACGATGATCCAGTCCTCTTTTTCCCGGGCGCGCTGCCTGCCCTTCATGCGCTGGGTTTTTTTGCCCTGAACCATATTCCCCGTATACATCTCGTTTTGCAGCAGACGGTTGACCGTGGAATAGGTCCAATAGGAGGTGCTCTCCAGCCTGTGGCTGTTTCTGTAATTCTCGCCGTTTCGCCTTTTATATTCGGAGGGACAGACGATCCCCTCCTGATTTAACACCGCCGCGATCCTGTTTTTGCCGCAGCCGGCAAGATACATCTCAAAAATCCGGCGGACGACGCCGGCGGCATATTCGTCGATCAAAAGCCGGTTTTTATCGGTGGGGGATTTTCGGTAGCCGTATGAGGCAAAGGCCCCGATAAATTCCCCGGCCTTTTGTTTCGTGCGCAGGGAGGCGCAAACCTTTTTGGAAATATCCCGCGCATATTGCTCGTTAAAAATGTTTTTGATGGGGATCAGCATATCGTAGGCCTGCTTCATGCTGTCGATATGATCCGTTATGGAAATAAACCGTATGTCGTGATCCGGGAAGTAACGCTCCAGATATTTTCCCGTATCAATATAGTCCCGCCCGAATCTGGACAAATCCTTCACGACGACGCAGTTTACGCGCCCGTCCTCGATGTCCTGCATCATTCTTAAAAACGCGGGGCGCGCAAAAGCTGACGTTAGATAACGATACTTTTGAAAACACTGGAAAATCAAGGTTTTTCGAGCGACGGACAAGCAGGGT